>JAEXPQ010000065.1 GCA_023446735.1 Verrucomicrobiota bacterium
AGGCGTTGCTCGCCGCGCACGAGGCCGCGGCCGGTTTCATGGCGGCGCCGCGCGAGCCGCAGGCCGCGTTGCCGACCGACCGCCCGGGCGACCGGATCGGCCGCTACAAGCTGCTCCAGCAGATCGGCGAGGGCGGCTGCGGCGTGGTGTGGATGGCTGAGCAGGAAGAGCCGGTGCGCCGCCGCGTGGCGTTGAAGGTCATCAAGCTCGGCATGGATACGGCCGCGGTGGTGACGCGTTTCGAGGCCGAGCGGCAGGCGCTCGCGTTGATGGACCACCCGAGCATCGCCCGCGTGTTCGACGCCGGTGCGACCGCCACGGGCCGGCCGTTTTTCGTGATGGAGCTCGTGCCGGGCGTGCCGATCACGCGCTATTGCGACCAGCACAACCTCCCGACCGTCGCGCGCCTCCGGCTCTTTGCGCAGGTGTGTCAGGCTGTCGAGCACGCGCACCAAAAGGGCGTCATCCACCGCGACCTGAAACCGTCCAACGTGCTCGTGACGCAACACGACGGCGAACCGGTGCCGAAGGTGATCGATTTCGGCATCGCGAAGGCCACGGCGGGGCGCCTCACCGACCGCACGCTCTTCACGGCGTTCGAGCAGTTCATCGGCACGCCGGCCTACATGAGCCCCGAGCAGGCCGAGCTCACCGCCGACGACATCGACACCCGCAGCGATATCTACTCGCTCGGCGTGCTGCTCTACGAGTTGTTGACCGGCCGGCCGCCCTTCGACCCGAAGACGCTCCTGCAGGCCGGGCTCGACGAGATCCGCCGGATCATCCGCGAGGTCGAGCCCCCGAAACCGTCCACCCGGCTCAACACCCTCGCCGGTTCCGACCGCGACACCGCCGCGCGCCAACGCGGGCTCGCTGCCGCGCAGCTCTCGCTGCTCCTGCGCGGCGACCTCGACTGGATCGTGATGAAGGCCCTCGCGAAGAACCGCAGCCGCCGCTACGACACGGCTAGCGAGTTCGCCCGCGATATCCTGCGGCACCTGCAACACGAGCCCGTGACCGCCCGCCCCCCCACCGCGGCCTACCGGCTCGGCCGGCTCATCCGGCGCAACCGCCTCGTCTTCGGCGCAGCCGCCGCCGTCGCGCTTGCGCTCGTCGCGGGCACGGTCGTGAGCGTCACGCAGGCCGTGCGCGCCCGCCGCGCCGAACGCCTCGCGCAGACCGAGCGCGCCCACGCCGAGGACCTGCTCGGCTTCATGCTCGGCGACCTGCGCAAACAGCTCTCGAAGGTCGGCCGGCTCGACGTGCTGGAATCCGTCGGCGACCGGGCGATGAAACACTTCTCCGCGCGCCAGGCCGAGGGTCTCGACGACGCCACGCTCACCCGCTACGCGAAGGCGCTCAGCCAGATCGGCGAGATCCGGATGGATCAGGCCCGCTACGCCGACGCGCTCGCGGCGTTCACCGAGGCGTATGATCGCGCCGCGGTGCTCGCCACGCGGCATCCGGACAACGGCGACATGCTCTTCGAGCGCGGTCAGGCGGAGTACTGGGTGGGCTTCGTGCACTGGCAACGCGGCGAGTTCGGCCCCGCCGGCGAGTGGCTGCATCGTTACCACGCCACCGCCGCCGCCCTCGTGCGGCTCGATCCCGAGCGGCACGAATGGCGGAGTGAGATGGCCTACGGCGACCACAACCTCGCCGCCCTCGCCGAGGAACGCGGCGATCTCGACGCCGCCCGCGCCGGCTTCCTCGCCGAGCTGGCGACACTGGAGCAGATGAGCGCCGCCCGCCCGGACGACCTTGAACTGTGTTATCGGATGGCCATTGCGCACTCCTGGCTCGGTCGCATCGCCGAGCAACTGGGCGAGTTCGCCGAGGCGAAGGACCGCTACGCCAAACAAGCAGTGACAATGGAAGACCTCGTCCGCCGCGAACCACAAACGGCTCGGTGGAAGTTCAAGCTAAGCGATGCGTATCTCAACCAGACAGACGTTGATATGGTGACAGGCGCACATGATCCGGCTGATGAAAGGCTGGGTAGAGTGCTTAGTCTCTTGGATGAGCTTGAGAAACTAGATGCGAATAACCGGCGTTGGGCGGTTGCGATGCCCATAGCTATGTTGAAACGAGCGACATTGATGCGGCGCCAAGGACGACTTGCCCAAGCTAACGCGCTGGCTGCTGAGGCCGGGACTCAATTCGAGCGCTTGGCGGCGACCGAGCCGACAAGTCTAGAATTCGCAACAGGCCGAGCTAAGGCATGGCTACTGTTGGCTCTTTTGTGTGCCGACAATGATCCGAGTAGGGCGGTGGATCTTGCAAAACGCGCTGTCGCGACAACCGGAGCTCGTACTCATAACAGCCGAGCCTCTGGCGCTGAGGTCGGCGACTACGCAAGAATGCTAGTTATGGGTGGGGAGATCTTGGTGCGAACTGGAGACCTAGACCAAGCCCGCCTGTTCGGCCAGCGGGCTGAGGAGTTGCTTCAAATTCGACCGCCAGGATGCCGTGATTGGCGGCTCCTTGACCCGGCGGCGCGGGTTGCTGAGGCAGCAGGACGTCTCGGTGAGGCACGCTCAATTGTGGCGCGACTCAGCCGATACGGGTACGTCCCGATCGACCCGTGGCCGTCTGCGATCACGTCGGGTTGGGATCAAACCGAGACACCTGCGCCCTGAATCGTGAGGCCTTTGCCGCACTCATTTCTGTTCTGAACCCACATGAAAAACACCAAAGTAACATCCCGTACCAACAGCCCTGCTGAAGTCGTCATCACTGTTACCGAGTTCCGCCCTGTGCTTTCGCCGGAGCTTCGTGGAGCGCGCGACACCGGCTACACGATGAAGCTGAAACGCCCGCACCCGCGCGTTTCGCTCAAGGATGACACTCTTGTCGTCAAAGCGCCTGGCGCGGTCATCAGCCTCACCATCGCAGCAAAGGACAAGATCAAGTATTACCCGGCCGGCATCACCTTTGTGCGTGAAGACAGCGAAAAGCTCAGCGAGGCACTGCGCCTTGGCCGGCCGGATCTCCTCCAGCGCAAGATCGTGATCGATGGTCAGACGCTGACGTTCACGGACCGCTTCAAGAAGGGTACGGAGAATGTCCTCTACAAATTCTCCGTGATTCTGCAGCGAGGCTCAGATGGTGCGATCGGCATTATCGATCCTGGCCTTGAGAACGACAATCGGCCAAGGGTGCAGGCCAAGGCGTAACCTGCGCGCGGTCGACACGCAAGACTCAGGCCGGCTACGTTTCTGCGATCATCGTAGTCGGAAAACAGTTGCGCTCCGCCACGGGCTTGGCGGAGCTTTGCGGTGACGCCCCGACTTTCGGGGCGTTGCTGCGGCGGGAGTGGGAGTATGGTGTCTTCATTTCCGGCGTAGCCCTGGGCAAACAGCCGATCCCAATGAAACACCTCAGCCTCCTCGTTCTTGCCGCGCTCGTCGCGGTTCTGCCGGCGCGGTGAGGTGGACCCGATTGCCCCCAATCGGGTCGAGGACTCGGATCGCGGCTGATGGCGACGCGCTCGCGGGCGAGTGCCGCACCAAACGCTTCTCCGCGTCCGCTCGCGCGCCTGACGGCGTTGACGGCAACGCCGTCCACCCCGGGCCGTCGATTATCCGTAGGCAGGTCGCCGCCCTGGTTTTCCGCCCGGCGGGCCACCTCGCCGAAGTGGCCTACAACGCCGGCGGTGCTGGGGGAGATCCGAATTCGGCGTTGTCCCCGGGCGGGGGGCGGTTTTCCGTGTCGTGTGCGCGACGTCACCGTCATTCTCGACCGAGTCAACCGGGGCGATCTCCGGGCGGCCGACGAGTTGCTGCCGCTGGTCTACGAGGAGTTGCGCAAACTCGCGGCGGCCAAGATGGCGTGCGAGGCGCCGGGGCAGACTCTCCAGGCCACGGCACTGGTCCATGAGGCGTGGTTACGGCTCGGGGGCGAGGCGCAGCCCGAGTGGCAAAACCGCGCGCACTTCTTCGCCGCGGCGGCGGAGGCGATGCGGCGCATCCTCATCGATCGCGCGCGGAAGCGTCAGGCGGTGCGCCACGGCGGCGAACTCGTGCGGACCCACGCCGATGCACTCGACCAGGTGCCGTACGCCGCGGGGGCCGACGACGCAGAATTGCTCGACGTCCACGAGGCGCTGGACGCGCTCGCCCGGCATGACAGCCGCAAGGCCGAGTTGGTGAAGCAGTGCTATTTCGTGGGCCTCACGTTCAAGGAAGCCGCGCTCGTCCTCGGGATCTCGGAGCCGACGGCGCGCCGCGACTGGACCTACGCGCGCGCTTGGCTCTTCGCCGAAATCAACCGGATGCGCAGCAGCGGGTGATCGGTCGACGGTGGGCAGTCGGCGGTGGACTGTGGACGGTGAGTGGTGGAGGACCCGAAGCCCCCGCGATCCGCCCCGACTGCAGGCGGGAGGGCGCTATCGGATTCGAGAAGACCGCATGCGGTAGGGTCGCCGCTCGCCGGCGGACCGAGGAGACGCGGGCGCGGCGGCGTGGGTGAGTGATCGAGGGAACACACGGGCGGAGCGCCAGACGGTGCGGACGCATGATCCGCTCCTACCGCAGGCGAGAGGAACCTACTGGGTTCGCGGAGAGCGCTGTGGTGTGTCCCGCGTTTTTTTCGCCGGTGCTGATCGTTTTGGAGTGACGGATTTCGCTTTGGGAGGCGGGCGGACATCACGCCCGAACCTTCCCAATGGTGACTGCACCGACACTTGCCCTTAACCGCCGCCGCGCGCCGACCGCCTTTCTGCGCCGCGTTTCGAGCTCTGCGGGTTGCCCGATCGCCCGGCGGCAACGCGCGCGGCGGCGAAAACTGCTCCCGGAGTTTCTCCGCAGCATCGTCTGGCGGCTGGCGTCCGAACCGGCCGCGCGCGCGGTCGGCTTCGCTCGTCCGCCGGTCGCGTGGCGCCCACCAACCAATCCCCAGTCCTGACATGAACGCCGATCCTTCCCACGTCGGGCCCAGCGCCCGGTCTTCCGGGGCCGCCGCGCCTCGTCCCGCCGCCTCCACCGCCTTGCCCGCCGATCCGGCGCGCCTCCGCCTGCTGGTGGCCGACGACGATCCCGATGTGCTGCGGATCCTGTGTTCGGCGTTGCAGATGTTTCAGTACGAGGTGCACGCCGCCAAGGACGGTCAGGCGGCGTGGGAGGCGCTGCACGCGGGCAGCTTCGATCTGGTGATCACCGACCACATGATGCCTCGGCTGGCCGGACTCGACCTGATCCGGAAACTGCGGCGGGCCGGCCATCGGCTGCCCTGCATCCTCATCTCCGGCGACCTGCCGAATCTGGAGTCGGACCCCGAGCTCGTGTTGCAACCCATGCGGGCGGTGGAGAAGCCCGTGCGGTTGGAGAGTCTGATCGCGATGGTGCGGTCGCTGCTTGCCGAGCACCGGCAGCGGCGTGCCGTCCCGTCGCCCGATGGCGGCATGCTGCGGTTTTGCCCGGCCTGAACCGCGGGATCGGCCGAGCGACGGGAGTCGGGAGGCCGCGGGGGAACGATTGTCCTCCGCTCCGCGGCGCTCGCCTGCTCCTTCACGCCTCCAACCCCGCGCCCTGGAGGCAGCGGGTCACGTAGGGATCGAGCCCGCGCGGGATGGTCCGGACCCATTTGGCGCCGCCGTGGTGCTGGTCGAGGGTGGCGGAGAGCCGCACCGTGGCTGCCACGGGATACAGGAAGAAACAGGTGTTGATCGAGTGGACCGCGATGCCGGCGGGACCGTCGGGAAAGATCGTCTCGGCGGTGTGGATGATCGGGCCCACGTGGCACCGGATCCCGACCTCGTCGCGGGCCTTGCGCGCTGCCGTCTCCCGCATGGTCTCGCCCTTCCAGACGCGTCCGCCGGGCACCCACCACTCTCCGCGGGCCGGGGCATCCTTGCGCCGTACGAGCAGGACCGCGCCTCGGTGCACGATGGCCACGTCGACGCAGGCGATGGGCATCGCGGCGAGGAAGGCGTGGTAGGTCTCGTCGGGAATCCAGGATTTCATGGCCAGGGGGCGTTTGTGGACGTGCAACAATGTCGATCGCGTCACCTTGCTGCAACGCTTGCGCCGTTCCCGGTTCTTCGCAAACCTCCCGCTCCTTCCGCCGGCTGCCGGTCGCGGTGTCTCTCGGTTGTCATCCCTTGGCCTGTCGCTCGGCGGACCGCGATCCTTCGTTCGTCTACCACCGTCCGCCTCCGCCAACCTGTACCTCATGCCCGAACAACTCTCCGAAATCGGACTCATCGGCCTCGCCGTGATGGGTCAGAACCTCGCCCTCAACATCGCCGACCACGGCTTCCGCATCTCGGTCTACAACCGTACCGCGGCCAAGACCGACGAGTTCGTCGCCGCCAACCCGAACACCCCCGGCGGCTTGGTCGGCTTCGCCGAGCTCAAGGACTTCGTCGCCTCGCTCGCCAAGCCCCGCCGTATCGTGATCATGGTGCAGGCCGGCGCGGCGACCGACGCCGTGATCGACTCGCTCCGCCCGCTCCTCGAGGCCGGCGATATCATCGTCGACGGCGGCAACTCGAAGTGGACCGACACCATCCGCCGCGAGAAGGCGCTGCGCGAGGCCGGCTTCCGCTTCATCGGCAGCGGCGTCTCCGGCGGCGAGGAAGGCGCGCGTTTCGGCCCCTCCGTCATGCCCGGCGGCGACCCCGCGGCCTACAAGTTCCTCGAACCCGTCTGGAACGCCATTTCCGCCAAGGTCGACCGCAAGACCGGCCGCCCGCTCACCGGCGCCAAGCCCGGCAAACCCGTCAAGGGCGGCGTGCCCTGCGCGACCTACATCGGCACCGACGGCGCCGGCCACTACGTGAAGATGGTTCACAACGGCATCGAGTACGGCGACATGCAGATGATCTGCGAAGCCTACGACCTGATGCGCGGCGTGCTCGGCATGAGCGCCCCGGAGATCGGCAAGGTCTTCGCGAAGTGGAACAAGGGCGCGCTCGACAGCTTCCTCGTCGAGATCACCGCCGACATCCTCCAGCAGGCCGACCCGGTCACGAAGAAGCCGTTCGTCGACATCGTGCTCGATACGGCAGGACAGAAGGGCACCGGCAAGTGGACCAGCGTGAGCGCCCTCGACATGGGGGTGCCCGCGCCGACGCTCGCCGAGGCCGTGTTCTCCCGCTGCATCTCCGCGGTGAAGGAGGAGCGCGTGGCCGCCGCGAAGATCCTCAAGGGCCCGAAGACCAAGTTCAAGGGCTCCAAGACCGCCTTCCTGAAGGCCATCCACGACGCGCTCTACTGCTCGAAGATCTGCTCGTACGCGCAGGGCTTCCAGCTCATGCGCGAGGCGCAGAAGGAGTACAACTGGAAGCTCAACTTCGGGAAGATCGCGCAGATCTGGCGGGGCGGTTGCATCATCCGCGCCGTGTTCCTGCAGAAGATCACCGAGGCCTTCGCGTCGAACCCGAAGCTGGCGAATCTCCTCCTCGATCCGTACTTCAACAAGACCGTGCAGAAGGCGCAGAAGAACTGGCGCACCGTCGTCGCCACGGCGGCCCAGGTCGGCATCCCGGCGCCCACGTTCAGCTCCGCGCTGGCGTACTACGACGGCTACCGCTCCGCTCGCCTCCCGGCCAACCTGCTCCAGGGCCAGCGCGACTTCTTCGGCGCGCACACCTACGAGCGCACCGACCGGCCCCGCGGCGAGTTTTACCACATCGACTGGCCGGCGGCCGACCGCCCGCAGGCGCGCACGAAGTAGGCGCTGCGAGTGTCGTTGCTTTCCGGGGCGGGCCGCCAGCGCGGCCCGCCTTTTTCGTGTGCGCGCACGCCGCACTGGAACCTCCGTGGCGCGGGATTCATCCCGCGGAGACAGACCCGGGCCTGGTGTGCCGGCTGGGTTTGTCCGGCGGGCATTGCGGGCTGAAGCCCGCGCCACGGCCGTCCGGAGCGACCGGCGCCGGTCGCGGAAACGGTTGCGGCGGGGCACGATTCGGCCACGCTTCGCGTCTCCCGTCGCGGCCGGCACCCAGGGTGTGGGCGCGGCTTCCGCCCAATCCCGCCTATGAGAACCTGCACCACCGAATTTGGCTCCGTCTGTGTCGGCTCGCCCGACGAGTTGTTCTCCGAACTGGCGAGGCTGGGGACCGAGGCGTGGCGCGCCGCCGCCCCCGGGCGTTTCGGTTGGGCGCTTACCGGCGGGTCGACGCCCAAGGCCTGGTATCGTTGGTGCGTGGAGACGCAGGCGTTGCCGGCGGAGTTGCTCGCTGCGACCCACTGGTTCGTGGGCGACGAACGGTGCGTGCCGCTCGCCGACGGGGAGAGCAATTTCGGCAACGCCGCCCGGCTCCTCCTGGACCCGCTCGGCGTGCCCGCGATGCAGCGTCACCCGTGGGCGGTCGAGTTGGCGCCGGACGCCGCGGCCGAAGCCTTCGCGCGCGAGTGCGCGGCGGTGCTGGGCGAGGAGCGGTGCTTTCCGTTCTGCGTGCTCGGGCTCGGGGACGACGCCCACACCGCGTCCCTGTTTCCCGGGAGCGCGTTGCTCGGCACGGCGACGACGGGACGGTTCACGGCGCTCAAGGTGGTGGGCAAGGGCTGGCGCCTGACGATCACGCCCACGGGCCTGGCTGCTTGCGATCATCTTGTGATCCACGCGACCGGGGCGGCCAAGGCCGAGGCGGTGCGCCGTGTCTTCGGCGGCACCGAGCCCGTGCTCGCCGTGCCCGCGAAGATCCTGAAGGTGCTTGGTCCGCGGACGACGTGGTTGCTCGACGAAGCCGCCGTGGCGAACTGCCCGGCCCTGCGTGCCTGAGTCGTACCCGTTCGGTCGAGGGCCGAGAGACGAGCGTCGAGCGCCCGATCCTCGGTGACCGAACTCAGCACCGGCGTGCAGCCAATCTGTCCACCGGCGATCCGTTCCCGACCGGGCACGGACCATCTCCGCGCTTCACCAAGTCGCCCTCCACCGCTCGGCCGGCGCGTCACGCCCGGGGCGTGCGCGCTGCGGGATTGACCTGCTTTCCGCGGCCGGCATCACTGCGCCATGCCCTCACCCGCGCTCGAGCAGCTCCTCGTTTTCCAGGACCGCGACCAACGGCGGTTGTCGCTCGAGAGCCAGATCCGCCAGGTGCCCGACGAGGTCGCCGCGGTGCGGCGCAAGATCGAGGAGGAGAAGAACGGGCTGGAGGCTGCGAAGGGAGCGTTGCGCGAGGCCGAGGCCCGGCGCAAGGCGCTGGAGACCGAGATCGGCCTGGCCGAACAGAAGGTTGCCCGCTTCAAGACCCAGCAGCTCGAGGTGCGCAAGAACGACGAGTATCAGGCTCTCGGGCACCAGATCGAGACGGTGCAGGCGGAGGTCGGCTCGCTCGAGGAGAAAGAACTCGAGGCGATGTACGCGATCGACGAGGCGAAGGCCCGCCTGAAGGAGGCCGAGGGGGTCGTCGCGCAGGCGATCGCGGCGCACGAGGGGCGGATCAAGCTGCTGCAGGAGAAGGAGGCGACCATGCGCGGGCAGTTGGCCGCGCTGCAATCCGAGTTGGAGACAGCGCGGGCGGCGGTGGCGCCCCCGGCGCTCGAGGCCTACGCCCGCATCGTCAAGCGCACGCCGCTGCCGGTGTGCGTGCCGTTGCGCGAACAGAAGTGCGCGGGTTGCCACCTGAAGGTGTCCAACGGCGTCGAAACCGATGCGCGGGCGGGCAACAAGCTCGTCTATTGCGACAACTGTGGCCGGATCGTGTACTGGGATCACTGAGGCGCGGCGCGTGTGGATCGCGCGTGGACGCGGGGTGTCGATCCACCGCGCTCCGCGGCAAGTCGCGACTGCGCAGACGGGGGGACCACGGATTGCGCGGATGACACGGATTTCGGAGTTCTGCGTCCTGTGCTGGCTTGGGCTGAAGGTCCGGCATTCCGCTTCCGACGGTGGGTTGGGCTTCACGCCCGGCATTCCGAATCCGTGATGATCTGTGCAATCCTTGGTCAATCGGTTCGGCAGAAGGAGGGAACCGCTAATGGACGCTTATGAACGAGAATCGGCCACGGGCGGGGCGGACAGCGGCAAGCCCACTGGCACGGGCGCGACAGAGCAGCCGCCGATTCCGGGATTGCGGAAGCGGGGAGGGGGGCGCACGGTGCGCGCGGTCTCGGAACCGCGCATTCGCTTCGTTCTTTGAACCGAGAGGAAAGTCCAGACACCACAGGGCAGGGTTCCCTTCGCAAGCGGGGGCGCGTCGTCTCAAAGCGGCGCGACGGACAGTATCACAGAAAACAGGTAGCCCTTCGACTCGCCGCGAGGCGACTCGCCCAGGCAGGCCGCCGAGCAATCGGCCGGCCGCGGGGCGGGGTCGGGGGGTGATAGTGAAAAGGTGGGGTAAGAGCCCACCGCGCCGTGCGGCAACGCCGGTGGCACGAGAAACCCAACCCGGTGCAAGGCCAAATAGGGGACGCGGCGGCCCGCCGGATACGTCCCGGGTAGGTCGCACCCGTTGCGCGCGGCCGGCTCCGTGCCGGCGGTCGCAGCCGCGGGCGTGCTCCGCAAGGGGCGCGAGAAAAATGAATGCGCCGTCGCCGCGAGGCGGCGGACAAAATCTGGCTTACAGGTTTCGAGACCACTCTTTCGGCGGCCCGGGCGCTTCGTTCCGGGGCCGTGGCAACAGGAAGCCCGGCGGGAGAGTCCCGCCGGGCTTCGCCATCCGGTCCGTGGGTGACGGCGCGGTCAGTTGCCGAAGTTGTGCCAAGTGCTGCGGTCGGTGAGCTCGACCCAGCGGGAGATCTGGTAGGTGGTGGCGGTGTTCATGTCGGCCATCTCCTCGGGGAAGCGGACCCGGTAGCCGTTGCCGTTGACCGTGATGTTGTTGGCGACCGTGGCGCCGGCGAAATAGCCGCTCGAGCCGCCGCCGTTGAACGTCACGTCGGCGTGCGGGGCATAGACCGCGGCGGCGAGGTTGCCGTTGCCGCCGATGGCAAAGTCCTGGGTGGTCGTCGACATGCCGTAGATGAGCAGCTTGGTCGGGTCGGTGCTGATCTTGGCGCCAGGAATGGTGCCGCCGGTCAGCGCGCCGTTGCCGGTGATGGCGAGGTCGCCGTAGGCGTAGATCTTGGCCGAGGCGTTGGTTGCGGTGTAGGCGGTGCCGGGCACGGTGGTACCCTTCACTTTGGTCTCCGGTGTCGTGAACGCGCCGTTGAGGACGGTGAAGGCGGCGTTGCCGCTCATCTTCAGCTCGCCGAGGACCTTGATCTCGACCGGGCCGACGATCAGGACCGTCGCCCCGTTGGGCACGGAGTAATTGGTGAGCTGATATCGTTTGGTGGTCACCCCAGTCGGATCGCCGAGGACGATCATGTTGTTCGAATCGGCGGCCGGCAGGGCGTCGGTGAAGGCGCCGGCCGGCTCGTCGGGCATCGGGAAGTCCTGGACGAAGTCGTAGGCGATGCGGTTGGTGTCGATGAGGTTGCTGCCGGCGGAGACGACGCCGTCCTGACCGGAGGCCGTGGTGGCGCCGGAGACGCTGCCCTTGATGCCGCCGACGAACGTGGAGGCATTGGCGGTGCCGACGCCGACGGTGAGGTAGCCGTAGATGTCGGCCGGGCTGCCGATGTCGATGTCGCCGACCTTCACCGTGGGGCTGGCGACGGTGGTCTCGTAGCGGCGCGGGGCGGCGGTATAGTCGCCGTCGGCCATGAGGTAGCTGTCGATCTCGCCGCCGTTGAGGTCGAGCCGGGTGATGGCGGTGAAGGGCGGCATGAAGATGTTGGCGTTGCGGGCGTTCACGCGCAGCTGCTTGCGGATGAGCTGGCCGCTGATGGGGCGGACGACCGCTTCGGCGGTGATCGTGGGGAGGCCGCCCTCGGCGTTGGCGACGAAGACGTTGAAGTAGCCCGTGACGTTCGAGCCGGACAGGTTGGGCGACTCGAAGCTGCCGGTGTACTCCCGGTTGGTTCCGCTCTCGCTCCAGCCGATCTTGCTCCAGTCCTCGTGGTTGAGGGCCCAGAGGGCCTCCTCGATGCCGGCCTCGGCGAGGTTGAAGGCGGTGTTGTAGTGAAAACTCCGTTCGGAGGAGCGGAGCGAATGCAGCGCCAGCGTGAGGTAGCTGCTGACGACGATGGCGAGCGCGAGACCGAGCACGAGCGCGACCATCAACACGGAACCCCGGCGGGAATAATGATGAGGATGCATAGGTGGGGTGGGTTAGAGGTTGCGGAGCACGAAACGGGACGAGATCACGCGCTTGGTGGTGCTCGCCACGAGGCCTTTGGTGTCGGGGGCGATGGTCAGCGTGATCTGCAGCTGCTTGGTGCTGTAGTCCGGAAGGACCGCGCCGGGGACATCGAGGCTTTGCTGCATCTTGTCGAAGCGCTTGAAGCTGAAGGATCCGGCCTGGATGTCGCGGATGATGATCTTGGGAGCACCACCGGCTGTGCGGGTGAGGGTGCGTTGCGCGGCGTTGTAGTTGTAGACGACGGAGTGGGAGCCGGTGCCGGTGGCGTCGGGCAGCGTGAGCGTGATTTGGTTGAGCGGATCGCCGGAGGTGACGATCGACTGGGTCATCCGCAGTTCGCGGCCGAGCTGCTCGAGACCGAGCGTCGCCTCGCGTTCCATGGATTCGTAGTTGGAGAGGCGGAGCGCGCTGCGGGAAATGAAGAGGTACGCGCTGAAGACGGCGGCGAGCACGACTCCGCTCAACGCCATGGCGATCAGGAGTTCGATCAGGGTGACGCCTTTACGGGAGCGGGAGTTCATGGCGTGGGGGTCGGAGTGTGGGTGGTGACGAAGTAGTCGCTCAGGCCGTTGCGGCCGAGGAGGGTCTGGTAGTTGCGGGTGTGGCCGCGGCCGTTGTAGTCGGTCCACGTCACGGAAATCGCGATGCGTTTGAAGTCCGTTTCGCGCCCCGTCATCGGCTCGACGGTGCGGGTGGCGACGAAGCGTTCCTTGAGTTTTGCGAGTTCGGCCGTCGAAAGACTTTCTCCGATGGACTCGCCGAGGTCGATCGCGCCGGAGGCGGGAAGCGAGACCCAGGGGCGGAGGCGGAGATCCTCGATCTCGCTCTGGATGATCTGGCCGGCGAGGGTGGTGTTGCGCGCGGTGTCGAGCATGGTGAAACCCTGCTGCAGCGCGGTCATCGCGCTGAGGAACATGATTACCAGGACGAAGGCGGCCATCATCACCTCGATCAGCGTGAAGCCTCGCCGGGCGGCGCCGTTGGTAAACGATTTGTGCATGCGCTCAGTATCGTCCCTTCACGACATTCCGGGAATGGGCGGATGGCGGAAATGGCTCCCTGAATCGCTAGGGCCGGACGGCCCTGAAAAGCCATGGGGCGTGCACCTGCGAGCGCCGGAGTGCGAGGGAATCCATGGGTAGTATTCCTCAGGCCGTGCCGAGGGAAAGGAGACGCCGGACCCTCGCCGGGAGGCCACAGGGGAAGTGCGCCGGGCGGGGCGGCGCCGTGGGGCCGGTCAGCGGAAAGAGGAGATGGATACGAGTCGACTCGGCGCGTTGGGGAAGCTCAGCCGTGATCCGGCAGATGAGGGGCGAGTGTCGAGGGACGAGCGCCAGACTGTCGGTGCACTGATCCAGTGTGCGTGTGCGCTCGGGGCCCGCTCGGCGCTCCGGCGCTCGACGCTCGTCGTCTCGTTACTCGACTGACTGAGCAGGCGGATACGGCGGGTCCGCGGAGCGCCGGGTGCGGTGGTGATCCGCCGGCGTCTCGATCCGCCTCTCCGGAGCGAACGCCCGGCTACGGCTTCATCTCGGCGTAGAGCGCCACGGCCTGGGAACGCCGCGAGATCTGGAGCTTTTCGAAGAGATTGCTCAGGTAGTTCTTCACGGTCTTCTCGCTCAGGCCGAGTTCGAGCGCGACCTCCTTGTTCGTGAGGCCGCGGGCCACGTGGGCGAGCACGCGCTGCTCCTGGGCGGAGAGCGAGTCGAGCCGCCGGCGCAGGCTTTCCTGGTGCTGGTTGGTGCGCATCAGGTTCATCACCTGCGAGGTGATCGCGGGCGCGAGCACGGTGCGTCCGGCGGCGACATCCATGATCGCTTGCACGAGGCCGGGGCCGTTGATGTCCTTGAGGAGATAGCCGTGGGCGCCCGCGGTGATGGCTTCGGAGACGGTGCGCGCATCGAGCACCGAGCTGAGCACGAGGATCCGGCATTCGGGGTGTTCGTGCAGCACGCGGCGGCAGATGTCGCAGCCGTCGCCGTCGGGCAGGCGCAGATCGAGCAGCACGAGATCCGGGCGCAGTTGGGTGACGGCCTGGAGCGCGGCGCCGGCCGACTCGATTTCGCCGACGACCTCGATGTCGCTGTAGGCGCCGAGCAGGGTGCGCAGGCCGAGGCGGACCAGTTCGCTGTCGTCGACGATGAGGACGCGGGTGCGGCGGGGAGTGGGGTTCATGCGGGAAACGGCGTTTCGGACGGGGAGCTGGGACGGCGGAGAGGCGTACGAGGGGCGGGCATCGAACCGCAAACCTTGAACATCGAACGATGCGGGGACCAGGGGCCGATGCTTCGTGTCATCGTCGGGGATGCGTGGTGACGGCTCATGGTGAGGGCGGGGGCATGTCGCGGGCTTCGGACTTCAGGCCGCTCCACGGCAGTTCCACGCGGATGCGGGTGCCCAGGCCGGGCACGGACTCGATGGCGAGCGCGGCCCCGATCTCCTCGGCGCGCCGGGTCATGTTGTCCAGCCCGTGGCCGTGCCGGGGCGGGAGTGTCGGGTCGAATCCGATACCGTCGTCCTTCACGGTGAAGGCGAGCTCGTCGGCGGCGGTGCCGAGGTGGATGGCGATGTGGCGGGCGAGACCGTGCCGGATCGCGTTGCTGACGGCTTCGCGGGCGATGAAGAGCAGCTGTACGATGGTGTCCTCGGTGAGCGCGGCGGCGAGGAGCGGATCGAGCTGGAGGTCGAAGCCGACCGGTCGGGCGAGGCGCATCTCGTGCAGGAGCTTCTGCAGGCCCTCGGGGAGGGTGGCGGCGGCGGTGGCGCCTTCCTCGAGGCCGGCGATATGGTGCCGGATCTGGGCGATCGTGCGGTTGAGCCCCTCGACGCACGAATCGATGCGGCGTTGCGCCTCGCGGGGATCGGCCTGGAGGAGCGGGCCCACGCCCTGCAGGGTCATGCCGGTGGCGTAGATCGACTGGATGACGCCGTCGTGGAGATCGCGCCCGAGGGCGGTGCGTTCGGCGAGGGCGCGGCGGAGTTGTTGTTCGGCGGCGGTGCGCACCTCGGCCTCGTGGCGCAGGGCGCGGCGCTGTTCGGCCGCCGAGAGGATCAGGGTCGCGATCCGGCCGAACACATCGGGTTCCCCCCGCAGCGCGGCCGTCCGCTCGGGACTCTCGTCGGCGAGACTGGACTCGATCAGTGTGAGCGGCCGGCGGACCCAGCGGTGGAGAAACCCGGCGGTCAGCCCGAGAAACGTGAGCCCCACGACGAGGAAGATCACCACTTCGTCGGTATCGTAGCTGATGATATTGCCCAGGAGCGGACTGCGGTGGTGCAGGACCAGGGAGTGGACCGGCTGGCCGGACCAATCGGCCAGAATCTGCCGACTTTCCACCACGGAGCCGGAAGGCGCGGGGGACTCCTCCGCGACTCCGACCGTGCTTTCGGTGAGTTGCCCGAGCTGGGCGAACTGGGCCTGGTCCCACAGCCGCATGACGACAAACCAGCCGCGCGGTGCTTCTTTGAGATGCTGGTCGTCGGAGGGATGGATCGGGGCGGTGCGCAGCTCGATCGGACCATGCGGCGACGCGGCGAAGAAGTGCAGGCGTTCGGTGCCGCATAGCCGGCGGACGAGCGCCGCGTCTGGAAAGGCCTGCAGGTCCTCGGCGGCGAAGGGGGGCTGCAAGTGCCGGTAGACCTCCCGTTGTTCGGTGTCGAAGACCCATGCGCCTTGGAAGTTCCAACTGGCGAGGCTCTGGTCGATGTTGATGACCGCCCAGTCGGGATCGCGGGAGGCGACGAAAGCGCACATCTCGTCCCATTGCGTGTAGTCGGAGACGAAGCGCTCGAGGGTGGCGCCGGTCACGGCGATGGCGCGGGCGAGTTGCCGGGCCTTGTCCTCGGCGATCTCGGCTCGCATCTCCCGGACGCTGCTGCGCTGGACAAGCTGCAAAATCCCCAGCGCGCCGAGAAAAGCGGCGAACATGGCGGCGAAAAGGATGGTGAGCCGAGTGACAAGTTTCATCGGAGCGCTGCCCGGTGTATCTCCTTCATCGGTCGGATCTGCCGAAGGTTGACCACGGAGCCGATGGTCCGTGGGGGATTGGTTGGTGCTTGGCCGGAGCGTGTGCCGCCAGCGGGGCGCCGACCGCGGTGTGTAGGGGGAAGGGTGAATCCCCAGGCTGGCGGTGAGCGCTTCCGGGCTGGCGTCGCGGCGGCGAACAGCTTGTCTTCCGGCCATGCCGGCCGCGCACAACCGCCCGCAGCAGATCGTGCTCTGGGTCCTCTGGATCTCGATGGTAAACGCCATCGTCCTGTATCAACTCTTTCTTGGACGGGGCGTGCCGCAGGGCGCCGATCCGGCGGGCGCGCCGCTGCATCCGGTGGCGTTGGTGGCGGTCGGGCAGGTCGCCCTGGCGACGGTGGTGCGTTGGCTGCTCCTCCCCCGCGCGGTCACGACGGGCAAAGTGCTCGTGGCGATGATCCTGGGCCTGGCGCTCTGCGAGGGCGCGGCGCTTCTCGGGATCTTCCTCGTGCCCGACGCACTGCCGGGAACCCGATTGCTGGTATGGTTGGCCGCCCTGGCCGGAGCCCTCCAGTTTGCGCCGGTGTACGCGCGGGGTGCGCCGTCGCCGGCCAGTCCGTTTCGTGCGGAGTAGGTTGGTGGTTTGGTGGTGACGGCGCGGCGTGTTCGCCCGGCCTGGCTGACCGGTGGCGCGCAAGACGAGGAGCGCGAAACGACTGCGCGCGCGGCGGCAAAACGAACGGAGTCGCGCTTCCGCCCGCCGTTTGACCGCAGGCGTTCGAGAGGTGTTGCGCGGCGGGGCGCGGCGGTTTTGCTCGCGCACGCATGTTGGCCGAACTGTTGCGGTATTTCACCCTGCGTTGTCCGCCCTGGGCGCGGTTGCTCGGCATGGCGCAGGAGCACGTGGCGATCACCTATCGCCATCGGCGCACGCGCGCCGCGTGGGCCCCGCACCTCGACGCCAGCAAGGCCGCGATCCTCGAAGCCGCGGAACGCTGCCGGGACCGGCGGCGGGTGTTGGTGATCGGCGCGGGCGACTGCCGGGATGTGCCGGTGCCGGAGCTGGCCGCACGCTTCGGGCAGGTGATGCTCACGGATGTCGTGCTCGGCCCGGAGCTCCGCAAACTGGCGCGCCGCAGCGGCGGCACGGTGCGGGCCGAGGTGTGGGATGCCACCGGCGTGCTCGCGGCGCTGGCCCGCGGGTGGCGCAGCCTGACGGCGGCGCAAGTCGAGGCGTTGTTCGCCCAAGGCGATCCGGGGCCGGCGCCCGGCGGGGAACCCGATCTCGTCGTTTCCGCCAACTGCATCTCGCAGCTCGGGGTGGTGCCGGTCGACCGGTTCCATGGTCCGGGCGTGGACGAAGGTTTCGTGGACCGGTGCGGGGCGGCGGCGGCGCGGCGGCACCTGCGCTGGCTGGCCGCGCGGCCGGGCGTGCGGGTGTTGCTGGGCGACCGCGCCCGGCTCGATCTCGCCGCCGACGGTCGCGAGCTCAAGCGCGAGCGCATGCCGGGAATGGACGGTCTGAGAAAACCGGAGCGCGCGTGGCGGTGGCTGTTGGCGCCGATCCCGGAGTGGAGTCCGGAATTCGACCGTGTCCACGAAGTGGGGGCGTGGATCGACGGCCCGGCGCCGCGGCGTTGAGCCGACGCTCAGCTTGCCGGTGTCGCCTGCCCGCGCGCCTCGCGCCTGCTGCCCTTGCGCCGATCGAGGCCGGCGGGCTTGCGCCGGGGCGTTTCCCTCGCATCGGTCTGCGGCCATGCCAACCTCCGCTCCTCGCAACGTCCTCGGTGGTCCGCTCAAACCGTGCAGCACGCAGCCGCTCACCGGCTTCTTCCGCGACGGGCTTTGCCGGACCTGCGCGGAGGATGTGGGCAGCCATACCGTGTGCGTCGAGGTGACCGCGGCGTTCCTCTCCTTCTCGCGCGAGGCGGGTAACGACCTCTCGACGCCGCGGCCCGGGCTGCATTTCCCGGGACTGCAACCGGGCGACCGCTGGTGTGTGTGCGCCGCCCGCTGGCTCGAGGCCTACGCGGTGGGCGCCGCCCCGCCGGTGGTGTTGGCCAGCACGAGCGAGCACGCGCTTGAGATCGTGCCTCTCGAGGCGCTGCAGCGCCATGCCACGGCGTGACGGGATGGCGTCCAAAAGCATCAAACGAAGAAAATCCTCGCGGATTTAACGTTTGCTCCTAGCTCTGCGTTTTCCGCCGGCGCTCGTGTCGGCGTTTCACAGGCCTCCACCTCCCTGCTCGCAATGAAGCCCCTCATGCTCCTGTTCTGCACCACCCTGCTGGCCCCGTTCGGCACGCTGCCGACCGGTGCCGCGACTCCCGCCTTCGAACGTTACCCCGAGGGCATCGTGATCCCCCGGCCGGAAGGCCTGTTGCGCCTCGAAGTCTGCACGCCCGAGATCGTGCGCGTGGCCTTCGCGCCGGACCGCAGCTTCTTCTCCCGTGAGAGCTACATGCTCGACCCGCAGCGGACGAAAGCGCCGGTCGACTGGACGGTGGGCGAGGCCGACGGTTTTCTCACCCTGAAGACCGCGCGCCTCCAGGTGCGCGTGGACCGGGCCACCGGCGCGGTCGCGTTCCTCGATGCGCAAGGCGCCACCCTGCTGGCCGAGCGGCCCGCCGGCCGCACGCTCGAACCGGCCGAGGTGATGGGCGAGAAGACGGCGCATGTGCGCCAGATCTGGACGGCCAACGCCGACGAATCTCTCCACGGCCTCGGTCACCACCAGCTCGGCCTGATGGATCTCAAAGGCTGGGAGCTCGACCTCTGGCAGCACAACGGCACCCTCGCGATCCCCTTCCTCGTCTCGAGCCGCGGCTACGGCATCCTCTGGGACAACAACTCGTACACGCATTTCGGCGACACCCGACCGCTCGAATACCCGGCGGCATCCGCGCTCCTCGACCAGGACGGCAAGCCCGGCGGCCTGACCGGCTCCTACTACGCCGGCCGCAACTTCGACCGCCTCGTCGCCACCCGCGTCGACGCGCAGATCGCGATCGGCCGCCCGACCGACGATGTGTCCGTGGGCCAGATCCCCGCCGGCGAGACGGCCGCGGTCTCGACCGCGAAGCGTCTCAACAAATGGGTGCACCCGGATCTCGCCCAGGTCGACGGCCCGATCTCGGTGCGTTGGGAGGGCTTCATCACGAGCGACCAGACCGGAGAGCATCTCTTCCAGACGTTCTCCAACGCCGACATCAAGGTCTGGATCGACGGCCGCCAGATCATCAACCACTGGCGCCAGGGCTGGCTGCCCTGGAAGGACGTGGCGAAAGTCGCCCTCACCGCCGGACAACGTCACGCTGTGCGCATCGAGTGGATTCGCGACGAGAACCCCACCCACGTGCGTTTCCAGTGGAAGAAGCCCGCGCCCGACGCCGACACCTCGCTGTGGTCCGAGGTCGGCGACGGCATCGACTACTACTTCATCTACGGTCCGAAGCTCGACTCCGTGATCGCCGGCTACCGCCAGCTCACCGGCGCGGCGTCGCTGCTCCCGAAGTGGGCCTTCGGTCTCTGGCAGTCGCGCCAGCGCTACGAAACGCAGCAGCAGAGCCTCGAGGTGCTCGCCGAGTTCCGCCGCCGCCAGATCCCGCTCGATGTGATCGTGCAGGACTGGTTCTACTGGCCCGCCGACGGCTGGGGTTCGCACAAGTTCGACCCCGTCCGTTTCCCGGATCCGGATTCCTGGATCCGCGAGATCCACGAGAAGTACAACGCGCGTCTCCTGCTCTCGGTCTGGCCGAAATTCTACGAGGGCACCGAGACCGGCAAGGCGTTCGACGAGCGCGGCTGGCTCTATGAGCCGAACCGCAAGGCCAACATCCGCGACTGGCTCGGCTACGGCTTCACGTTCTACGACGCCTTCAACCCCGCCGCCCGGAAGCTCTTCTGGGAACAGATCGAGCCGGCGCTCTACCGCCGCGGCGTCGACGCTTGGTGGCTCGACGGCTCCGAGCCCGACCTCCTGCCCGCGCCGGATCTCTGGAAAGGCCGCGAGCACATCATGCCCACGATGGGAGGAACGGGCGCCCGGGTGCTCAATGTGTACCCGCAGCTCAACTCCCGCGCGGTCTACGAGGGCCAGCGCAGCGCCGACCCGGACAAGCGCGTGACGATCCTCACCCGGTCGAGCTTCGCCGGCATGCAGCGCTACGCCGGCGCCACCTGGTCGGGCGACACCTCGTCGACCTGGACCGCGCTCGCGAAGCAGCTGCCGGCCGCGCTCGGCTACTCGCTCTCCGGCATGCCCTACTGGACGATGGACATCGGCGGCTTCGCGGTGCCCGAACGTTTCAACACGGAGAACCCCACCGCGGCCGATGTCGAGGACTGGCGCGAACTCAACACCCGCTGGTTCCAGTTCGGCGCGCTCACGCCGATGCTGCGCGTGCATGGCGAGAAACCGCTGCGCGAGATGTGGTTCTTCGGCGGCAACGAACACCCGGCGTACCAGACCCAGCTCAAGTTCGCCCGGCTCCACTACCGGCTTCTGCCGTATCTCTACTCGCTCGCCGGCGATGTTACGCAGCACGGCGCCACGTTCATGCGGGCCCTGGTCATGGATTTCCCGGGCGACGCGAAGGTCCGTGCGATCGGCGACCAGTATCTGTTCGGCCCGGCGCTCCTCGTCAGTCCGGTCGTCACGCCGAAGTCCGTCGCGCGCCCGGTCTATCTCCCCGCCGTGCCCGGCGGCTGGTACGATTTCTGGACCGGGGCCGCGCTCGCCGGCGGCCGCACCATCGAGGCGCCCGCACCCTACGATTCGTTGCCCCTGCACGTCCGCGCCGGCTCGATCGTGCCCTTCGGGCCCGCGTTGCAGTACACGACCGAGAAGGCCGCCGATCCGCTCACGGTCTGGGTCTATGCCGGGGCCGACGGCGAGTACTCGCTCTATGAGGACGACGGCGCCAGCTACGGCTACGAACGCGGCGAGTTCACCCGCATCCCGTTCCGGTGGGACGACGCGAAGCGCACGCTCTCGCTCGGTGCGCGGACCGGAAAGTTCGCCGGGATGTTGGCCGAGCGCACCTTCCAGGTCGTGCTCGTCGAGGCGACGAAGCCGGTGGGTTACAGCGAAGCGCCGTCGGTTGCCCGCACGGTCCGCTACCAAGGTGACGCCGTGGAAATGAAGTTCTGAACGCCCGATCAGTCCGCCAATGAGAAGCCCGCCGACCCGATAGGTCGGCGGGCTTTTTTGTTCATCCTGACCGAAGAGGATTACCGGGAGGCGTAGCGGTGGTCGCCCCGCCGATCATCCCGCCGATCGGAGCGGTCGTCCCGACGGTCGTGACGGGCGTCCCGGCGGTCATGGCGATTGTCGTGCCGATCATGCCGGTCCCAACGCGCATCGTTCCGGTGGTGCCCGCGGTGATGGTCGGGCCGCACCACGACGACGTCGCGGTGATGGTGCCGGTAGCCCGGGCGCACGACGACGACGGGCGCCCGCGGCGGGCAGGGCGGACGCACGACGATCACGTCGCGATGATGGTGGCGTGGCGGGACGACGACCACCCGGGGCGGGGGCGGCGGGCAGTAGGCGGGCTCGCGGTAGCTCACATAGGTGTCGCAGTCGTCGCTGTTGGCGATGGAGGAGAGGAGCAGTCCGGCGGTCGCTCCGATGATCGCGCCCTCGGCGGCGCGATGGTCGTTGTGCTCGCCGATGATCGCACCGGCGATACCGCCAAGCAGGAGGCCCGCGAGGGCGTCGTCGTTGCGGGCGTAGGTGGGAACTGCGGTGGCCAGGCCGGCCGCGCAGGCAAGGGAGAGAAGAAAGCGGGAGTTCATACGTCGAGCTGTGACGCGGGTTGGCGGAATCGGTTTCTTCGGGATGGAGGGAATATTTCGCGGTGTGGAGGGAACAATTGCCGGAATCCAACCCCGCCTCCGGTTTGGAATCGGCGATTTTTCGCTTGGTGGACGGTGTTCGATCCAGCGGCGCGGCCAAGGTTTACCTCCCGACCGAATACTCTCCCGAGCGTGGGAGCATCTGGCGGGGCCGGACCCGCCAGTCGCCGCGGGCGACCGGTTCTACTCGATCCGGCCTTCGTCGAAGTCGATCAGATCGGGGACGCTGATGATCGTGTCGACGCGGTCGGCACAGCCCATCGCGGTGAGCGCCTGCTGGAGAAACTCGCGGCCGGCCGGTGTCATGCCTTTTTGGACGAGCTCGCGGTTCCATTTGGCGGCGCGCACCTCGGCTGGCAGGAGCGCGCACAGGCGGCGGTCGACCTCGGCGTCGTCGGCCCCGGCGGCGCGGACCTCGCGCTCGACGTCGTTCGGATCGACGCCGAGGTGCAGGCAGAGGAAGCGGTCGAGGCCGCGTTTGTAGTTCTTGGCGTAGCTGGCGGGCAGTTTCCCGTGCTCGGCCACGTAGCGGATCTTGGCGATGAAACGCGGCAGGTAGAGCAGGCCCGTGGCCGGATGCGGCACGTACGGGGAGGGCAGGCAGGTGAGGACTTCGCCGGTGGAGCCGGGGATCGGGCGGGAAGACATGGGGAGCGGCGTTCGCTGCAGGTACGGATTTGCGGTTTCGAGTTTCGGGAGCGGGAAAAGAAGTGGGTGCACATTGAGGCGGGAACCGCGCCCGCCGAACTCAAAACTCCGAACCGTGAACTCCAAACTTAGGACTCCGTACTCCGAACCCCGAACCCTGAACCCTAAACCCTGAACCCTGAACCCTGCATCCCGGCCCCCGTCTTCCCGTGGTCATTGTGCGGAGTTGCGGTCGGGGGTGGTCGCCGAAAAGCTCGCTCCGGATGCAGAGCGGTCCCCAATCGCAATGGTTGCCCAACGGCGAGAACGCCTTCCAGCGGATGCTGGCGGCGATCCGCGCGGCCGAGCGGGTAGTGCGGCTGGAGACCTACATCTTCGCCGTCGGATTCCCCGGCGACGGCTTTCGCACGGAACTCGCCGCGGCCGCGCGGCGCGGGGTGCGCGTCGAGGTGCTGGTCGACGGCTTCGGGGCGAGGGCATTGCCGAACGGATACTGGGATGGCCTCCGTGCGGCCGGGGGCGAGGCCCGGGTGTTCAACCCGGTGGCGTTGAAGCGCCTCGCGATCCGCGACCACCGCAAGCTGTTGCTGATCGACGACCGGATCGCTTTTGTCGGCGGGTTCAACATCGCTCCCGAGTACGACGGCGACGGGGTGGCGCGGGGCTGGTGCGATTTCGGACTGGAGCTCCACGGGCCGGTGGCGGAGTCGCTCGGGGAAACCTTCGAAGTGTTGTGGTTGCATCACGAGTTTCGCCATCCGCGCTTGGGGCGTTGGCGGCGCACGCCGCTGCGGCAGGCGTTGCGGAACCACTCGCGCGAGCTGGTGCTCGCGACCGGCCCCGGCTTCGGGCGCAACGTCTTCCACCGCCGGCTGCTCCATGATCTCGGGCGTGCGCGGGACGTCGAGCTGGTCTCGGCCTATTTCGTGCCGGGCTACCGGCTGCGGCGGGCGTTGCGCATGGTGGTCAAGCGCGGAGGCACCGCGCAATTGCTCCTGGCGGGCAAGACGGATGTCGCGCTCGTTCAGCGCGCCGGGCGCGCGTTCTACGGCGGGTTGTTGCGCGCGGGCGTGCAGATCGACGAGTACCAGCCGCAGGTGTTGCATGCGAAGCTCGCGATCGTGGACGATGCGGTGTTCGTGGGGTCCTCGAACCTCGACGCCCGGTCGCTGGCGATCAACTACGAGATCATGCTCCGCATCGAGGACCGCCGCCTGGCGGCCGAGGGGAGGGCGTTGATCGCCGCCGCGCGCCAGCATTCGCTGCCCGTGAGACGGCGCCGCCGCGGCTTCCTCCAGCGCCTGCGCGAAGGCTGGGCCCGTTTCCTCCTTACCCGCGTGGACCCGTGGCTGGCGCGGCGGCAGTTGCGGCGCTTGGTGTGAGCGGGGCGGGACCGCCGCCGCCGCGCTGCCCCGGAAAACGCGAAACGCCGGCCCGCGACAAGCGCGGACCGGCGTTTCCTGGAGTGGTGGAGCTAGTCGGGTTCGAACCGGCGACACCCTGCTTGCAAAGCAGGTGCTCTTCCAACTGAGCTATAGCCCCGAAACTGGTGGAGGTGGCGGGATTTGAACCCGCGTCCCCCTGACCTTCGCACAACGCCTCTACACGTTTAGCCCGAGTTTAATCTCGCCGTCGCGACGCTCCCGGACGGGCAAAACGACGGCCAGCCGCTGGTGCGAAGTACGACGCGAGGGCCATTGACGCCCCCTCGCGCTATGCCTGCTGTCGTCGCATCATCCGGCTAGCAGGTGTCGCCGGTGACGCGTGGTTGCTTTAATTAAGCAGCCAGGGGCATTTCTTCGTAGGTGCCAC
>JAEXPQ010000101.1 GCA_023446735.1 Verrucomicrobiota bacterium
GCGTGAAGGCGGCGAGCGGGCGCGCGGGGTTGAGCCCGAGGGCGTTGCGGGCGTATTCGGCGGCCTCGGTCCACTGGCCGGCGCGGAGAAAGGCGCGGGAGAGGCCGAGCCAGGCCGCATCGTCGTCGGGGTCGTGCTCGAGGGCGGCCTGGAACGATTCGGCGGCCTCGGCCCAGCGTTCGAGCTTCAGGAGGACCAGGCCGCGCAGGCGCGCCTGCGCGGGCCGGTCGGGCGCGACGCGCGCGGCGTTGTCGAGATGCGTGAGGGCACCGGGCGCGTCGTTGCGGGCGAGGGCGATTTCGGCGAGGACGACGGAGGCCTTGGGGTTGTCGTTGCCGTGGTCGAGGATGGTCTCGGTGGTGGCGCCGGCTTCGTCGACCAGGCCGAGCTGGATCTGGGTGAGCGCGAGGTGGAGGGCGTAGCGCGGCTCCTCGGGAAAGGCGAAGTGCAGCGCCTCGAGGAGCGGAAGCGCCTCCTCGTCGAGCCCGGCGGCACGCAAGGTGACGGCGAGGTTCCAACGGTTCTCGCGGTCGCTGACCTCGGCGGCCGAGGCCGGGCCTGCGGTGTCGAGCTCGATGTAGCCGAGGTCGGCGAACTGGCGCAGGAGCGAGGCGCTTTCGTGGTCGTCGAGGGCGACGGTGTGACGGGGCCGTGGATGCGGCACGGTGGCGGTCTCCCACGACAGGATGGTGCGCAGGGCGCCGCGCGGCGGTGGGTCGAGCAGCTCGGTCAGCACGCGGCCGTCCAAGTCCGCGGCGTGGGGCAGGCCGAAGAGATGCAGGAGGGTCGGCGTGACATCGAGCTGGCTGGCGCCGGCGAGGAGCTGGTCGCGGGCGATGCCGGGACCGGCGGCGGCGATGAGACCCTGGGGGCGGTGCCAGCCGGCGATGCCGGCGGTGACGCGGGGCGTGCGCAGCGGGCGGTGATGGTCGCTGTGGAAGCCGTGGTCGGAGCAGACGAGGGCGGTGGTGCCGGGACCGGCGTGTTGCAGCAGATCGGCGAGCAGCAGGTCCTGGAGGCGGTAGGCGCTGTTGACGACATCGCTGTACCAGCCGAACTCGCGCTCCGGGATGTGCGGGCGGCGCGGCGGGTGGAAATCCATGAAGTCGTGACAGACCCAGTCGATGAAATGGTAGTAGACGGCGAGGCAGTCCCACGGGCCGCGGTCGAGCAGCTCGACGGCGGCGTTGTGGACGGTGTAGAGCTCGGCCAGCCGGATGAGCAGCTGTTCGGGCCGCTTGTCGCGGGCGAGATCGATCTCGTCGAGGCGGGGGATGAAGAGTTTAAGGATACCGAGGTCGACGTCCTCCGGGCGCACGCGCAGGTCGGCGAGTTCGGCAGCGACCGCGGGCGGGTGGACGGCGCCGGTCGGGAGCGGCCACGGCGCGCCCTTCGGCACGGGGCGTGGCCAGGCTTCGGAGACGCAGACGCCGGTGATGTTCTCGGCCGGGTGGGAGGCGAACCAGCCCACGACGTGAGCGACCTTGCCGTGTTCGGAGAGGATGTTCCAGAGGGCCTTGCAGCGCCGCTCGGTGCTGGCCATGGGGCGGAGTCGGCCGGACTGCGGGTCGACGGAGGTGAAGCCCAGGATGCCGTGCTGGTGGGGCCGTTTGCCGGTGGCGATGGAGTTCCACAGCATCGGCGAGAGGTAGGGCGGTTGGCTGGCGAGGTTGCCGGAGGTGCCGTGCGCCACGAGGTGGGCGAATTGCGGCATCTGGCCGGCATCGATCAGCGGCGAGGCGACTTTCCAGTCGGCGCCATCCCAGCCGACGAGCAGCATTTTGCGGGGGGCGGAGGACATGTGGGGCGGACAACAAAACGGCTCCCCGCGCGGGACGGGAAGCCGAAAGGGGGACGCGTTGGAGGTCCGCTCAGGCGGCGCGCTTGCGGCGGCGAGCGTAGAGAGCGGCGGAGCCGGCGAGCAGACCGGTGAGGACGGCGTAGGTCGAGGGCTCGGGGATGGTGGTCTGGCCGGCGGTGATCTGCTCGCCCCCGCTGGCGAAGGCGAAGTCGTGGAGGGTGAGCGAGTAGACGGATCCGTCGCTGGTCCTGGTGTAGGTCAGGCCGGCCCAACCGTAGTTTGATCCGAGTTGGAGTGGGAGGTAACCGGCGACCCCGCTGGACCAACCCGGGCTCTGGAAAATATGGGTGTCACCGCTGAATCCGCCGGAGGAGTTCACCAAACTGCCGCTGCTCAGGTTGTTGGCGGAGACCAAGGTTTCGGTGAGTATTGGCTTGGTCTTGGTTCCCACCTGGGCGTCGCCGGACTGGGGCGTGATGGTCGGTTTCGCGGCCACCTCGGCGGACGGAGTCTGAAAACCGAGCTGGAAGTCGGCGCCCGCGAAGGCGCCATTTTGCGCGAGAGTACCGCTGCTTTGGTTGAGATCGAAGTAGAGCGTGGTCGGGGCAGAGTTGGTCGAGATCGTCAGATCGAGGAGCCCGGAGTATGCGATCTGGGCGGAGGCCGATGTAGCGGCCAGGATGCCGAAGGTGGCGGCGGGGGCGAAGTGGGGGTGGCGCACGGCGGTTTGGGGTTGCTGCGCAAGTCGGTGCGGGAAACGGAGCCGTGGCAACCGAATCCGGGATACGGCGGAGAGTGTGTAGCCCCGCTTATGTCGTCGGAAAGGGTGCTTTCAGGTTCCGGGCAGAGCGAAGGCCGGCTGCGCGAAGCGGCCGGCCGAGGAGAGCGAGGCGTTGCGATCGGCTCAGGCGGCGCGCTTGCGGCGGCGGGCGTAGAGGGCGGCGGAGCCGGCGAGCAGACCGGTGAGGGCGGCGTAGGTCGAGGGCTCGGGGATGGCGCCGGCCTGGATCGGGGTGTTGGCGGTGTCCTCGTAGGCGAAGTCGTGCAGGGTGAGGGAGTTGCCCGACGGGGTGCTTGTATAGCTAACCTGCGCCCAGCCGTAGTGGGATCCGAGTTGCAGCCCGAGATAGCCGTGGCCGCTTTCGATTGGCCAACCGCCCAAAATTGGATCCAGAAGTATCTGGCCCGCGGTGAAGGTCGCGGTGGAATCGACTGTGGTGGCAAACGGGAGATTCGAGGCCCATGGGATCGGTGCATAGCCTGGCACCGTGTACGATCCGCCGGCTACACCGGCCTCGGGGGAGAGCGCTGTGATGATCACCGCGGAGCTCGGAGCAGACATCAACATGAAGTTGGTGTTCGGTACTGGAATAGTGCTGGCGTTCTCAATCGGCGTGGTGCCGGTCTGCGCTAGGTCGAAAAAGATCGTGTCGGAGGCGGTGAGGTTGACCGTGCCGGAATAGACGATCGCGGCGGAGGCGGAGGTGGCGGCGAGGGCGCCGAGGGCGGCGACGGCGAGCGTGCGCTTTTCGGTGGGGCGAGAGTGGGGGATCATGACGGTCGGAGTGGGGGCAGGTTGCTCGAGTGGCTAAAGCGGGAGGTGTGCCGAGGGCACGGCCGTTCAGGCCGCACGTTTGCGGCGGCGGGCGAAGAGGGCGGCGGAGCCAGCGAGCAGACCGGTGAGGGCGGCGTAGGTCGAGGGCTCGGGGATGGCGCCGGCCTGGATCGGGGTGTTGGCGGTGTCCTCGTAGGCGAAGTCGTGCAGAGTGACGGAGTGGTCGGTGTTGTAGCTGACCTGGGCCCAACCGTAGAGGTGATTATTTCCGGCGACGGTCCAATTCAGAGCGATGTATCCGCTTGTGCCGTTGTTGGTCCATTCGCCTTGAAAGGCGGGGTTGGTGGTGTCGGCGAGCCATGCCTCCATGCCGCTCCAATTGCCGTCGAGAGCGCTCGAGATCACTTGGTCCGGGGCGTCGGTGAAACGGTGGGCGAAGAGAGCGTACGGATCCGGAAACGTGGTCTCTTGGCGCCAGGCGATGCTGACCTCGCCCATGTTGGAATACGCGAATGCGCCGTGGGCGGTGCCTTCGCCCATCGCCTGGATGCTTACGTGCCAAGGCGTGCCAGTTGGGTAGTCCGATTGTTTCCAGGCCGAACCGGTGCCGAGATCGAAGTAGATCGTTTCGCTCGGGCCGCTGCCCGTGTTCTCGGCCACCGTGACATCGGGGCAGTCGATATAGACGATCGCGGCCGAGGCCGAGGTGGAGGCGAGGGCGCCGAGGGTGGCGACCGAGAGCAAGGGCGGGCGGGCGGTGCGAGTGGCCATGGTGGGCGAAGTTTGCGCTGAGAAAGTGGGGTTTCCGGCGGCGGGGCAATTGGGTTTATACCTACAAAACGAGCGTTTTGTAGGGCAAACGCGGGAGCCGGCCCCGACCAGTGGTAACGGATTTCGCGGGCGCGGAGGTCGGTGGCGTTCGGAAGGGATTTGAAGACGTGCCAGTTGCGCTCGGAGCGGTCCGGACACGAGGTCCGACCCTACGCGCAAGCGTGTGGGCGAGCGCGAGAGGACCGCTTGCGGTAGGGACGCGAGGTCCGACCCTACGGTCGGTCCACACGCTCAGCCGAGGCCGCCGGCACGGTAACGGGCGATCAGTTCTGGAGTATTGGAGACGCCGAGCTTGCGCATGACGCGCGCCTTGTAGGTCGCGACGGTCTTCTCGCTGATCCGGAGCTGGGCGGCGACGTCCTTGTTGCGTTGGCCGAGGGCGAACAGGCTGAAGAGCTGCAGTTCCCGATCGCTCAACCCGGCGATGTCCTCGGAGTGCTCGGGCTCGGCGGGCGGGTCGGCTGCCTGCAACGCCTCGTGCATGAGCTGCGTGGTGAGGGGTTGGCTGGCCACGAGGTGGCCGGCGGCGACATCGACGATGCCCTGGACAATGCGTTCGAGCGGCTCGTCCTTCATGAGGTAACCGCGCGCACCGGAGCGAAAGAGGCGGCGCGCGTAGATCGCTTCGTCGCAGATCGACAGCACGAGCGTCGGCGGCCGGCGGCGCGCGGCGGCGAGTTGCTCGAGCAGGTGCCAGCCGTTGCCGTCGGGCAGATTGAGGTCGAGTACCATGACATCGGGCCGCAGGTCGATGGCCAGGCGGTATGCCTCCGCCCAGGTCGCGGCCTCGCCCGTCAACGTCAGGCGCGGGTCGGCGGCGATGGCGGCATTCAGGCTGGAGCGCGTGGCGGGGTGGTCGTCGACCACGAGGATGCGGAGGGGCTGGCTCATGGGGGTAGTGGGGCGGATGGCGAAGCGGACGGAGGGAAACGGAGCGTGAGCACGCCTCCTTCGCTCTTGCCGGCTTCGAGCGTCAGCTCGGCTCCGATGAGTGCGGCGCGCATGCGCATCTGGCGCAGCCCGAGTCCCTCCTGCCGCTCGGCCGCGGCCGGCGGTGGATACCCATCGTTGGCGAAACTGATCGAGGCGCCGCCGGGATTGTTGAGGCAATCGATCCACACGCGCTTGGCGTGGGCATGGCGCGCGGCGTTGGTCACCGCTTCGCGGGTGATGCGGAGCAGGTGGCGCCCGGTCTCGGGGTCGGGCGGGGGAAAGTCCGCGTCGACGGTGAGTTCGCAGCTCAGGCCGAGCGAGGCTTCGAGGTGTTCGACGAGGGCGTGCAGCAGGTCTTCGAAGGGGGCGTGGTCGAAGTCGCTGCGGGCGAGCAGGTGGGAGAGGTCGCGGGCGCAGCGGGTCGCCGCGGCGGCCTGGATGGCGATGCGCTCCAGACCGGCGCGGATTTCCGGGGGCAGGTCGCGGGCTTTCTCGGCGAGCGAACGCGCGTGCCGGCCGATGCCGATCAGGTCCGGACAAAGGGTGTCGTGCAACTCGCGGCCGATGCGGTCCTGCTCCTCTTCGCCGGCCTGGAGGGCGGCGGCGGTGGCGCGCTTCCACTCGCGGGTGCGCTCGGCGAGCAGCGCCTGCAGCTGGTGTTGCTGGCGTTTGCTCACCGAGATGTCGGCGAGGGTGAGCAGATGGCCGCGCAGTTCGCCGTTGGGGGCGTGCAGCGGCTGCCAGTTGGCCTGCCAATACGCGTCGGCGGCGGGACCGGGCCGGATCTCGGCGTGGGCCTCCTCGCTGCCGGCGCAGAGCGCGGCCAGCGCCGGGAACTCGCGAAGCACGGCGGCGAGCGGTTCGGCGAGGCGGTCGCGCGCGCCGAGGTGGAGCTGGCGGCGGGCCGTGGGATTGGCGTCGACGACTCGGCGGCGGGCGTCGCACACGAGCACGCCGGTGTGGAGGGTCTCCACCAATACGTTGCGCGCGATCGGTCCGATGTCGGCGAAGTGGTTGTGCAGCACCGCCCAGGTGAAGAAGACGATGGCGGGCGGAAAGAGGAAGGGCACGAGGTCGAGCCGGCCGAAGGGGCTGGCTCCGGTCAGGTAGAGCAGGTGGGCGGCCCATGGGAGGCTGAAGGTGACGAGGGCAACCTTCAGTTGCCGGCGCAGCAGCGGGCTGGCTTCCGGCCAGACGCGGCCGATCGCGACCAGGGCGGTGAGTTGGGCGAAGTTCAGGTACCCGATCACCGCCCAATACAGCGGGCCCGGGGTGAAGAGGATCACGGTCAGCCCGTACTGCGGCTGGGTCCCGAGCTGCCCGTAAACGAGCTGATGCCACGGGTCGGTGAACTTCGCGAGGGCGCACAGGGCGGAGATCCCGTACAGGACGGCGCGCACCTCGCGCCGGTCCCACCAGGTCCAGCCGGTCAGACCGGTCGCGGTGAGAAGGAGAAAGGCCGGCAGGAACGCGATGCCGAGGTATTCGAACGCGACGATCCAGTGGAGAAGGTCGACCCGCGCCGTAGCCACCTCGAACGCGAAGCCGCCGGTATAGATCGCTGTCGCGACCAGCAGGCCGGCGAGCGGAAACGTGAACGGTGCCCGCCAGCGGCGCCAGACCTGCGCGGCCACGGCGCCCTGCACGAGCGCGGAGGCGAGCAGAAAGGTGGAAGCTGGGGACCAGGGCATGGCGTTGGCGGCCGAACCGAGCGCGCCGCGCGGATCTTGCGAAGGCGTTCCGCCGCGTCGCAAACGGAAAGCAGATTGACAGCCCGTTTCGATCGCCTCAGCAGAAGCCGCACGAGAGATTTCCCCCTCCGCCCTCCGCTTAACCCCTTCCTCGAACCCACCCGGCCCCGTCCGCCTCGCCGGCGCTCCTCGTCCAAGCCTCCCTGCGAGGCGCCGGCGGGAGTCCCATCGCCTTCGGCGGCACCACCAACCGACATGAGCGAAATCACGCAGATCCTCCATTCCTTGGGGCAGGGCGTGGGCAGCGCGTCCGAGGAGCTGCTACCGCTCGTCTACGGCGATCTGCGCCGGCATGCGGCCTCGCGGATGGCGTTGGAGGCGGCCGGGCAGACGCTGCAACCGACGGCGCTCCTGCACGAGGCGTGGCTGCGGCTGGTCGGGGGAGGGGAGCGCAAGTGGCAGAACCGGGCGCATTTCTTCGGGGCGGCCGCGGAGGCGATGCGACGCATCCTCATCGAGAACGCCCGGCGCAAGTCGCGGCTCAAGCGCGGCGGCGACCAGGTGCGCCTGGACCTCGACCAGATCGAGCTCGCGCAGACGACGCCGGCCGAGAAGGTCCTGCTGCTCAACGAGGCCTTGGAGCGGTTGCAGGCCCGGGATCCGGAGAAGGCGCGGGTGGTCGTGCTGAAGTATTTCGGTGGACACACCAATCAGGAGGTGGCGGAGAGCATGGGGGTGACCGAGCGGACCGTCGAACGCCACTGGGCCTTCGCCAAGGCCTGGTTGTTCCAGGACATCCGGGCGCAGGCGTGAACCGCCCGACCCCGACGGTGCGCCGCTGCGGTCTGAAATCGCCCCGGGATCACGTCGAACCGCCGCGGGAACGCCCATGACCGACGCCGACTTCCAGCGCGACGAGGAGCTGTTCACCACCGCCAGCCAGCTGACCGACCCGGCCGCCCGGGAGGCCTATCTCGCACGGGCGTGTGACGGAGATCCGGAGACGCGGGAGCGGGTCGGGCGGCTGTTGGCCGCGCAGGCGGAGGCGGAGCGTTTCTTCACCGAAAGCGGGGCGGCGCTGAATCTGCCCGATGCGGCGGCGGGGCCCTCGCGGGAGCTGCCCGCCGCGGCCGGCGGGGCGCCGCTCGGCGAGGAGCCGATCGGCACGTGCATCGGCCGTTACAAGCTCGTGCGCAAGATCGGCGAGGGCGGTTGCGGGGTGGTCTACATGGCGGAGCAGGAGCAGCCGGTCCGCCGCTGGGTCGCGCTCAAGATCATCAAGGTCGGCATGGAGACGAAGAGCGTCATCGCGCGTTTCGAGGCGGAGCGCCAGGCCCTGGCGATGATGGATCATCCCAACATCGCGCGGGTGTTCGACGCCGGCGCGACGGACCGGGGACCGCCCTACTTCGTGATGGAGCTGGTCCGGGGCGTACGTATCACCGAATACTGCGACCGCCACCGGCTGCCGATCCGCGAGCGGCTCGAGCTCTTCGTCCAGGTGTGCCATGCCCTCCAGCACGCGCACCAGAAGGGCATCATCCACGGCGACGTGAAGCCGTCGAACATCATGGTGACGCTGCACGACGGCCTGCCGCTGCCCAAGGTGATCGACTTCGGGGTCGCGCGGGCGACCGAGGTCCGGCTGGCGGACAAGCCGCACCAGACCGGGCTCGCGCAGCTGATCGGCACACCTGCCTACATGAGCCCCGAGCAGGTGGCGATGAGCAGCCGGAGCATCGACACGCGCAGCGACGTCTACAGCCTCGGCGTGCTCCTGTACGAGTTGTTGACCGGGAAGACGCCCTTCGACGCCCAGCAACTGCTCGAGGCGGGCCTCGACGAGATGCGGCGCATCCTCCAGGAGCGCGAGCCGGCGCGCCCGTCCGTCCGGTTGGCGGCTCTCGCGGCCGAGGAGGCGGCCCGGACCGCCCACAACCGTCGGGCGGACCTGCCCAAGCTGGCGGCGAGCCTGCGCGGCGATCTCGACTGGATCGCGATGAAGGCGCTCGAGAAGGACCGTAGCCGCCGCTACGAGACCGCCAACGGCCTGGCCGAGGACATTCAGCGGCACCTGCACCACGAGCCGGTGGTCGCGTGTCCGCCGAGCCGTCTGTACCGCTTCCGCAAGCTGGTGCGGCGCAACCAGGTGGTCTTCGCCGCCGGTAGCGCGGTCGCGGCTGCGCTGGTGGTCGGACTGGGCGCCTCGACCTGGCTGTTTCTGCGGGAGCGGGAGGCGCACCAGCGCGCTGTCGCAGCCGAACAACAACAGGTGCGGCTGCGTCGCGAGGCCGAGATCCGGGAGCGGATCACCCAGGCCGCGCTGCTCATCAACCAGGAGCGGCTCGAGGAGGCGGACCGCCTGCTCGACGAGATCTCGCTGACGGAGGCGACGGTCGAGGGCGCCGCCGTGTACCGGACGGTGGGGGAGTGGCACGCGCTCCATCACCGCTGGCGCGAGGCGTCGGATCGGTTCGAGGTCCTGCTGCGCGTCAACGCGCTCGACGGGCGCGATGCCGGCTCGCTCGACTACCTGCGGTACGGGCCGACCCTGGTCGAGTTGGGCGAGGGCGATCGGTTCGAACGGTTCCGCGGCGACCTGATTGCCCGCTTCGCCGGTTCGCCGAATCCGTTCGCGGATCGTCTCCTGAAGATCAGCGTCCTGGCCCCGGCCGACCGCGGTGTCCTGGATGCACTGGGACCGCTGGCGGACGAAACGAAGAAGGCGTTCGCGGAGGCCGCCGCGTCCAACGATCCCTTCCCGGCGGCCTGGCGGGCGGTGGCGCTCGGGCTGTGGGAGGTTCGTCGCGACGAACCGGAGCAGGCGATCGAGTGGATCCGCCGCTGTTTCGCCTACCCGGAGGCCAACGCGTCCCGCACCGCCGCGGCGCGCGCCATCCTCGCGCTCGCCTTCGGCCGGCTGGGCCGGCGGGACGAGGCCCGCGCCGAGGTGCTCGCGGTGCACGAGCTCGTGGACAGCAAGTTCAACGGCTGGACCGATCGCGGGAACCCGATCAACGGCTTCTGGTTCGACTGGTATTTCGCCGGGATCCTGCTGCGGGAGGCGGAACGCGGGATCGACGCGCTTCCCGCCGAAGCCTCTCCGCGGCGGGACTGAGGTCGCGTCGCCGCGGTCCGGCGGCTGGCCGAGGCGGCGCGGAACCGCGGTGGCAGGGCGGCCGAAGTTTTTTTGGGGGAGCCTGTCGGGTTTCGGCCCGTTTCGGCGCATATGGGGGCGAACCACTCATCCCGGCCACCCCACGCCCTCCACCGAGGGCGCCTTCGGCCGCGCGATGGCAAACGGTACATCCGCCTAAACCCTGAAGTCCATGACCCCTGCACCGCACTATCGATCCCCGGGTTCTCCCTCCAAGCGGAGGAAAACCGCCGGTTTCTTGTTCACTGCGCTCGCGACGCTCGCCGGCGGCACCGCCGCCGCCCAAACCGAGGCCACCCAGCCCGCCGCCAAGTCGGACGGAGATGTTGTCGTGCTTTCCGAGTTCGTCGTCACCGGGATCCGCGAGAGCCTCACCAAGGCCATCGAGATCAAGCGCGAGTCCGTGCCGATCGTCGATTCCATCGTGGCCGAGGACATCGGCAAGTTTCCGGACAACAATGTCGTCGAGGCTCTCCAGCGCCTCACGGGTGTCCAGGTGACCAATCGCGGCGCCGGCGAGATCGCCACGGTGTCGATCCGCGGCCTCAACGACATCAATACGACGCTCAACGGCCAGAACATCTTCACCGCCTCCGGACAGGCCGTCGCGTTGCAGGACATCCCCGCGACCCTGCTGTCCCGGGTCGACGTCTTCAAGACCCGCTCGGCCGACATGATCGAGAACGGCATCGCCGGTTCGATCGACGTGCGCACGCACCGGCCGTTCGACTTCAAGGGCGCCAAGTTCGGCCTCGCCGCGCGCGGCATCTACCAGGAGCAGGCCGACAAGACCGGCCCGAACCTCAGCGCGATGGCCAGCAACTGGTGGCAGACCGGCGCCGGCAAGGTCGGCGCGCTGATCAATGTCTCCTTCGCCGAGACCCACTACCGCGACCAGAACGTGACCGCCGGCGCGATGGTGCCGTTCATGACCGCGACTCCGCCGGCCGGCTTCGTCCCGTACGAGCGCGTCTGGCCGACCGACGGTCGTGTGTCCGAAAACCCGATCTGGGAGGCCGGCCGGGAGGAGGGCCTGCCTTCCACCGCGGGCTCGACGTTCAAGATGAACGGCGCCAACGTGCCCTACGTCCTCGCGCGTGACGCGATCTTCCAGAACGACTTCACCGGCACGCGCAAGCGCCCGGCCGTGAACACGGCCTTCCAGTGGGCTCCTAACGAGGACTCCGAATACACCTTCGAGGCCTTCTACAGCGGCTACCGGAACACCTCGTTCAACAACCTCTTCTTCTCCTTCGTCGACTGGTGGGGCGGTCCCCATGGCGCGGTCACGCTCTATCCCGGCACCAACATCGTGAAGGCCCGCGAGAGCACCCCCTGGGTGTATGGCTTCACCAGTGGCGATGCCACCATCGGCAAGACCGACAGCTTCGTCTATTCGCTCAGCGGCAAGTGGAACATCGGCGACAACCTGAAGCTTCGCTCGATGGCGAGCTACCAGACGAGCAAGTTCTCCACGACGTTCTTCGCCATGCGCGCCGAGCGCGTCGCCCCGGACATCTGGGTCGATTTCAATTCCGGTGGCGGTCTCCCCGCCTTCGGTTTCCGCGACAACGCGGCCACCACGGTCGACGAGACCAAGCTCACCGATCCGAGCCTGTGGACCCTCGCCCAGCTCTACGACAACGCGAACAAGAACGACGGCAGCGCGAAGACCTGGACGCTCGACGGCGACTACGCCATCCAGTCGAAGTTCCTCACCGGCCTGAAGTTCGGTCTCCGCTACGACGACCGCGACGCTTCGGAAGCCCAGCGCACCAGCACGGATGTGAAGGGCGTCTGGAAGAACTTCGCCGACTATCCCGAGATCCAGCACGTCAACAGCGGCTTCTTCGACGGCAACTCCGACGTGCCGACCGCCTGGGTCGTGCCGGACGGGATCGCCATCTCCAAGGACGCCGATCGCTGGCGCAAACTCGTGGGCTACCCGACGAGCGACGCGATCAACCTCGCCGAGAACTTCAACGTCAACGAGCGCAACCTCGCGGCCTACCTGCGCGCCGACTTCAAGACCTTCATCGGCACCAACCGGCTCGACGGCCAGTTCGGCGCCCGCTACGTCAATGTGAAGACCGACATGGCGTTCGGTGCCGGTTCCGCCTCGGTCACGAAGGGCAAGCTCCTGCCGAGCGCCTCGGCCCGGTTCGCGATCACCCCGGATCTCTACCTGCGCGCGAGCTACGCCGAGACCCTGCGCCGCCCGAACTTCGTCGACTTGAATCCGAACATCACGTACGTAAAGGACGTCACCAACATCGGCTACGGCACCGCCACGGGCGGCAACCCGAACCTGCAGGCCACCGAGTCGAAGAACTACGACCTCGCGCTCGAATGGTACTTCGACAAGGGCAACGCCGTCTACGTGAGCGCCTTCAAGCGCAAGATTGACGGCTTCGTCGTCGGTTTCCGCAAGCGGGTCTCGGCGATCGTCGCGCCCGACACGACTCCGTACGACTATATCCTGAGCCAGCCTGACAACGCCTCCAATGGCGACCTCACCGGCTTCGAGGTCGGCGTCGTCTATTTCCCGGACTACCTGCCGAGCTTCCTCAAGGGCTTCGGTGTCCAGGCCAGCTACACGAGTCTCGACTCGTCTCAGGACGTGCCAGCCGCCTTTGACAACGCGGGCAAGGTGACGAAGACGATCAAACGCGACCTGTTCGGCGTGTCCGATTCGTCCTATAGCGTGATGCTCGCCTACGAGCGCAAGCGCCTCAGCGCCCGCCTCTCGTACGTCTGGCGCAGCAGCTTCCTCAACAATTACGAGGCGGCGCTGTTCGCGAATCCCTTGGGCATCTACCGCAAGCCGGAGCAGAGCATGGATTTCCAGCTCAGCTACCGGGTCACCGACCGGCTCACGCTCACGCTCGATGCCACGAATCTGACCGAGGAGATCTATCAGAGCTACTACGGCGAGGGTGGTTCTGAAACGAACAACTTCGGGTCGTCGCTCTTTAGCCGCACCTTCGCGGTGGGCGCACGTTACTCATTCTAAGGGGGCCGTTGCTGTCATGGCGAGGGCGGCCGGTCGGTCGGCCGTCCTCGCCCTAGCCCCCGTGCCGCTGGTCGCGGCGCTCCCGGCTCCTGAGCCGGGTCCCGCGGCCCTCCTCGGCCCGCCCTGCGGGGCGGGCGAGCTCTCGGACCGCCACCGTACCACGCCGCGCGCTGCGGTCCGAGAGCCCGCCCTGGGTGCCACCACTTTTCCATTTTCACGCGATGTTCCGCCACCGGTTTCTTCCACCAGCCTTCGCCGCGCTTGTCCTCGCGGGCTGCGCCTGCGTCGTCTCGGCCAAGCAGGTGAGTATCCACGATCCGGTCTTGGCGAAGGAGGGCGACTTCTATTACCTCTTCAGCACTGGTCCCGGGATCACCATCTACCGCTCGGCCGACCTGAAGAACTGGCGGCTGCAGGGCCGCGCCTTTGCCGGCGAGCCGGAGTGGGCGCGGCGGATCGCCCCCGCCTTCAACGGGCACCTCTGGGCGCCCGACATCGTTCACCACGACGGTCGGTACTACCTCTACTACTCGGTCTCCTCCTTCGGGAAGAACACCTCCGCCATCGGCGTGACGGTCAACCGCACGCTGGATCCCTCGTCGCCCGACTACCGGTGGGAGGATCAGGGCGTCGTGCTGCGTTCGATCCCCGGGCGGGACCACTGGAACGCGATCGACCCCAACCTCGTCTTCGACGCCGCGGGCGTACCGTGGCTGAGCTTCGGCTCGTTCTGGTCGGGATTGAAACTGGTCCGGCTCGCCCCGGATCTGCTGTCGGTGGCCGAGCCGCAGGAATGGCACACGATCGCCCGCCGGGACCGAGCCGCGCTCGAGCCCGACACCGAGCCGGGCACCGCGGCGCTCGAGGCGCCGTTCATCTTCCGGAGCGGGGACTACTACTACCTCTTCGTCTCCTGGGACAAGTGCTGTCGCGGCAAGGACAGTACCTACAAGCTCATGGTCGGTCGGTCCCGCGACGTGCGCGGTCCGTACGTGGACAAGGACGGGCGCGATCTGGCCGACGGCGGCGGGACGTTGCTCCTCGGCGGCACTGCTGCCTGGCCCGGACTCGGGCACAACGGAGTCCACCGTTTCGACGGCAAGGACTACCTCGTCTTCCACGCCTACGAGGCGGCCGACGCCGGCTTGCAGAAGCTGAAGATCGCCGAGCTCGGCTGGGACGCCGAGGGCTGGCCGGTCGTCGATCCGGCCGCGTTGTCCGACTATACCAGCGAGCAGTTCGAGTAGCCCTTTCAACCCCACCTCCGATGGACTCCACCTCCCCAAAACTCTCCTTCATCGAGAAACTCGGCTTCGGCGCCGGCGACCTCTCGATCAACGTGGTCGTGTACTCGTTGTTCGTTCTCCTGCTGTTCTTTCAGACCGACGTCTTCGGGATCACCGCCGCCCAGGCGGGCATGATCGGCCTCGTCGTCCGTTGGTTCGATGCGATCCTCGACATCACGATGGGCGTGGTGACGGACAAATACACCACGCGCTGGGGGCGTTACCGGCCGTACCTGCTCTGGTTCGCGGTTCCCTACGGGTTCTCGATCTTCCTGCTCTACACCACGCCGGGCTTCACGAGCCCCGCCGCCAAGCTGGTCTGGGCTTACGCCACCTACTCGTTCACGATGGTGATGTTCACCGCGGTCGTGATCCCGTACATTTCGCTGCCCGGCGTGATCACCAGCAGTCCGAAGGAGCGCCTCTCGGCCAACGGCTATCGTCTCTTCATGGCCAAGGTCGGCGCGTTCGCTCTCATGTCCGTCCCGTTGCTCGTCTCCCTCTGGAGCAGCGGCAACCAAGCCCGCGGCTACCAGCTCGTCATGGGCCTGATGGCCGTCGTCGCCACAGCGTTGTTACTGTTCTGCTTCTTCACCACCCGCGAACGCGTGCAGCATGTCGTCGACAAGACCCCGCTCTGGGAACAGTGCAAACACCTCTTTCGCAACGACCAGTGGCTCATCCTCGCCGGCGTCTGCGTCATCGGCACCGTCGGCTATGTCGCCCGCACCAGCGCCGCACCCTACTACGCGAAGTACTATCTCGGCGCCGACGGCAAAGTTCAGTCGCTCTTTCTCTACGCAGGCGCGATCTCGCCGATCTTCGCGATGATCGCCTCCACCTGGCTCACCAAGTTCATCTGCAAGATCCAGCTCTTCCGCTGGAGCCAGATGCTCACCGTCGTCCTCAGCGTGGCCATGTTCTTCTTCGTCAAACCCGGCGACACCGTGACGGCCATCGTGTTTTTCTACGTGGTGTTCTTCGTCGTCGACCTGCACGCGCCGATCTTCTGGTCCATCATCTCCGAGTCCATCGACTACGGCGCCGCCAAAACCGGGAAACGCGTCTCCGGCCTCGCCTACGGCGGCATCTCCTTCTTCCAGAAAGTCGGCGGCGGCATCGCCACGGCGATCGTCGGTTTCCTGCTGACCTATTGCCAGTACGTGCCGAACCAGGCCCAGAGCGACAACACCCTCCAGATGATCGCGCTGACCACCACGGTCATCCCCGCGGTCTTCAGCCTCCTCATGGGCGGCATCATGTTCCGGTACAAGATCACCGACAAATATTACCACGCCATGATGGAGCGGCTGGCGGCCGCTGCGCCCGCCAGGGCCTGACCTCGCAACCTCTCTCATTCTTCCGGAGCCACCCATGAGCACTCCCCAAATCCTCCAGCCCATCATTCTCCAGCGCGCCGATCCGTGCATCCGTCGTTTCCATGACGGCTGGTACTATTTCACCGCCTCGGTGCCCGCCTACGACCGCATCGAGCTGCGCCGGGCGCGCACCATCGCCGAGCTGCCGACCGCACCGACCGTCGATGTCTGGCACAAGCCCGCCGCCGGTCCCAACAGCGAGCTGATCTGGGCGCCCGAGCTCCACCGGGTCTTCGACACGTGGGTGGTCTATTTCGCCGCGGCGCTGTCGCGCGAGATCAAGCACGACCTGTTCCAGCACCGCATGTGGGCCATCACCTGCACCGCGGAGAACCCGCTCGACGGCCCGTGGTCTGCCCCCGTGCAGGTCGACAGCGGGATCGACGCGTTCTGCCTCGACGCCACCGCCTTCACCCACCGCGGCTCGACCTACTACGTGTGGGCGCAGAAGGAGCCGGAGATCCGCGGCAACTCCAACCTCATGATCGCCAAGCTGGCGTCGCCGACCACGCTCGCCACGAAGCCGGTGCGCCTCTCGAAGCCGGAGTTCGACTGGGAGATTCGCGGCTTCTGGGTCAACGAGGGGCCTTCGATCCTGATCCGCCACGGCCGCGTCTTCCTGAGCTACTCCGCCAGCGCCACCGACGAGAACTACTGCATGGGCCTGCTCGATGCCGCCGAGGACGCCGACCTGCTCGACCCGCGGAGCTGGACGAAGGCGCCGCAGCCCGTATTCGCGACGGACTACGCGCACAAGATCTACGGCCCCGGGCATAACAGTTTCACCGTGGCCGACGACGGAACCACCGACCTCCTCGTCTACCACGCGCGCACCTACACCGAGATCGTCGGTGATCCCCTCTGGGATCCGAACCGGCACACCTACGTGAAGCCGCTCCGCTGGGACGAGCGCGGCCGGCCCCTCTTCGGCCGGCCGTCGGGCCTCGACTCGTGAAGCGCTGCCGTCCACCCGCAACGAAGGCCAGACCATGAAGTTTCTCCGATTCTCATCCTCCCGTTCCACCCCGCCGCCCGCCCCGGCTCGTCCGGGCGCGGTCGCCGGAAGCCGTTCCGGCGCCGGTCGTCTCGGGGCCTTGGCCCGTCTGCTTCCGGCCCTGGCGCTCGCCGCGGTCTTCGGTGGCGAGCGCGCGGCCGCCGCGAATCCGATCATCACCAACGTGTACACCGCCGATCCGGCTGCGCTCGTGCATGACGGCCGGGTCTATCTCTATACCGGGCACGACGAGGCGCCCGCCGGCACCACCGCCTACGTGATGCGGGAGTGGCTCTGTTTCTCCTCCGCCGACATGGTCAACTGGAGGGCGGAAGGCTCGCCGCTGTCGCTGGCCGCTTTCACTTGGGCGCGCCAGGACGCGTGGGCCGGCCACGTCGTCGAACGCGACGGCAAGTTCTACTTCTACGCACCGATGTCGCATCGGGCGATCAACGGCTTCGCCATCGGTGTGGCCGTGGCCGACCAGCCGACCGGGCCCTTCGTCGATGCGCGCGGGTCGGCGCTCATCACCAACGATATGACGTCCAACAGCGCCGGCATCACCTGGGACGACATCGATCCGGCGGTCTTCATCGACGACGACGGTCAGGCCTACCTCTTCTGGGGCAACACGGTCCTGCACTATGTGAAGCTCAAGGCCAACATGATCGAGACCGAGGGCCCGATCCAGACGGTGACGTTGCCGCAGTTCACCGAAGCGCCGTGGGTGCACAAACGCAACGGCCTCTATTATCTCTCCTACGCGTACGGCTGGGAGGAGAAGATCGCCTATGCCACGAGCACGAGCATCGCGGGCCCCTGGACTTTCCGCGGTGTGATCAACGACTACGTCCCGAACTGCAACACGAACCACCAGGCGATCGTCGAGTTCCAGGGGAAGTCCTACTTCATCTACCACAACGGCGCCGCCCCCGGCGGCGGCAGTTGGCGCCGTTCGGTCTGTGTGGATCTTCTCGAGTACAACGAGGACGGCACCATCAAGCCCGTCGTCCAGACCTCCGCCGGCGTCTCGGCCGCCACCGCGCCCGCCGTCACCGCCACGCCGGGCGTCACCTCGACCGTGCCGTCGTTCTCGAATGTCACCGTGCACGATCCCTCCGTGATTCGGGACGGGGCGAACTTCTACGTCTTCGGCTCGCACATGGCGGCCGCGAGCACGACGGACCTGATGCGGTGGACTCAGCTTACCACCAGCGCGGCCTACCCCAATACGCTCATCCGTAACCAGAATCCGTTGGCGGAGTTCTCGGAAGCGCTGGCCTACGCCGGCTATGCGACCACGTTCTGGGCCCCGGACGTCGTCCGACTCGCCGACGGCAAATACTACAACTACTACTGCGCCTGCCAGGGGAGCTCGCCGCTGAGCGCGCTCGGCGTCGCGGTGGCGGACTCGGTCGCCGGTCCCTACGCGAACGTTGGCATCTTGCTCAAGTCGATGGGGGCGAGCCCCACGGTGACGCCCTACAACGCGACGATCCATCCCAACGTCGTCGACCCCTCCGTCTTCTTCGACCAGGCCGGACGGCTCTGGATGGTGTACGGTTCCTACTCGGGCGGTATTTTCATCCTGGAGATGGATCCCGCCACCGGCCGGCAGCTGCCGAACCAAGGTTACGGCAAGAAGCTGATCGGCGGCATGCACTCCCGCATCGAGGCCCCGTACATCCTCCACAGCCCGGAGTCCGGCTACTACTACCTCTTCCTCTCGTTCTTCGGTCTCGGCGCGGCCGACGGCTACAACATCCGTGTGGGGCGATCCCGCCAGCCTGATGGCCCCTACCTCGACGCCGCCGGCAACGATCTGACCAACGTGCGGGGCAACTTCGCCTTCGACGATGCCACGATCTCCCCCTACGGCGTGAAACTGATGGGGGGATACCAGTTTCTGCATGCCGCCGGAGAGCCGCAGAACGTCAGCCGCGGCTATCTGTCGCCCGGTCACTGCTCGGCCTACCGCGATCCGGCGACCGGGCAGTACTTCCTCTTCTTCCACACCCGTTTCGTGGGCCGCGGGGAGCAGCACGAGGTGCGGGTGCACCAGATGTACCTGAACGATCAGGACTGGCTCGTCGCCGCCCCGCATCGCTACGCGGGCGAGACGCCGGATCCGACCCCGCTCGCGCTCGTGCCGGGCGACTGGAAGCTGATCACGCACACCAAGCCGTTGTCCGGGATCGCCAAGGCCTCGGTCGCCATCGCGCTTGCGGCGGACGGCTCCGTCACCGGCGCGACCACCGGCACCTGGCAGGTTTCGGGCGAGAACTTCGTCACCCTCACGCTCGCGGGGACCGCGTACCATGGCGTGTTCTCCCGGCAGTGGGACGACGACAACAAGGTCTGGGTGCTGGCGTTCTCGGCGCTCGCCGCCGACGGCGTCTCCATCTGGGGCAGCAAGGTGGCGGCCGTGCCTGCGGCGCCGACGATCACCCGCCAGCCCGCGAGCGTTTCCGGGACGGTGAACGCGGCGGCCTCGCTCTCGGTCGCCGCCGCCGAAGGCTGGACCTTCCAGTGGTTCCGCGGCGGGCGCGCGGTCGACGGCGCGAACCGCGAGACGCTGTCCTTCCCGAGTCTGCAGCCCGGCGACGCCGGTCTTTACGACGTGGTGGTGAGCGGCGCGGGCAACGCGCTCTCCGTGCCGGCTGTCGTCGGCGTCGTGCCGGCGGACGGCGCGCGCACCGCGGGCGCCGTTTCCACCCGGCTGGAGTGGCAGGACATCCGGCATCCGAACGGTAACGTTTACGACCAGTTTTTGCTGAGCGGTGCGGCCGGCACCTTCACCGCCGCCCCCGGGAAGATCGCGCGGATGTCGTACCTGGATTCCAAGAACAGCATCGTCCAAGTCGAGATGTCCGGCGCGGGCGCGGTCACCGTCGTCCTCGAAAACGCCGCCGGGCCGATCGCGCCGGCGTTCTACAACCAGGCTGGGATCGAGTACATGCAGGGCGACGCGACGATCATCGTCGCCGGGGCCGATGCGACGACCCACGTCTCCACCTATTCGGTGGGCACGTTCACCAACCCCGGCGTCACTCGCGGCGATGTCGCCTATGTCGGCTGGGCCCACGTGCGCGCGATGGGCATCGCCAGCACCACGGGCGGCTTCGGCGGCATTCACCAGGGCAATGTCGCCTACACCGCGGCGGCTGGCCCGACCGGCATCTATGCCCCGACCGTGACCTCGGTGGCGGGGATGCCGATCGTGGTCCACGACCTCGCGGCCACGGCGCTCGCCGTGCCGTATCTGTTCTTCGGTGCTGCCGGTCGGATCGACGTGAAGATCGCGGGCGGCTCCTTGGCGCAGCCCGGTGGCGACACCGTGACTGTCTCGGGACTGCGGGAGGTCCGCATGGGCGCCGGTCTCGACTCGTGCGGCCGGGACGCACCCGCGGTGGCGATCCGGAGCTCTCTCGTCAACGAGGCCGGTGTGGATGTGACGGCCGCGCTCGTCGTCGGGCCGTGAGCCGCCGCTGCGGTTGCTCCCCCGGCGACACGGGAGCCGTTCGTTTCCGCCTGGAAGCGGGCGGGCTTACCGATGTGGGACGGCGGCGGCAGAACAACGAGGACTGTTTCGCGATCGTGCCGTTGGGCGAGCCGGCCACGGCCCCGTCGCCGCAGGCGGCGGTCGCGGGGCCCCTGGCGGTGCTTGGTGTGCTGCTGGTCGTGGCCGACGGCTTGGGCGGCGCCCGGGCGGGCGAGGTCGCCAGCCGGCTGGCGGTGGCCGCGGTGGTGGCTGAACTCCGGGCCAATGCGGCGGCCTCCGTGGACATGGCGGAGACTCTCTTCGGCGGAGTGGCCGCCGCGCATGCGGCGGTGTCGCGCGCGGCCGAGGGTTCGCCGGAGTGGCGGGGCATGGGGTGCACGCTCTCGGTCTTGTGGGTGCGGCCCGGCCGCGCGGCGTTGGCCCATGTGGGCGACAGCCGCATCTATCGCTGGCACGCCGGACGCCTCGATCAGCTCACCCGGGACCAGACGGTGGTGCAGGGCCTCGCGGTGCCCGGGGGGAGCGTGGCCGGGCCGGACGTGCCGCCGCGGCTGCGCGGTGTGCTGGAGCAGGCGATCGGCGGCGACGGCGACATCCCGCAGCCGCAGGTGGACGAGTTCGCCGTCGGGCCGGGGGATCGTTTCCTGTTATGCACCGATGGCTGCCACGACCGTCTGGGGACCGCCGATTTCGCCGCGAGGCTCGGCGCGACCCCGTTCGCTCCGGTCGCCTGCGCGCGGGGGCTTGTGGGCGAGGCTTGCCGCCGCGGCGGACATGACAACATCACGGTGATCGTCGCCGGCTGCGCGGCGCCGGTCCCGCACTGGCTCGGCTTCGCGCGACGCTGGTTGGGGCGGAGCTGACCGCGCTGGGGAAAGCGGCCCCGCGCCGCCTTCCCCGGCGGGGCGGGCTTCCCGCGGCTTTGGGATCGACAAGGACGGAGGGCGGAGTGTCGTGGCCTAGGTGCGAACCAAGGCCACATTGCAGGACGTAGCGGACGCCGCGGGCGTGCATCGCTCGACGGTCTCGCTCGCGTTGCGGGATCATCCGCGGATCTCGCCGGCGATGCGGCAGCGGATCCATGAGCTGGCGACGAAGCTCGGCTACCGCGTCAACCCGCTGGTGGCGGCCTTGATGGCGTCGCGCCGGACCGGGCAGGAGACGAAACATGTGACCCTCGCCTACGTGACGAACTACCCGACCCGGTACGGGTGGCGGCCGCCGCACCATGAGCGTCCCGATTTCTTTCCGGGCGCGCAGGCCCGCGCGGCCGATTTCGGCTATCGGCTGGAGGACTTTTGGCTGGGGGAGCCCGGGATGACGTCCGAGCGGTTCGCGGAGATCCTCACCGCTCGCGGCATCAACGGCCTGGTCATCGGCCGGCTGCCGCCGGGGCAGTCGAGCCTGGTGCTGGACTGGGACCGGTTCTCCTGTGTGGCGCTGGGCATGACGCTGTGCTCGCCGGTGCTGCATCATGTGACCGAGAACCACTTTTCGACCGTGCGACAGGCGATGCAGCGGTGCCTGGAGCGCGGCTACCGCCGACCGGGGTTCGTGTTCGCCGACGCCAACGACAGCCCGCGGGTGGGCGACCGCTGGATGGGGGCGTTCCTCAACCAGCAGCAGTTGTGGCCCGTCGCCGACCATGTGCCCTTGTGCCCGGAGATCCCGGCCACGGAGGCGGGTTTCGTGAAGTGGTATCGCAAGCACCGGCCGGACGTGCTTGTGGTCACGCGCGCCCGCTTCGTGATCGCGTGGCTGGAACGGATCGGCGTCGAGGTGCCGCGGGATGTCGGGCTGATCGATGTGGAGGGACACCCTTCGCTCGATTGCACCGGCGTGCGTTACGATCCCGCGAAGATCGGCGGGCTGGCCGTGGAGATGTTGCTCGGCCTGATGCACCGCAACGAGACCGGCGTGCCCTCCGACCAGCATGAGATCCTGTTGACCGGCCAGTGGCACGAGGGCTCGACTCTGCCGGATCGACGCTGAGGCGGGGCCGCCGGGCGCTACGGTGCCGCGCCGTCGGCCTTCAGCCGCTGGGCTTCGCGAAAGTGGGCATTGGCCTCGTCGGTCCGGCCGGCTTGGCGGAGGGTGACCGCGAGATCGAGGTGGGCCTGCACCGAGCGGAAGTCGATTGCGAGCGCGCGCTCGAACGCCGCGATGGCCCGCGGCAGCTGGCCGGTCTGCGCCAGCGCGCGGCCGAGCATGCGGTGGGTCTCGCTATCGGCGGGCGTGAGCGTGGTGGCGGCCTCGAAGTGGGGGACCGCCTCGCGGGCGCGGTCGGTCTGCAACAGGGCGAAGCCGAGGTTGAGCCGCGCCTGGACGAGGTCGGGTCGGAGGCGGACCGCCTGTTGGAATCCCGCGAGGGCCTCGGCGGGACGGTTTTGTGACGCGAGCGCGAGGCCGAGGTTGAGGTGGGCGGTGGCGTAGTCGGGCCGCAGCACCAGCGTGCGCTCGAGCGCGGCGATGCCTTCGGCCTTGCGGCCGTCGGCGAGCAGGGCGAGGCCGAGGTTGTGCTGGGCTTCGGCGTAGCGCGGCTGGAGGGCGAGGGCGCGCTCGAGAAGGGGAATGGCCTCGGCGGGCCGGCCGAGGCGCGTGAGATCGTCGCCGAGGTTGTTCAACGCCTCGGGGTAGTTGGGGCGGAGGCGCAGGGCGGCCTCGAGGTGCGGCACGGCTTCGTCGATCCGCCCCATCTCGGCCAGCGCGAGTGCGAGGTTGTTGTGTGCCATCCAGCAGTCCGGGTTCCGCGCGAGGGTGGTCTCGTAGAGGGTGAATACGTCCCGATAGGTCCGGCTCTGGCGGAAGGTGAGTGCGGCGAGGAGGCCGAGCAGCGCCACGCCGCCCACTGCCGCCGCGGGGCGGGCTCCCGGCCATGCGAGCACTCGGGCCCCGACCACCGCTGCGCCGGCGAAGAACCCGAGGCTGGCGAGGTACTGGAAATGGTCGGCGACGTACGAATACAGGAAGGGGAAAACGTCCACGAAGCCCAGGGCAGGGAAGAGCGTGCCGCCGAAGAGCAGCAGCGCGGCCAGCGGGCCGCGTGCGCGCCGGCGCAGGGCGAAGAGCCCGAGGACGAGCGCGGCGGCGGCGAGCGGGAAAGCCCATTGGAGCGGCGCGGTGGCGTCGAGCTCCCACCGCGGGTAGATGAAGACAAGATCGGCGGGCCAGGCGAGTTGGCCGAGGTAGAACCAGATCGCCCGGCCGGCGAGGAGCACGCGTTGCGCGGCCGTGAGCGCGAAATCGGCTCCGGCGGCGCCGATTTGGGTGCGCTCGACCCAGGCAGTCAGCAGGCCGGCGCCGGTGGCGAGCCCGAACCACGGCAGCAGCGGGAGGACATCGGTGCGCCAGCCGAGCCGGCCGCGTCGCCACCAGAGGACGACCAGGAGCGCGGCGGGCAGGGTCGCCGTCACGGTCTTGCTGCCGACGGCGAGGAGGAACAGTCCGGTCGCGAGGGCGTACCGGTCCGGGCGGCGGGTGCGGTCGAAACGCAGATACGTTCCGGCGGCGGCAAGGTAGAGGACGGCCGAGAGCGTGTTTTTCTGCTCCGAGACCCAGGCGACCGATTCCACCATGACGGGGTGCAGGGCGAAGAGCAGCGCGGCAAACCACGCCGCGAGCGCGGGGACTGGCGCGGCCGCGGGAGCGTCCGTGGTGGGCGAGCCGGGGGCGCCGGCATCGTTCTCGCCGGAGAGGAGGCGGCCCAGGATGCGGCCGAACAGCCCGGCCGCGACGGCGTGGAGCACGACGTTGGCGAAGTGGTAGCCGGCGGCGCGGTCGCCCCAGAGCAGATGCTCGAGCCAGAACGCGGTGTGCGTGACCGGGTAGTATTGCTGGGTGGCGCCGACCTCGAACCAGATCCGCCACAAGCCGGCCAGTCCGCGCAGTTCGGGCCGGGTCACGTGCCCGGCGTCGTCCCAGATGAAGCCGGCCGAGAGCGCCGGCAGGTAGGCGAGGAGCGTGGCGCCACCGAGGAACGCCCACGGCAGCCACGCCGGCCCGCGCATTGCGGCGGGCGAGGCGGGATCGATCGTGGACCGGGTGGGGCGGGGAACGGCGGACACGCACGACTCCTTGTGGAAACGGGCACGCGGGGGCGACATTTTTCCGCGCCGCCGCGTGCTGGGGTGCTCAAGGAGTTGCGACAGCATCGCGACGTGGCGGGCGGCGCCGGCCGCCCGGGCGGGCCTAGTCAACAATGTCGACTCCGGGTGCGTTGCCCCGGCCGGGGGGATGGCACCCAATCCACGCACCCTAGCCCGACTGGTCGGTCGGCGCGGCTTTCCGCGTCGTCCGGTTTTTCCCCAAGCCTCCGATCCGCCGGGGCGTATCCCCCCCAAGCGCAGAAACCGGTTTCCGGTACCTACTATGAACCCAAGCCCCAGACTGAACCCCGGCACGCGTCGACTGCTCAAGGCCACGGCGTGTGCCCTCACCCTGTCCGCCTGGCCCGCGTTTGCGCAGGAAGCCGCTGCCCCGGCACCCGAAAGCCCCGGTGTCGCCAAGGCGCCCGCGGTGTTGCCTGCTTCGGCGTCCGACTCGACCGCTCCGGCCGCCAAGGAGGACGTCGTGGTCCTCTCGCCGTTCGAGGTCGTCGAGGACACCCGCGGCTACTACGCGGCGAACTCGATGTCCGGTACCCGCTTCAACACGAAGCTGGAGGACCTCGGCGCCTCGATCTCGGTCGTGACGAAGGAGCTCATGTCCGACTTCGCGATGCTCGATATCAACGACGTGTTCATGTACACGGCGTCGACCGAGGGCACCGCCACCTACACCGACTACGTGATGGACCGCAACGGCCAGCTCACGGACAACGTGCAGCTCAATCCCGCCAGCGCGAACCGCGTGCGCGGCATGTCCTCCGCGAATCCGACCCTGGACAATTTCGAGCTCAGCGGCCGCGTGCCGATGGACAAGCTCAGCGTCGACGCCGTGGAAATCAGCCGCGGCCCGAACTCGACGATCTCCGGCCTCGGCAACCCCGGCGGCACGGTCAACCAGGTGGCCGCCTCGGCCAACCTGCAGAAGAGTCACACCCAGCTCATGCTGCGGGTCGACGACCTCGGCGGCTACCGCGGCAGCATCGACCACAACCAGGTGCTCCTCCCGAACAAGTTCGCGCTGAGGGTTAGTAACGTCTATCAGGAGGACGCGTTCGTCCGCAAACCCTCGGGCGTCACGACGCGTCGCCTCAACGCCATGGCGAAGTTCCAGCCCTTCAAGGGCACGACGCTCACCGGCTCCGTTTCCAGCTACAAGATGCACGGCACGCGGCCCAACTACACGCCGCCGCGCGACTACGTGTCCTATTGGCTCGAGAGCGGCTCGCCCGGCTGGAACCCGGCCACCGGCTTCATCACCATCGATGGTGTCCAGTACGGCATGACCAGCCTCACCGACGGCACGCCGAAGGCCGGCTCGACCATCTCGTGGTCCACCAGCACCGCGACGCTCGGGCGGCTCCCGTCCTACTTCTCGATGGTCGGCGGCGCGTTCCAGCGCTCGAACCTCTACGTCGACCAGACCGGCGTCAACTACTGGCAGGCGCCGACGAGCAACACCGGCGTGTCCCCGAACGCCAACGCCGGCCTGATCCGCCTCGTGGGCCCGACCTCCTCGAACCTGCGGGCCACGGTCGCCGGTCGCTACACCGACCAGCCGCTGTGGACGACGACCAAGTCGGTCAGCTCGCAGGACATGTACGACTGGTCCAAGGTGAATCTCTCGTCGGTCAACAAACTGCGCGACGAGGTCGAGACCTACATGTTCCGGATCGACCAGATCATCCTCGACACCCCGCACCACTTCCTCGCCGCCCAGGGCGCGGTCCTGCGCGAGGACGCCACGCGGTACCAGCGCACGCCGCTGGGCAACTCCAGCACCAGCGGCCAGACCGGCCAGCTGTGGGTGGACGTTAACACGCACAACCTCGACGGTACGGTGAACCCGAACTTCGGCCGCCTCTTCATGGGCGCGATCGAACCGATCACCCGCGAGCTGCCGCTGCGCTGGGACACCGCCCGCGCCCAGTTGGCCTACCGCCTCGACTTCTCCAAGGACGACGGCTGGACCAAATGGCTCGGCACGCACACCTTCAGCCCCTACTACGAGCGCAAGGAGCGTATCTCGCGCAGCTACGGCTACCGCGAGGCACTCACCTCCGACCATTCCTGGACGGCGGTCGGCCAGAGCGGCTTCGAAGCCAACAAGAGCGTCGGCCGCGCCGTGCAGGCCAACGTCACCGGCGGCCCGCAGGCCGGCCCGAACGTGCTCCGCGAGTTCATCCGCTACTACGTGGGCGACCCCGGCACCGGCTCGGTCCAGTACGCGCCCTCGGATTTCGCGTACGGCGACTACACGTTCCTGTGGGGCACCACGGGCAACTGGCGCAAGGAGACTGCGCACCTCGACCTGCTCGCCACCTCGGACGTCACGGGCGGCAACAACAATCTCAACCAGAAGATCAAGACGCCCGGCGCGGTCCTGCAGAGCTTCCTCTGGGACGGCCGCTTCGTGACGACCTTCGGCGCCCGCCGCGACAAGGTCTACTCCAAGAACGGCCTGACCCCGGTGCTGCTGACCAACAACAACACCGAGCACGACCGCGAACGCATCGACGCGTGGCAGGACACCTGGCGCGTGGCCGAGGGCGACACCAAGAGCTTCAGCGCGGTGTTGCGCCCGTTCCGCGATCTCGCCGGCCTGCGCCGCATGGCCGAGTCCGACAATCCCGCCAGCCGCTTTTTCTCCGACCTGTTCCGCGGCATGGCGTTCTCCTACAACAAATCCGACAACTTCCTCGTCCAGGCGCCCGCGTTCGACCTGTACCTCAACGACCTGCCCAACACGACCGCCAAGGGCACCGACTACGGCATCTGGCTGAACCTGTTGGACGGCAAGCTCGTCATCCGCGGTACCAAGTGGGAGAATACTCAGTTCGACATCCGCAACGGCGACGCCAACACCGTGGCCCAGCGCGTCATGCGCATGGACTTCGACGTCAGCAGCGACACCTACCAGCTCTACGATCGCGCCAACGCCTGGGCGCGCATCTTCAACCCGACCTGGAGCGACACGCAGGTCTCGGACTACATCGCCAACGTGATGAAGATCCCGACCCCGCTCTACAACAGCATGCTCGATGCGTTCCGCGGCGGGCAGATCGCGGCGACGAACGACGTCTACGCGAAGGGCATGGAGCTGGAGATCAACTACAACCCGACCAAGATGTGGTCGCTGGCGGCCTCGGCGACGAAGACCGAGTCGATGAACCAGAACGTCTCCTCGACCGTGCAGCAGTGGATCGACGAGCGCATGCCGGTCTGGACGTCCATCGTCGACCCGAACACCGACCCGAACCTCACCTACGGCACCGGTTCGGACGCCACGACCAACCGCGGCTGGGTGGCCGACGCCTCGAATCCGAACCATCTCTGGTGGCTCCACCGTTACGGCTCCGGCAGCCAGTCGGCCTCGGAGAACTTCCAGACCTTCGTGGTCGCGCCGTATTCGGTGATCAAGCAGCAGGAGGGCAAGTCGTTGCCCTCGGTTCGCAAGTACAACTTCCGCCTGAACACCAGCTACTCGCTCGCCGGCGTCACCGATCATCCGATCCTGAAGAAGTTCAAGGTCGGCGGCGCGATCCGCTGGGAGGACAAGGGCGCGATCGGGTTCCTCGGCAAGACCCCGACCGACGGCACCACGATCATCCGCGAGCTCGACGCCTCCAAGCCCGTGTGGGACAGCAGCCACGTCTACTTGGACCTGATGCTCAGCTACCGGACGAAGCTCTGGCGCGACAAGATCGACGCCACCTTCCAGATCAACGCGCGCAACCTTGGCGAGCACGGCGAACTGCGGGCGATCGGCGTCTTCCCCGATGGGGAGCCGAACGCCTACCGCATCTTCGATCCGCAGCAGTTCATCTTCCAGGTCACGTTCGACCTGTAGCGCGTCGCCAGTCTTGTCGGATTCCGCCGCCCCGGCCATCGTGCCGGGGCGGCGTTTTTTGTGCCGCCAGCCCGCGAACGATCTGGCTCGTTTCATCGGTACCGCGGTCGGGCGGAGCGCCCCCGCGCCTCCCGGGTCCGGACACCTCACCCACGATCCGGAGCGAATGCTGCCGAGTCGTTCGGCCCGGCACACGGGTTCGCTCGCCACCCGGCTCTCGCCGCTTGTCGCCGCGACTCCCGAACGGCTCGCTCGGGCTCGGCCAATGTGATCGCCGCAAATCCACGGGCGACACCGCTCGCACCAATGGAGGGACGGTAGGTCAGCGAGCTTGCTCGCGCTTCGGGGAGCGCGTGCAAGCCCGCTGACCTACTACGCGGCAACCGAATCGTTGGCTCAGCGGTTCGATCCGAGGCGGGCGGCGAAGCGCTGCACATCGGCACGTTGGGCCCAGCCGTCGGGTGCCTGGGTGAGCGCCTGGTCGAGGTCGCGGCGGGCGGCCGCGGCGTCCCCCAGGGCGAGATTGGCCTGGGCGCGGAAGAACCAGCTCTCCGGGTTCGCCGGGTCGCATTCGACCATCGCCGCGAAATCCCGGTGCGCCTCGGCCCAGCGGCCGGCGCTGGCGTAGAGCACCCCGCGTTGTTTGAGCGGTCCCGCGGGGTGCGCGCTGAGCTTGATCGCCAGCGCGAGATCGGCCTCGGCGCGGGGAAAATCGCCGGCCTCCATCGCGTGGATCGCGCGCAGCTCGTAGAGCTCGGGCATGGCGATCGCCGGCGGGCTGCGCAGCACCGCCAGTTCGTGGTGGAGGTAGAAGAGCGGGGTCACCCGGTCGTTCATCACGTGATGGGCGGGGAGCAGCAGCGTGGCTCCGGCGGCGAAGCGCAGCGCGGGTGCCAGCCAGGACGCGCGGCGGCGGAAGGCGAGCGTCGCGCCCAGCAGCGCAACGGGCGTCAGGAACATGAGCGCGCGGCCGAAATCCTGGGCGGTGGCGAGCGACACGAGCGCGACGCCCGCCGTGGCGGCGGCGAGGAGCAGCGCCCGCCGGCGCTGTGTCCAACAGAACACGACCGCAAGCGCGACGAACCCCCAGCCGGCCCGGAGTCCTTCCCAGAGCCCGAGCGCGAGGCGGGCCGGCGGCGTATCGGAGAGATGGAGGGAGGCGAGGTAGGTCGACGGGATCGCGTTGCCCCCCGTCGCGCCCGAGAGCAGGCCGAGCCGCACCGCGACGAATGCCGCCGCCAGGGCCGCCGGGACGCCGAGGTCTTGCCGCCAGTCGAAGGCGGGGGCTTCGTCGGCGGAGTCCGCAGCCGAAGGCCGGAGATGGCGGCAGAGCAGCGCCAGCGGCAGGCCGATCACAAAACGCTCGTCGATCCAGGGCGCCCAGAGGCAGGCCGACCAGACCGTCCAGCGCGAGCGCCCGAAGGCGACGAGCAGGAGGGCTAGCACCACCCAGGAGTCGAAATAGCCCAGCCAGCCCACCGAGGCGAACAACCAGCCGCCCGCTCCGAGCACCACGGCGGCCAGCGCGGTGTCGGCCCAGCCGGCGCCCCCGCGGCGGAGCACGCCGACCGCGAACCCGAGCACCGCGAGAACCCCGAGCGGCGCCAGGGCGAAGAAGACCGGCGCGGGCAGCCCGAGAATGTGTCCGAGAAGTGGAAACAGCAGGCGCCACTGGATCGCGCCGTGCAGCGGGTCCGGGATCGCCTCGCCGAGGTGGTCGATCTGCCAGAGGACGCTGGCGCCGCGGCGCACCTCGAGCATTCCGGTGAGCTCCGGCGCGCGCGACCACACGCTGTAGGCGCCGAACGACGGGCTGAAGAAGAAGAGCAGGAGGGCGAAGCAGCCGAAGGAGAGCAACCAGCGGCGCACGAGTTCTCGTCGAGGGGGTGTTTCCACGCGGGCGGATTGGATGGCGCCGGTCGCGGCCCTCGCAAGCTTCGTCTGGCCAGGCGGCGGACGCCCGCCGATTTCGCCGCCCGGTCAACGATGTGCACGCGGTGCGATTTGAGCCGTCCCGCCGCGGTTGGTCTGCTCGCGGCGCGTTTCGTGCCGCCGGCTCCTGCAGCCGGTGCGCGGTGCGCCTGTTGTCGGGTCTTCGAACGCTTTCGGGTTCGAGCATTCCGCCGGTGGTCGCGGCGCCAGGGGGGCGCCGGGTGTGGCCACCGGCGGCATTGCCCGCACCCCGGGCCGCCCGGACCCGCACCGCTTCGGCACCATCCGGCTCGCTTTTCCATGAACCATCCCAACCCCGCGCCGTGGCTCTCCGACCAGGGCGACGGCACCTACCGCAATCCGGTCCTCTTCCAGGATTTTCCCGACCCGGACGGCGTGCGGGTCGGCGACGAATACTTCCTCGTGTGCTCGACCTTCGGGCACGAACCGGGCCTGCTGCTGCTGCGTTCGCGCGACCTGGTGAACTGGCGGCCGCAGGGGCATGCGTTGGCGCGCCTGGAGCCGGCGGAGTTCTTCGCGCAGCCGCGCCGCGGCTGCGGGGTGTGGGCGCCGGCGCTGCGGCACCACGCCGGCCGTTTCTGGATCTTCTTCCCGGACCCGGATTTCGGGATCTACGTCACCACCGCCGCGGAGTTCGCCGGGCCGTGGAGCCCGCCGGCGCTCGTCAAGGCCGGCCGGGGCCTGATCGACCCGTGTCCGCTCTGGGACGACGATGGTTCCGCCTACCTCATCCACGGCTGGGCCAAGAGCCGTTCGGGCATCAATAATGTGCTGACGCTGCACCGCCTGGCGCCCGACGCGTCCGCCGTGCTCGACGAAGGCCGGATTGTGATCGACGGCGCGGCGTTCCCCGGCTGCCACACGCTCGAGGGGCCGAAGCTCTACAAGCGCGACGGCTGGTACTACGTGTTCGCCCCCGCCGGTGGCGTGGCCACGGGCTGGCAGTCCGTGTTTCGCGCGCGCACCATCGATGGACCCTATGAGGAGCGGCGGGTGCTCGCGCAGGGTTCGACCGACGTCAACGGTCCGCACCAGGGGGCGTGGTTCGAGACGCCGGCCGGAGAATCGTGGTTCTGCCACTTCCAGGACCGTGGCGTGTTCGGCCGTATCCCGCACCTCCAGCCGATGCGCTGGCTGGCCGACGGCTGGCCGGTGATCGGGGCCGCGGCGCCCGACGCGCTCTGCGGCGAGCC
>JAEXPQ010000115.1 GCA_023446735.1 Verrucomicrobiota bacterium
CCCCCCGGGGGGTTGGCGCGCCGGGGGTAAATCGGGCTGCCGCCGGCCGAGGGGCGCCGCCTGGCGGGCGGCCCGGCGACGCCCGCGGCTCCGCCGCCGCTGCCGTTCGATCCGCCGCCGTTGCCCGTGGCAATCGCGCCGACTCCCGCGCCGGTGCTTCCGCCACCGGTTCCCGAGCCGCCGCCCGTGCGCCCGGCTCCGGTGATCCAGCGTCCGGTGACACCGCCTCCGCCGCCCGCGCCGCCCACGCCGACGGTTTGGGATGAGCACATCCGACCGTTCCTTGCGGCGAACTGGTACATCATTGCCGGCCTCCTGATGGTCGTCGCGGGCGCGTCGCTGCTGGCCTATTTCACCTGGGACAAGAGCGTTTACGTGCGCTACCTCTTCCTGCCGTTGCTGCTGGCGGGCTTCACCGCGGGTATGGCGGAGCTGGGGCTGCGGCTTTTCCGGAAGCACGAGGACCTGCGCGCCTCGGGCGCGTTTCTGCTTGGTGGCGCGGTGTGCTTGTTGCCGGTGAACTTCATGGTGCTGTGCCGGGCTGGTGAGGACACGCGGGCGGCGGGGCTGCTGTTGCCTGCGCTCGGGCTTTACGGCGCGTTGGCGGGTGTCGGGCTGTGGCGCTGGTGCGGCGCGCTGCGCGCCGAGCTCCGGCTGCTGTTGGGCGTGCCGCTGCTGGCGGTGAACCTGCTGGCGGTGCTGGGCGACATGCCCGGCGTGCGCGAGGCCGCGGCCGGCCACCGCGCGATGCTGGTGCCGGCGACGATCACCGCGGCGGTGCTGTTGTTGCTCGCGGTCTCGAACCGCTTCCTGCGGCTCGTGCTGACGCGCGAGTTGTTGGAGTCGAAGATCGTGCCGTGGTTCTTCGGTGTGACGATGGCGGCGACGACGGCGCAGGTCGCCGTGTGGCGGCATTTCCACCTCGGCCTCAACCCGCACCCGCGCGACTACGCGTTGGCGGCGATCCTGATCGGAGCGACGCTGCTGCGCTGGGAACGGCGCGCCGGCGAGCTGCGCAACAACGTCGCGGCGTACGGCGGCGAATCGTTCCTCGGCTACGCGGCGCTGCTGCTCGGGGTGCTGCTGGCTGCGGGCAGCGAGACGCTGCGGGTCGCGGCGCTTCTGCTGGCCGGCGTGATCTGGCTGGTGCAGGCGCCGCGCCGGCCGGGCGTCGTGCACTACTGGATTGGTTGCACGCTCTGCCTTCTCGGCGGCGCGGCAGTCGGGCTGGTCGACGGGTTTCCGCGCAGCGCGGAACTGAACCTTCTGCCCGCGCTCGGGCTGGCGCTCGCTCTCACCGCTGGCGCCACGCGGGTGTTGGCGGGGCGTTTTGGGGAACAACGGCTGCGGCAGGTCGCGCTGGAGATTCAGCCGCCGATCCTGCTGCTCTCCGCGATCGTCGCGGTGCTCTCGCAATACCACCTGCATTCGGCGCCGTGGCAGGCGGGGCTCGTGCTGGTCGTTGCCGCGGTGTTCTTCGCGGTGCGCGCCACGGTGGAGGAGCGGAGCGACTGGCTCCACATCGCCGCCGCGTGCGCCGGACTGGCGCTGCCGTATCTCGGCTGTGCGGACATGACGCTGTACCGTTTCGGCGGCAACACGCTTGGGCTCGGCTTCGGGCTCCTCGCCGCCGCTTGGCTGGCCGCGGCGCGGCTGCTGCCCGGCGCGGTGTGGCGCAACAGCGGCGTGTTTATCGCCACGTGCTTTGGCGGTGCCGGAATCCTCGGGCTCGCTCTGCGCCTGATCCTCGCTCATCGCCCCGAGATGGCGGCGACCGATCTTGCGGGCGGGCTTGTGCTCGCGGCGGTGCTCGGCGTGGCCACGTGGCAGACCCGTTCTCTTGCCTCCGGGTTGATGGCGGCCGGGGTGCTCGCGGTGGTGTTGCCGCTGTTCCGCGTGCCCGCGGGGCTCATACCGGCGTGGCTGTACGTCGGCTCCGGGATGGCGAGCGCGGTGGCCGCGCTGGCGCTCGCGCTCGGGATGTTCGAACTTCGGCGACGCGGGGCGGCGGGGCGCGGGGCGCTCGGCGCGTTCGTGGTGCCGGTGCAAGCCGCGCTCGCGTGGCTGGTCGGGAAGGCGCTGGTGCTTCAGTTCCAGCCGCACGTCTCGCAGACGCCGTACATCGGCTCGGCGCTGGCGCTCGCCGCGACCTTCTACGCCGCGGCGCTCTTCTTCCGCAGTCAGCTCGCTGGCCGCGTGCTGCTCCAGCTCTCCTGGCCGCTGCTCGCGGCGGCGCTGGCGATGGTTTGCGACGCTTCCGGCTGCACGGGCTGGGCGATGCTCCAGTACCCGCTGCTCTGGACCGGCGTGGCGCTCACGGCGCTGCTTGCCGGTGAGTACGAGGTCGCGCGACGGCTGGAGTGGGCGAAGGCGTTTCTGGTGCGGCCTCGGCTGGCGCTGCTCGCCTACGGCAGCGCGGGGTTCGCCGTGCTGCTGGCGCTCGGCATCCAGTTGCCGAAGACAGACCACCGCGGCGATCTGCAATGGCTCGCGCTCTTCGTGGCGGCGCAACTCTTCTGGCATGCGCTGCGCGCTTCGCCGCGGCTCTTCGGCACGGTGCTCTACGCGCTGGTGGTCTCGTGGCTCTGCTACTGGCGGACGCTGCCGCAGACGCCCGGGCAACTGCCGCTGTTCCTCCTCGCGGTGCTGGCGGCGGACATCGTGCTGGAGTTTCTGCCCCGACCGCGCGCGCTGCTGGATCCGGTGCGGGCGCCGTTCGTTGCGTGTTCGACGCTGCTTGCCACGATCCTGGCGGTGGCGGCGATCTGCGCGGTGTACGAACCCGCGCGCGGAGTGTTCGACTTTGTCTGGTCGCCGACCGAGGTGCTGCTGGTGCTGGCGACAGTGCTGCTGGCCGCGCGGGCGCAGGCGTGCGCCGGCTTCGCGCTGCCGGCGGCGGTGCTTGGCTATCTGGTCTTTGTGTTCCCGTGCGGTGAAGACGACCTGTTCCGGCCGTGGCAACTGGAGGTGTGGGCGCTTGCGGGCGGTGCGCTGCCGTTCCTCGGGCGTGCGGTGCGGGCCCGCTGGCCGCGCGTGCTCTGCGGACCGACGCCGCAGATCCCCGGCGGCGTAGCGGTGCCGCAGGCGCCGTGGTTCATCGCGCCGGGGCTGGTGGCGGCGGTGGCCGGCGCCGGGCTGCAGGTGGCGTTGACGACGCTCGGCCGCGCGGACGACGCGACCTGGGTGCAGAGCCTGGTGCCTTTCGCCGCGGTGGGCGCATTCGCGCTGGCGGCGCTCTATTGGGGCGCGGGCGTGTTTTGGACGGTGGCGGCCGGTCTGTTGCCGCTGGCGAACCTGTTCGCGCTTTCCGTGCTCTGGGGACGCGAGTTGCTCGACGCGCAACTCACGCCGCTGCACCTCGGCGGCATCGCGGCGGTGGTGACGATCGCGGAGTACGCGCTGGTGCGCCGGCTGTTGTTGCGCGGCGAGAACCGGTCGCCGGCCTTCGCGCTCGCGGCGCAGCGGCTGCACTTCGGCTGCGTGGCGCTGGCGGGTTTCACGCTCGTGCTGCTCGGCCTGAACTACCTGGTGCACCCCGACCTCGCGCAGATTCCGGGGGTGCGGTTCGTCGTGTCGGGCGCGCTCGCGTTTGCCGTGGGCGTCTACTTCCGGCTCGCGGCGCGGCGTCCGGAGATTCTGCGGACCAACGAGGGGGTGTGGATGGAGTCGCTGTGGCATGTGTCGCTCGGGCTCGCGCTCTGGTGCGGCGCGCTGGCGATCCCTGCGCTGCGCACGCCGCACGCGGCGCTCTACGCGCTGGCGCTGCCGGCGGCGGCGTGCTGGATCGCGGCGGAGTGGTTCCTGACGCAGGGGCCGCGCACTGAGGAACGCGAGCTCACCGGCGCGCGGTTCCGCGCGAGTGCGACGGGCTTCGCGCTGCTGATCCTCGCGTTGTACGTCTTCCGGCTGCCGTTCCAGATGCTGCTCTTCCCGAACGCGCCGCTCGGCCTCGATCACTATCACACCGGGTCGGCGGCGGTGCTGCTCATGGGCTTGGCACTGATCCGCCTGCGCGGACTTGGCGGGGCGCCGTGGTCGGCGCTGACCGGCGGGCTGGCGCTGATCTTCGGACTTTATTTCGCCATCGCGTGGCTGCCGGAGCTGTCGCCTTTCGACGACCCGATGGCGGGCGCGTGGACGGCGGTGGGCGTGGCGCATCTGCTGATCCTGCTGAGCTTCCAACAGTCGCCCGTCCGCAGCCTGCTCCAACACCTCGGCCGGATCGGCGCCGAGGAATGGCATGCGCACCGCCGGCTCTGGGGCCAGTGCCTGACAGTCGCGGTGCACGTGGCGGTCGTCTCCGGACTCGTGCAGGATTTCCGTGCCCACAGTCTGGAAACGACGCCGCTGCTCGCCGCACTGGCGACTGTGCTCATCCACCAGGCGGTGATTGGTGCGCCGTGGGCGCGGGTGTACTGGGCCTTGGCCGGGCTCGAGCTGCTGCTCGCGCTGCACTTCGATTTCCTCCTGCCGGCGGCGACGCCGGGGCTCATCCCCGCGAACACCGTTGTGTGGTACCTGCTGGTGCCGTGGCTCGGCGCGACGCTGGGCTGGCGTAGGCTCGAGCGGCGCGTGGGCGTCGAGGTCCCGTGGGCTGCCGGCGCCGGCTTGGCGCTGTTGTGCGCGGGGCATCTCCTCTACCACGGTCCGGCGACGGGTGCCGGTCTGTTGATCTTCGGCGGCATGGCGCTCGCGACGTTGGCAACACCGGTGCCGGAGTCCGCGCCGCTGGCACGCGGGCTCGCGGCGGCGGCGACAGTGGTGCCGCTGTGGCTCGGGTATTTTGTGACGCGGTGGATCACGGGTGATGATGTCGACGGCTTCCGTCCGCTGCTCGCCGGCGCGACCGCGCTGCTCGGAACCGGCATGGTCGTGAGGCTGGCGGACAGCGTGAAGCTGCCGGTCGGTCCGCGGCGCCTGGCGCACGAGCTCCTCGCCCTGTGCCGGAGCCGTGGCGAGGCGGTGGCGCGCGGGCTGTTGGGCGCGGCGTTTGCGGCGCTCGCGTTGCTCACGTTCCTCCACCCGGAGGCGCGCGGCGGCTCGCTCGGGTCGATGCTCGCGTTGGCGCTGGTGTGGGCGGTGGCGGGCGCGGCGTGGTTCCGCGAGGGGCAGTTGCGCGACGGCGTGCTGCCGTACGCGCTGAGCCTGCTCGGTGTCGCCGGCGCGTGGATTCTCCTGCGGCGGCTGCTGTTCCTGCACTTCAGTTTCTGGACGTACGAGTACGACGTCTGGCTCAGCCTCGGGGCATCGATCGCGTTCAGCGCGGCGAAGCGGCTGCTGGCCCACGAGCGGCCGGGGCTGGGGCGGACGATCACCGGCGTGGTGTGGCTGCTGCCGGTGCTGCAGGCGGCGTGGTTGCTCACGAACCATCTCGGCGCCGACCTCTCGCTGCTGGTGATCGGCGTGCAGGCGATGCTCTTCGCGTGGCATGGCGGCGGGCGGCGCGACTCCGCGTACAACGGCATCGCGATGCTGGGCTTCGTCGGCTTCGTGTGCCTGCTGTTCTGGGCGAAGCTCGATCTGCGCTGCGTGCAGGCGTACACGATCCCGTGCGGCCTCGGCGTCCTCGGGCTGGTCTTCCTGTTCGGCGCGCACCTGCCGCCGGCGCTGCGCAACACCGTGCGGCTTGTCACCGTGCTGACGATGCTCGGCAGTTGCGGCTACTACGCGCTGCTCGACGCGAGCTATCCGGTGGGCTTCCACCTCACGATGCTGCTGCTGTGTCTCGGCGTGATGGCGCTCGGGCCGCTGCTGCGGGTGCAACTCTACCTCTATCTGGGCTTCGCGGGTTTCGCGACGGATCTGGTCGCGCTGGTGGCGAAACAGTTCCGCGCGCTCGACCGCTCGCTCCAGATGATGGGCGTGGGCGCGCTGCTGCTGCTGCTCGGCGTGGCGGTGGTCGGCGGCGCGATCCTCTACAAGACGCACCGCGAGGCGATTCTCGCGCGGCTCGGCAGGGTGCGCGCGCGGCTCGGCGCGTGGGAGTAGGGCAGTAGCTTCGATACAAAAACGCGACGTATCGGAATGTTGGGCTTGATTTGGCGGCGGCGCCGGCCAAGCCTCCTCGCGCCCCCTGCGTTAACCAAACCCAAACGCAGATGAAGAAACCACATGTGTTGCTCGCCGGGTGTGGCCTCTGGTGCCTCGCCGCGGCTTTTGTCCCCACGTTCGCGTCCGCTGCCGATTCGGCTCCGCCCAAGGAGTCGAAGGCGGTCACGGTCAACCACCGGAACGAGCAGTACGACATCAACAAGGACGGGAAGATCGACGAGCAGGAGCGGGTGGCCATGAAGGCCGACCGCGCCGCGAAGCGACAGGCCCGCCTGCTGGCGAAGTACGATGCCAACAAGAACGGCCAGCTCGATACGGAGGAGGAGGCGAAACACCAGGCCGATCTCGCGAAACGGCGTGAGCAGCGCGCCGCCCGCAAGGCCGCCAAGGAAGCCGAGAAGGCCGCGGCGGCGGCGACCGCGACCGCGACCGACGACGAGGACGACGACGAGGAGGCTCCCGCTAAATCCTGAACGGATTCCCACTGTCCGTGTTTTCAAGCCCCGGCGCCATGCCGGGGCTTTTTGTTCGGGACCGAGCGCGTGCTTGTGTGCGCCGAAGCGTTCGCTCTAGCGTCCGACCTTTCCCGCACCTCGCATTCCCATGCACCGCATCGTCGCCCGCACCCAGCTCAGTCCCAACGTGACCCGACTCGATGTCGAGGCGCCGCGCATCGCGCAGATCCGGCAGGCCGGCCAGTTCGTCATCGTCCGCCGTGCCGAACGCGCGGAGCGCCTCCCGCTCACGATCGCCGACGCCAACCCGTCCGCGGGGACGATTGCGCTCGTCATCCAGGCGGTGGGCAAGAGCACGAAGGAACTCGTGGCGCTCAACGTGGGCGACGCGATCCGCGACATCTCCGGCCCGCTCGGGATGCCCACGGAGCTGATCGAGAAGGGCCGCGCGTTGTGCATCGGCGGCGGCGTGGGCACCGCGGTGGTGCACCCGATCGCGCAGGGCCTCGCGCAGCGCGGCGTGTCCGTGGTGAGCGTGATCGGCGGCCGCGCGAAGGAGTGGGTGATTTTTGAGGACGAGTTGAAACGCCTCGGCGAAGTCGTCGTCTGCACCGACGACGGCAGCCATGGCCGCAAGGGCTTCGTGACCGACGCGGCGAAGGAGCTGCTCGCCGCCGGCGGCATCGACATCGTCTACGCCGTCGGCCCGGTGCCGATGATGCGCGCGGTCGCGAACCTCACGCGCCCGCTCGGCGTCCACACGATCGTGTCGCTCAACCCCGTGATGGTCGACGGGACCGGGATGTGCGGCGGTTGCCGCGTCGACATCGGTGGCGAGACGAAGTTCGCCTGCGTCGACGGCCCGGAGTTTGACGGCCACAAGGTCGACTTCGACCTGCTCGCCGATCGCCTTTCCACCTACCGCACGCAGGAGCAGGAGGCCGCCGCGCGGTGCGGCGACGACTGCCGCATCGGTCTGCAGAAATAACCCCCGAACGTTTTCCGCCGTCATGGAGAAGAAGCTTTCCCCCAAGGAGCGCATGGCCATCCAGCGCCAGGCGATGCCCGAGCAGAACGCCGCCGCGCGCGCCACGAACTTCAAGGAGGTCAACCTCGGGTTCGACGAGCAGCTGGCGCTGCTCGAGGCCGAGCGCTGCATCCAGTGCAAGGATCCGAAGTGCGTGAACGGCTGCCCCGTACGGGTGAACATCCCGCGCTTCATCGGCCACATCGCCGAGGGTGATCTCGCCGCCGCCGCGCAGAGCCTGCTCGGCGACAACGCGCTGCCGTCCGTCACCGGCCGCGTGTGCCCGCAGGAGACGCAGTGCGAAGTCGAGTGTATCCGCGGTGTGAAGAGCAAGCCGGTCGCGATCGGCTACCTCGAACGCTACGTGGCGGACTGGGCGCTCGAGCATCGCAACGGGGCGAAGCCCGCCCTGGCCCCGGCCTCCGGCAAGAAGGTCGCGGTCGTCGGCGCCGGCCCTGCCGGCCTCACCGCGGCGGGCGAGCTCGCCAAGCTAGGCCACGCTGTGACCGTCTACGAGGCGCTGCACCAACCGGGCGGCGTGCTGGTGTACGGCATCCCGGAGTTCCGCCTGCCCAAGAAGATCGTCGACATGGAGGTCGAGCGTCTGCGCCAGGCCGGGGTCGAGATCGAGTGCAACGTGGTCGTGGGCCGCACCTACACGCTGCCGGAGCTGCGCGCGCAGTTCGACGCCGTCTTCATTGCCAACGGCGCGGGCCTGCCGGTGTTCATGAACGTGCCCGGCGAGAACCTGAAGGGCGTGTACTCGGCCAATGAGTACCTCACCCGCGTGAACCTGATGGCGGCCTACGAGTTCCCGTCGGCCGACACGCCGGTGCTGGTGGGCAAGCGCGTGGTGGTCGTGGGCGGCGGCAACGTGGCGATGGACGCCGTGCGCACCGCCAAGCGGCTCGGCGCCGAGAGCGCCACGATCGTGTACCGCCGCACCCGCAAGGAGATGCCCGCGCGCGTGGAGGAGATCCACCACGCCGAGCAGGAGGGGGTGCATTTCGAATACCTTGTCGCGCCGCTCGAGGTCGTGGGCAACGAGAAGAAGTGGGTCAACGGCCTGAAGTGCGTGCGCATGCATCTCGGCGAGCCCGACGCCTCCGGCCGACGCAGTCCGACGGCGATCCCGGGCTCCGAGTTCACCCTCGAGTGCGATGTGGTCGTCGTCGCGATCGGCACGCGCGCCAACCCGCTGCTCACCGCCACGTGCCCCGAGCTGAAGCTCAACAAGCGCGGCAACATCGAGACCGACGAGGAGGGCATGACCAGCCTGCCCGGGGTGTTCGCCGGCGGCGATATCGTGCGCGGCGCGGCGACGGTGATTCTCGCGATGGGCGACGGCAAACGCTCCGCCCGCGCGATCGACGGGTATCTGCGCGGCGCGCAGAGCTGAGGCGGATCTTTGCACGAGGGCGGCCGAGGTGGGCGGCGTTGCCCCCACCGCCGTCGGGTGCGTAAGCCCGACCGGACGGCGGATGCACGAGGGCGTTCCCACCCGTCCTGGTCCGTCCCCTCGCTTTACTCAGGGCTGGCGAGTCCACCCGCACGCTGGGATCCGCTCGTCATGCGCCCAACGCCGGATTGCGTGATTGGGCGAGTTCGGCGATCACGGGGACGTGTCAGCCGCTGATCGATCCACCCCGCTGAACGAAGAGCCCCTGGCCGGGGGCTTCGTGAACGCCGTTGTGCGCGTGCGCGACACGGTGCGCCGCAAGGCCGGCCCGTGGACGCCGACGCTGCAGCGGCTCCTGCGGCATGCGCGTGAGCGCGGCGTGACGTGGGTGCCGGAACCGCGCGGCTTCGACGAGCAGGGGCGCGAGGTGTTGGCGTTCATCCCAGGAGAGGTGCCGCACGCGATGCCGCCGTGGGTCTGGACGGAGCCGGTGTTGACGGATGTCGCGGTGGCATTGCGGCGGTGGCACGATGCGACGGCCGACTTTCCGCGGTGGGGCGCGGTCTGGGGAGCTGCGGCGCACGAGCCGGACGAGGTGATCTGCCACAACGATTTCGCGCCCTACAACTGCGTGTTTCGAGACGCGCGCTTCGCCGGCGCGATCGATTACGACTTCTGTTCGCCTGGGCCGCGGCTGTGGGACCTGGCCTACACAGCGTACCGTTTCGTGCCGCTCATGCCGCCGCCGGGCGTGGCATTGCCAGACGGAATCGGCGGCGAGCGTTCGCCGTTTGCCGAGGGCGAGGGGCGACGCCGGTTGGACGCGTTCCTCGAGGCCTATGCCGAGGCCGGGGAGCGGCAGCTGCGCTACCCGCGCAAGGAGCTGGTGGTCTGGGCGGTGCGGCGGCTGGGCGCGATCGCGGAGTGGACCGAAGCGCACGTGGGCGGGCGCGCCGACCACCCCTTGGCGGACCATGCGCGGATGTACCGCGCCCATGCCCGCTGGCTCGACCGCCGGGCGGGGTGAGGCCTGGGCGAAACAAGAGGGGAGGACGCGAAGATCCCGCTTGCCACCGGGGGCGCGGTCCGGTGCTCTCGGCGTCTTTTCCGTTCGTCAGCAACCAAAACAACCAACCTCCCTTGTTCCCAAGGGTAATCGCAAGGCCGCCCTCGATGGCGGCCTGTGGTGACCGTAGGACCCATAGATTATGAACATCGTTATCAAAGACCTGCTCGATGCCGGCGTGCATTTCGGGCATCAGACCAAGCGCTGGAACCCGAAGTCGAAGAAGTACATCTTCGATCATCGCCAGGGCGTTTCCATCGTCGACCTCGAGAAGACCTTCGAACTGCTCGGCAAGGCCTGCGAGTTCGTTACCAACCACGTGGCCGAGGGGAAGAACATCCTCCTCGTCGGCACCAAGCGCCAGGCTCAGGACATCGTCCGCGAGGCGGCCACCGCCACCGGCATGCCGTTCGCAGTGAACCGCTGGCTCGGCGGCACCCTGACGAACTTCGAGACCATCAAGACCTCGATGGCCAAGTTCAAGAAGTGGCAGAAGATGGATACCGACGGCGAGCTCGCGAAGCTCCCGAAGAAGGAGGAGTCCAAGATCCGCCGCGAGATGGCCCGCATGCAGCGCAACTTCGACGGCATCACCGAGATGGGCGAGATTCCCGCCGCCATGTACGTCGTGGACATCAACCACGAGGACATTGCCGTGGCCGAGGGCAACCGCTGCAACATCCCGGTCATCGCCATCGTCGACACCAATTCCGATCCGACCAAGGTCACCTTCCCGATTCCGGGCAATGACGACGCCGTGAAGTCGGTCCGCATCATCACCGACACCATCGTCGAGGCTATCCAGGCCGGTCTGGCCCAGCGCGAGAGCCGCAAGGCCACCCGTGCCGCCGAGCAGAAGGCCGCCGCGGCCGCCGCCCGTGCCGCCGCCGTCGACCTCTCGAAGGTCGAGGTGCCCGCCGCCGCCAAGGAGCTCGTCGAGGAGGCCGTCGGGGCTGACGAGACCCCGGCTCCCGCCGGTGCCGGCGCCGCGCCTGCCAAGAAGCGCCCGGTCGCCCCGCGCCGCCCCGCCGCCAAGAAGATCGAGCCGAAGGCCGAGTAACCGCCCCGAACCCTCCTGTTTCGATCCATGAGCACTCCCATTACCGCCACCCTCGTCAACACCCTGCGCGAAAAGACCGGCGCGGGCATGATGGACTGCAAGAAGGCCCTCGTTGAGGCCAACGGCAATATCGAGGAAGCCGAGACGATCCTTCGCAAGAAGGGTGTCGCCTCCGCCGCCAAGAAGGCCGGCCGCGCCGCCAACCAGGGCCTGATCGAGAGCTACATCCACCTCGGTGGAAAGATCGGCGTGTTGGTCGAGGTCAACTGCGAGACCGACTTCGTGGCCAAGACCGACGACTTCAAGAACTTCGTCAAGGACCTCTGCATGCAGGTCGCCGCCGCGAACCCGCTCTACGTGACTCGCGACGAGGTGCCCGAGGCCGATCTGGCCAAGGAGCGTGAGATCGCTGCCTCGCAAGTCGCCGGCAAGCCGCCCGCGGCCGTCCAGAAGATCGTCGAGGGCAAGCTCGAGAAGTACTACCAGACGATCTGCCTGCTGGATCAGCCGTTCGTGAAGAACCCGGACGTGACCGTGAAGGAGCTGCTCACCGAGCGCATCGCCAAGCTCGGCGAGAACATGCTCATCCGCCGCTTCGTCCGCTTCCAGCTCGGCGCCTGAGCCGACTCCAGCGCAACGTTTCCAACGGGCGCCGTCCTCCGGGACGGCGCCTGTTTTGTTTTGTGGGGACGCGGCCGGCGAATGCGTCCTGCTCCCGTCCGGGTGGGGCCGTGGCGCCGGGCGCGAAAAAGGCCGGCGGTTCGGCCGGCCTTCTTTCTGTCCTGGTGGAGCCGATCGGGTTCGAACCGACGACCTCCTCGTTGCGAACGAGGCGCTCTTCCAACTGAGCTACGACCCCGGAACCAGAAAGGGCGGGGATTCAGGTAGGTTTCCCGGCCGGAGTAAACACGAAACTCGACGAATTTTCGCGGACCTCTTTCCGGCCTTTCACCGCGGGGCGGGCGTTGCGGCCAGATAGCGTCGTTCCGGTGAAAAGCGACCTCGATGTCGGACTAAGGCGGTGACAAATCGAGAAAATCGTCCATCCTAACCCCGCCAGCATGCTTCATGCATCTTGGCGACGGGGTGGTTGACTGAAGAACCCTCCCGCCTGAAGCAGACCCGAAAACTGAAATCAACCGATGAAAAAGACCAAGACCTCCGCTAGCGCTCCCAAGCGCCCCAGCGCTCCCAAGAAGTCGACCGCTGCCAAGCCGGCCGCCGTGGCCGAAGCGACCACGCCCAAGCCGGTCGCGGCGGTGAAGCGATCGAAGCCGGCCGGCCCGCAGCCGACCGTGATCCAGGCGAACATCGACGTCGGCTTCGGCAACACGCTCAACATCCGGGGCGAGGGGCCGGGCCTGAGCTGGGACCGCGGGCAGACGATGGACTGCCTGAAGGACGATCTCTGGGCCTTCACGATCGATGCGGCCGCCAAACCGATCATCTTCAAGTTCCTGATCAACGACGAGACCTGGTGCACGGGCGACGACTATGTCGTCGAGCCGGGCAACAAGATCACGCTCGTTCCGGCGTTTTGAGCCCCGTCCTCGACCGGGCGCCGCTCACCCGGCCGCCCGGTCCGGATTGAGTTCGAGCAGTTTGTCGCGTAGTGCCGACACGGTGTCCGGTTGCGCGGCCAGATGGTCGGCGCTCCACCGCTCGGCCCGAAGCTCGACGCGCGAGAACGGCACCGGAAGATAGAACCGGTCCCAACTGGGCAGTTGCCAGGCGCGGGTGAACCGCATGCCCATCAGGATCGTCGCGGTGCCGGTCTTGCGGGCGAGAATCGCCCCGCCGCCCTTGAGGCTGTAGCACGGCCCGCGCGGGCCGTCGGGGGTGATGCCGACATCCTCGCCCGCGCGGAGTTTCTCGGCGAGACCGTGCATCGCTTCGCGGCCGAAGCGGCTGCTCGAACCGCGCACGGTGTTCATGCCGACCACTTCGAAGAACGCGGCGAGCCATGCCCCGTCCTTGGAGGCGCTCACGAGGGCGTAGGCCCGTTTGCCATGCCGAAAGCGGCGGTAGAGCTCGGCGGCGACGAAGAGCCGGTTGTGCCAGAGGGTGAAGATCGCGGCGCCCTCGGTGTTGCCGAGAATCCGGCGGGTGGACTCGTCGGCCGAGAAACGCAACGTCCGGCACCACAGGCGCACCAGCACGCCGAGCGGCCACAGCACCAGTCGGCGCCAACCGACGATGGCGTGGATGCGACGGGATCCGGGCGGTTGGGCGGGAGGCACGCACTACGAGTAGGGGAGCGGGATGGTTTGCCGCAATGAAACTTCGGCCCGGCGGTGCCGCCACCGGGCGGCGGGCGTTGTCCGGGGTGCCGCGTGCGCCGGGTGCTGCGCAGGGCGGCACGCGTGTGCGGGCTCCTCGGGCGCGCCGAAGCCGGCAGACGTGGCGGACCTCCGCCACTCGTGTTCGCGCCGCCCTCACCGCAAAACAGGTTTCTCCCGGACGGGAAGAAGTCGCGCTGGCGCAGAGCGGCTCCTTGGGGCGCGCACTGCGCCGCGACCGTCTCTACCCCTGGCTCCGGCGGAGCAGCGCTACCAAGCCAGCGAACAAGTGGCTGTTGGTTGAGAGACGAGGGGCGAGAGTCGAGGACGAGCGCCGAATTCTCGGTCAGGCGATTCGTGGCGCTGGTTCGCTCGGGTCTTTGCCTGGCGCTCCGGCTCTCGACGCCGTCGTCTCGACACTCCAGTGACTGATCGGGCTCAAACTCCGTCGTCGGCGAGACCCCGCGGCCGGGCCGCGGCGAGCGTCGCCACCGCCGAGGCGAACTGCTCGAAGGAGAACGGCTTCGCGAGGAAGCCGGAGAAACCGGCGGCCTGACAACGGTTGGCGATCTCGACCTCCGCGCAGCCGCTCGTGAGCACCGCCGCGAGCCCGGGGCACAGCTCGCGCAGGGCGCGCAGGCATTCGGCGCCGTCCATGCCGGGCATCGTGAGGTCGATCAGCGCGCAGCCGATGCTGCCGGCGTGGGCTCGGCAGAGCTCGACCGCGGTCTCGCCGTCGTTGGCTGTGAGCACCTCGAGCCCGAGGCGCTGCGCCATGCGTTGCGCGATCCGCCGCACGGCCTCCTCGTCGTCGACCACCAGGAGCAGGCCGCGCAGCGGCCGGGGCCGGCCCGCGGCGCTGTCGCCCGGCGGCGGCACCCCGTGGCCGCGCGCCACCGGTAACAGGATCGTGACGACGCAGCCCTGTCCCGGGAGGCTGTCGATGAACAGGGCGCCGCGGTGCGCGCGCACGATGCCCAAGACCACGGGCAGGCCGAGACCGCGCCCGGCAAACTTGGTCGAGAAGAACGGATCGAAGACCCGGTGGGCGGTGGCGGTGTCCATGCCCCGGCCGGTGTCGGCGACCTCCAGCGCGACGAACTCCTGGGGGGCGATCTTCTCGGCGACGAGGCTCGCCGCGAGCCGCTCCTCGGTGCAATCGGAGACCGGGTAGGTGCGGAGCTCGATCGTGCCGGGCTCGACCCCGATCGACTCGGCGGCGTTGGTCACGAGGTTGATTACCGCCTGCAGCAGTTGGCTGGGATCGGCCTCGATCTCCGGGAGATCGGCCGCGAGGTCGAACTCGAGGTTGGCCCGTCCGGTGAGCGCGGCATGGAGCAGCGCCTCCTGGTCGCGGACCACCGCGCTGAGATCGAGCCGCTGGAGGTGGAAGGGCGTGCGGCCCGCGTAGGCGAGCATCTGATGGGTGAGCCGGGCGGCGCGGCGGGCGGCCTCGATCGCGTCGTCGATCGGTGCGCGGCGCGAGTCGGAGAGCGGGACCTCGGAGCGGACCAGTTCGAGGTTGCCGAGCACGCCGGTGAGCAGGTTGTTGAAGTCGTGGGCGACGCCGCCGGCGAGGGCGCCGAGGCTCTCGAGCTTGCGCCCGTGGAGGAGCTTGCGCTCGAGCTCGAGCCGCTCGGACTCCGCCTGCTTGCGCTCGCGCAGATCGAAGTCGAGACGGTAGAGCTCGGGGCCGGCGCCCGGGATCTGGAGCACGCAATGGCTGGAGAAGACGGGCACGCGGGTGCCGTCCTTGCGCTGGAGTTGCAGCTCGCCCGGCGGCAGCGACTGGCCGGTGACCAGGATCTGGTGGAGGGTGAACTGCATCTCGTCGCGCAACGGCGGCGGCACGATCAGGGCGACGAGCCGGCGGCCGATCGCCTCGGCGGCCGAGTAACCATACAGCTCCTCGCTGGCGTGGTTCCAGTAGCGGACGGTGCCGTCGGGTCCGCAGCCCTGGATGGCCACGCCGGGCATCCGGCCGAGCAGGAGCCGGAGCCGTTCCTCGCTCTCGCGCAACGCCTCAACCGCCCGCTCCTGCTCGGCGGCGAGGGCCTTGCGGCGGGAGATGTCGCGCACGGTCGCATAGGAGCGCCCCTCCTCGGGTACGACGCGGATGGCGACCTCGACCCAGAAGACCGAGCCGTCGGCCCGGCGCGCGAGCCACTCGAAGACCTGCGGCCCGTCGCGCCCGGCGCGGGCGAGCCATTGCCGGGCTCCCGGCTCGTCGTGGGGCGGAGTGCCGGCGCTCAAGTCGTGGAGCGAGCGGGCGAGCAGGGACGGCAGGTCGTAACCATACATCCGGCACGCTGCGGCATTGGCGTGCAACGTGCGCCCGGTGGTGGAGTCTTGCACGAGAACTCCGTCGTGGATCGAATCGAGCATCGCGCGCCAGTCCGCCGTCGGGATCGCCGTTTCCCCCGGGAGCGGATCCGCGGCGAACGCCTCCAGCCGGCGCGGCCCCCCGGGGATGGATGGTTCCACGCGCGGCTTCACCGGGCGCCTCCGTCCGCGCGCCGGCCGCGGTGGCCGTCTTGTGTGAACCGTTCCGCGACGCACGCCCGCTCCGGCCTGCGAGGATGCGCCGGCGCGCGGCTGCGGAGAACTGGGCGGTCCCGGTTGGACACGGGGGAGGGGAGACGAACCGACCCGAGCGGAGGACCTGGGACGGGCGGACGCAAGCGTGTTTCCATGTCACGCCGTCCGGCGGAGCGCTTGCGCCGCGCGGCGCGGGCTGCATCGTGCCCGGTTCCATGCGCGCGCCTTCCCTGCGGTTCTTGGTGCAGAAGGGCCTCCGGTGAGCGGTTTCGTTCCACCGGGGGATTGTCCGAACTGCGGCGAAGAAGTTCCCGCGGGGGCGGCTGCTTGTCCCGGTTGCGGGGCCGATGCACGCACCGGCTGGAGCGACGAGACCTATCTCGACGGCATCGACCTGGCGGACGACGACGAGGCGGAGCTCGGTCGGGTGCGCGAGCGGGAGCTGGGCGACGGGCTTCCTCGCGGCGGCCGGGCGTGGGCGGCCTTCGGCTTGGTCGTGTTCTTCGCGCTGCTTTTCAGCGGCGCCTGGTGGCTACTGTAGTACGGGCGCCCGCGCGCCGGGCCGGGGCCGGATCTGTCCCCCGCTCCAGGCCGTTTGCGCTGGCTCCTCCTCGTTCGGTGTCTCCGCGCTCGGACCCGCGCCTCGGCGCGGAGGATCCGTACATTCTCGTGATACGACCGTATCACGAAAATGTACAGTTGTCATGTGGCGATGAACACGCGAGGATCGGTGCATGGCTGGTTCCCTCCGGATGGTGGTCTGTCTCGCGGCCGTGGGCGGCGAGTTGTCCGGTATGGCCGTGCGGCTTCTGTGGGAGCGATGCTCCCGCCGGGGACGCCTCGGCCGTTGCCTCGCGGATCTTGAAGAGAACGGAAAGGTGCGCCTCGTCGGGGAAGGTCGCCTCGATCGCCGTGTCCTGCGTCTCACCGAGGACGGCCGCGGCGAAGCGCAGGGGGGCATCGATCCGCCGTCGCGGTGGTCGCGCCGCTGGGACCGTCGCTGGCGCATCGTGGCCTTCGACATCCCGGAGTCCGCCACCGCCCTGAGGACCCGCCTGCGGCGGCGCCTGCACGAGTTCCGCTTCGGCTGGTTGCAGAACAGCGTCTGGATTTCGCCCGACCCCATCGACGCGTTCCGCGCGGGATTGAACGAGAAGACGACGTTTCCGGACAGCCTCACGTTCCTCGAGGCGGCGACTGTCGGTGGCGAGAGCAGCGAGGCGATGGTTGCGGCGGCGTGGGATTTTCCGGCGTTGGCGAAAAGTCACGCCGGCTACCTCGACGTGTTGCGCTTGCGCCCGGGCGCCCGTCGGCCGTTCGAAAGCTGGGCCAACTGGGTCGGGACCGAGCAGCGCGCTTGGCGAAGAGTTTCGCGGCTCGATCCATTCCTGCCCCGTGAACTGCTGCCAGACGGCTATGTCGGCGAACAGGTCTGGGCGGCGCGGCGGGAGGCCTTCGCCGAATTCGGCTCGGTGCTCGCGAAGGTCCTCGCCGTCTGACCGGGCCTCGGAAACCGTACATTTTTATGATACGGTCGTATCACGAGAATGTACGGTTTGAGCGGGGGACGAGGGCGCGGACTGGGCGGTGCGGAACGTGGATCAAGCCAGGGCCTGCCGGATCGTGTTTGGGTGGCGGGCGCCGGGTCACGTTCGGGCGCCTCCGGGCCAAGACCGGCGGGCGCCGGAGGGGCGCGCCGCCCGCTTTCTGCGCCGGGGCGGCGCGCTCGCGGCTCAGGCGAGGGAAAGACCGAATACGGCGGCGGCGAGGGTTCGCAGGTCGGGATGGACGTGCGCGGCGCCGGCGGCGCGCAGCTCGGCTTCCGTATGGGTGCCGGTCGTCACGCAATAGCAGGCCAGCCCCGCGTTGGCGGCGGTGGCGAGGTCGAAGGGGGAATCGCCGATGAGGCAGGCCGTCGGCGCGGTCGCGCCCAGGCGCCGAAGCGCCTCGGCGGTGAACTCGGGCGCGGGCTTGCGCGCGGGGCAGTCGCGCGCACCGAGGATGAGGTCGAGCTGAGGCGCGAGGCCCAGGTGAGCGAGGATGGCGCGGGCGTGGTCCCCGATCTTGTTGGTGAGCACCGCGGTCTTCACGCCACGGGAGTGGAGCGCGACGACGAGTTCGCGGCCGCCCGGATAGACGACGGGATCCTCGAGCTGGATCGTCTCCGTGTACGCGACATGCACCCGGCAGGCTTCGGTCACGAGGTGCGCGGGCAGGAAATGGCCCATCGCCTTCTCGAGCCCGCCGCCGACCGCCCGCCGCACCTGCTCGACGCTCGGCGCGGGGTGGCCGAACTGCGGTAGCGTGTGGCAGTACGCGCGGTGGATCGTGGTGAAGGCGTCGATCAAGGTGCCGTCGAGGTCGAAGAGCACGGTGCGGAAGTCGGGCATGGCGGGCGCACTTTGGTTCTCGGCGTGCGCTCGGAGCAAATCCCAAGCGCGCGGATTTTTCATCGCAACAGCGCCGCCGCCTGCCACCGTGGCCGCACGCGCGTCATGCAAACCCAGCACGCCACCGCCAGCCTGCAGGTCGAGGAGTCGGGGGAGGTCTGTCGCCTGACGTTGGCCGGTCGGTGGGACCTCGCCGCGCCACGGACCCACTGGGAACCGGCGGCGGACGCGCGCTGGCGCCGGGTGGAGGTCGTGGTGCAGGAGTTGGAGCGTTGGGACGGGGCTCTGGTCCTTTTCCTGGGCCATGTCCGGCGCGTTTGTGCGAAACGCGGCTGGGCGCTCGAGGTGAAGGGGCTGCCCGCGGGCATTCCGGCGGTGTTGTTGGCGCCGGCCGGCCCGGGGAAGCCGGGAACCGAGGCGCGCTGGCAATGGTTGGCCGAGTTGGGGCTGACCACGCGGCGGTTCGTCGACGACACCCTCGACTACGCGCGTTTCATGGGCAACTGCACCATCGGCTTCGCCGACCTGCTGCGCCACCCGCGGCATTTTCGCTGGGGCGACTGTCTGGTGCAGATGCAGGTGTGCGGCGCGCACGGCCTGCCGATCGTCGGCCTGATCAGTTTTCTCGTGGGCGTGATCATGGCCTACCAGTCGGCGGTGCTGCTGCGGCAGTTCGGGGCCGACATCTACGTGGCCGACCTGATCGGCATCGGCGTGGTGCGCGAGATGGGGCCGATGATGGCGGCGGTGGTGCTGGCCGGGCGCACCGGCGCGGCCTTCGCCGCCGAGATCGGCAACATGAAGGCCAACGAGGAGATCGACGCGTTGGAGACGCTCGGGCTCAGCCCCGTGCAGTTCCTCGTGTTGCCGCGCCTGATCGCCCTGCAGCTGATGATGCCCCTGCTCGCGCTCTACGCCAACGCCCTCGGCATCCTCGGCGGTCTCGCGATCGCCTGGGTCGTGCTCGACCTCCCGCCGGTCACCTACTGGATCGAGACGAAGAGCGTGCTCGATCTCTCCGACCTCGCCACCGGCCTGATCAAGAGCGCGGCGTTCGGAGGGTTGATCGGCTTCGCGGGCTGCCTGCGCGGCCTCCAGGCCGACCGGAGCGCGGCCGGGGTGGGCAAGGCGGCGACCTCGGCGGTCGTGACCGGCATCCTCTGCATCATCCTCGCCGACGCGGTCTTCGCGGTCGTGTTCAACATCCTCGGCTTCTAGCCGCCCCGCCGCGCGATGAATACCACCGCCGCACACGCGATCGAAGTCCGGGGACTGGAGTGTCGCCAGGGCGAACGGACGATTCTGCGCAACGTGAGTTTTTCGGTACGGCGCGGCGAGTTGTTCTTCGTGATCGGCGGCAGCGGTTGCGGCAAGAGCACGCTGCTCAAGCACCTCATCGGCCTGCTGCCGGTGGCGGCCGGCAGCATCGCCTACTTCGGCCGCGACTTCACCACCGCCGAGCCGGCGGCGCGACGGGACATGCAGCGCTCGTTCGGCGTGTCCTACCAGTACGGCGCGCTCTGGAGTTCGATGACCCTCGCCGAGAACGTGGCGCTCCCGCTCGAGGAGTACACGAAGCTCGCCGCGCCCGAGCGTCGTGAGATCGCGCGCTGGAAGCTCGCGCAGGTCGGACTCGCCGGCTGCGAGGACCAGTTTCCCGCGGAGGTGAGCGGCGGCATGCGCAAACGCGCGGCCATCGCGCGCGCGCTCGCGCTCGACCCGGCGATCCTTTTCTTCGACGAGCCCGCTGCCGGCCTCGATCCCATCACCTCGCGGGCGCTCGACCGGCTCATCCTGGAAATCCGCGACAATCTCCACACGACCATGGTCATCGTCTCGCACGAGCTGCCGAGCATCCTCGGCATCGCCGACCGCGCGATCCTGCTGCACCGCGATGTGCAGGGCATCCTCGCCGAGGGCGCACCGCGGCGCCTCCTGGCCGAAGCGACCGATCCGCGCGTGCGCGAGTTCCTCGCGCCGGACGACGTGGTCTCCGCCTCCAATCAGCCGTGAAAACCAAACTCAGTCCCACCGTCATCGGCGCCTTCGTCCTCGGGGGCGGCGCCCTGCTGCTCGTCGCCTTGCTGGCCTTCGGCGGGTCTTCGCTCTTCACGAAGCCGCAGCGGTTCGCCGTGTTCTTCGACGAGTCCGTCCATGGCCTGGACCCGGGCGCGCCGGTGAAGGTGCGCGGCGTGCGCGTCGGCCGCGTGGCGGACATCAACGTGCGCTTCGACGCCGCGAAGCACGCCTCCGAGGTCGAGGTCGTGTGCGAGGTCACCCGCAACGTCCTGGTGGGGCCGGACGGCCACCGGATCGATTTCTCGGAGACGGGACGGATCGAGCAGCTCGTCAAGGACGGGATGCGCGCCGAGCTGGCCGTGATGGGCCTGGCCACGGGGATGCTCTACGTGGAGCTCGGGTTCGACGAGGAGCAGAAGAACCCGCTGCCCGCCAGGCTGCCGCAGGCGGACATGCCGGTGGTTCCGGCGGTACCCTCGGCGATCGCCGAGTTCACCGCCAGCGTGAGCGACCTGCTCGGCAAGCTCGGGCAGGTGGACTACGCGGGCATCTCGACCGAGCTCAAGACCCTGCTGGCCACCACGCACACGAAGATCGCCGCCCTCGAGCTCCAGCCGGCGGTCGACGAGGTGAAGGGGGCCGCCGCCGCGGTGCGGGTTTTGGCGGGCGACCCGAAGATCGCCGAGGCCTTCGCCAATGTGAACCGGACGCTCGGCGAGGTGCAGCAGCTGGTCGGGCATCTGGACGCGCAGGTCGCGCCCGCCGGCGTGGCCTTGCAGGAGACCTTGTCCGAAGCGCGTTCCGCGATGACCCAGCTGCATTCCGCGGCGACTTCCGTCCGCAACCTGGTCGGCCCGCAGACCGGCCTCGGCGACGAGGCGGTCCAGACGTTGCAACGGGTCGGCGAGGCGGCCGATGCGCTGCGGCGGCTGGTCGATTACCTCGAGCGGAACCCGAAGGCGTTCCTGACGGGCCGCCCGGCGCCCGCCGTGTCGCCGAAGAAGTGATGCACTGTCGATTTTGCGCATGAAAACAAGCTCCACCCCGTTGGCCTGGTTGGCCCTCTCGCTCGGGACGCTCCTCTGCTCGGGCTGCGGTTCGTTGCTCAAGCCGCCGCCGGACCCGGCTCGGTACTATCTGTTGCAGGCGCCGGCGGCGATCGCGCCGGCGCGGGCGGAGGCGGTGGCCCGCCCGCTCGCGCTCGGGCTGCGGCGCATCGAGCTGCCTCCCTACCTGCGGAGCTCGGCGATCGTCCTGCGCCCGGGCGGAACCGAGGTCCGGTATTCGGAGGTCGGCCATTGGGCCGAGCCCCTCGGCCAGGGCATCGCGCGGGTGTTGCAGGAGACGTTGGCCCGCTCGCCGGCGGTCGCGTCCGTCGCCGTGTATCCGGCGCCCTATGCGGAGGCGCCGGAGTACGAGATCTCCGTCCGGATCGTCGCCTGCGAGGGCGTGTGGGAGGAGGGACGGTGGCGGGCTCGTTTCGTCGCGCGTTGGGAGATCCGCTCGACCCGCGACGGCTCCAGTGGGCACCCGGTTGCTGCCGAAGAGTATGTCGCCGAGGCCGCGGAGTGGGCCGAGGGTGACTTCGCCGCTTTCACGGCCCGGATCGGTGCGGCCGTCGAGGCGATGGGCGCGCGTTGGGTCGAAGCGTTGCAGGCGAAGGGAGCGCACTCCTGAGCGGTGTCCGAGCCCAGCTCCTCGCGGGGCTGGGCGGAGCCGAATGGCGCGGCTGCCGTTGGCGGGGCTTTTGCGGGAACACTTCCCGCGATGGGCTTTGGCCAACCGGTCTGCTCCCGAACGCCCCTGCAGTTGGGCTATCCGACCGCCGACGCAGTCCGAAGGAGGATCGTGAGCAGTTGTTGGCGCTGGTCGGGGATCGCCGTGGCTGCATGGGGCGCAGGGGTGTTCCCGCCCGGGCAGGGGCTGTGGAGGAACCGGACCGGTGGATGCACTACTTCGAGGGTTCGTCGAGACGAGCGCGGACGGCATCGAGCAGGGCGCGCACGGAAAAGGGTTTGCGCAGGAGGCGATCGTGGGGGCCGACCTTGAACTGCCGGTTCACGACATCGGCTGGGTAGCCGGTGATGTAGATCGTGCGCAGGCCCGGGCGGGAGGTGCCAAGCTGCTCGGCGAGCTCGCGGCCGTTGATGCCGCCGGGCATCACCAGATCGGTGACGAGCAGGTGGATCCGGCCGGTCCCCTTGGCGGCCTGGGCGAGGGCCTCGGCGCCGTCGGCGGCGGCGAGGACCGTGTAGCCCTGGCGTTCGAGGGCGGCCCTCACGAGGTGGCGGATCTGCTCGTCGTCCTCCGCGAGGACAATGGTCTCCGTGCCCCGCGGAGGCGGCGTGCCGGGGCTGGTCTCGTGCTCCGCTTCCTCCGTCTGCATCAGAGCCGGGAGGAAGAGGTGGAAGGTGGTGCCGACGCCCACCGTGCTTTCGACGGTGATCCAACCGTGGTGCTGCCGGACGACCCCGTACACCGTGGCCAGTCCGAGGCCGGTGCCCTTGCCGGGGGCTTTGGTGGTGAAGAACGGTTCGAAGATCCGACCGAGGTGCTCGGGGGCGATGCCGGTGCCGGTGTCGGCAACGGCGAGATGCGCGCGGTAGCCGGCGGAGGCGCCGGGGTGCTGCCGCACGTAGGCCTCGTCGATGAGGGTGACATCGGCGGTGAGCTTGAGTTTGCCGCCGCGGGGCATGGCGTCGCGGGCGTTGACGGCGAGGTTGAGCAGGGCCTGTTCGAGCATGCCGGGGTCGGCGCGCACGGCAATGGGTTCGGGGACGATGCAGGTCGTGAGGGCGATGTCCTCCCCAAGGATACGGCGCGTGAGCTTGCCCATGTTCTCGACCAGTTCGCCGAGTTGGACGGTCTGCTCCTCCTTCTGCTGCTTGCGGCTGAAGGCGAGAAGCTGGCGGGTGAGGCCGGTGGCACGCTCCGAGGCGGCCGAGATCTGGCGGACGGCCTCGCGGCTGTCCTCGTCGAGGTCCGGCAGGTCCCGGAGGGTGGCGAGCTCGAGCTGGATGATCGTGAGCAGATTGTTGAAGTCGTGAGCGACGCCGCCGGCGAGACGGCCGATCGCGTCCATCTTCTGCGATTGGCGCAGCTGGTCCTCGAGCTGGAGGCGGGCGGTGATGTCCTCCTTGATGGCGATGAAATGGGTGACCTTCCCGTCGGGCCCCTTGACCGGGGCGATCACGGCCTCCTCGGTGAAGATCTCGCCGTTCTTCTTCCGGTTGTCGAAGACGCCCCTCCACTCGTGGCCGTTTTTGATGGTCTGCCACATCTCGCGGTAGAACTCGGCGGACTGGTGGCCGGACTTGAGCACGCGGGGATTCTGCCCGAGCGCCTCCTCCCGGGTGAAGCCGGTGAGCGCGGTGAAGCGCGGATTCACGTATTCGATCCTTCCTTCCATGTCGGTGATGACGATGGTGACGGGGGACTGCTCGATGGCGTGGGAGAGCTTGCGGATCTGCTCCTCGGCGAGCCGGCGCTCGGTGACATCGCGGGAGATGCTGAAGGTGCCGATGATGGAGCCGGCCTGGTCGCGCATCGGGCCGCGGACGGAATGGACGTGGCGGGGGCGGGAGTCGCCGGTCGGCGGGAGGGTCTCTTCGCAGCTTTCGAGGGCGCCGAAGACGAGGAGGCGTTTCTCGGCGGCGGCGCGGGATTGGGCCACGGCCTCGCCGAGGAGTTGGGTGTCGTCGTGTCCGAGGATCTCGGAGATAGGGCGGCCGAGGAGGCGGGCGCCGGCGGCGTTGATGTGCTGGTAGCGGCCCTGGGCGTCCTTGACGTAGATGGCGTCGGAGGTGCCTTCGATGATGGCGTTGAGGCGGCCTTCGGATTCGCGCAGGCGCTGGGTGAGGCGCTCGTTCTCGGCCAGCTTGGCCTCGAGCTTCTGGACCACGCGGCGGTTGTATTCCTCGAGGAAGGCGGTCGTGTTGTCGGCCAAGGGCGCGACGGTGGGTGCGGCCATGGCGGCGGCCTTCTGGATCTCGGCGACGAGTTGGTCGGGCTCGAGCGGTTTCACGAGGAAGCGCACGGCGCCGAGCGAAAGGGCGAACTGCTCATCCTTGGGCTCCGTGTAGACGGCGGTGAAGAAGACGAAGGGAATGTCGCGGGTGGCGGGGTCGTTCTTCACTTCGCGGCAGAGTTGGAAGCCGTCCATGCCGGGCATCACGACATCGGAGACGATGAGGTCGTAGCGGCACTGGCGCAGCATCTCCAGCGCTTCGGCACCGTCGTTGGCGCACACCACCTCGTGCCCGGCGGCGCGCAGGATGGTTTCGAACAGATAGCGGTTCTCCGGGCGGTCGTCGACGTTGAGAATGGTCATGGCGCGGGCGGGTTGAGCTGACGCTGGATCTCGGCCCAAAGGAGGTCTGGGTCGACTGGCTTGGTGAGGAAGGCGCGGAAACCGGAGCGCAGGGCGAGGCTGCGGGTGGTTGGAGCGACGTTGGCGGTGACAGCGATGATCGGGACCTGCGCCATGCCCGGAAGGGCGCGCAGACGGGTGGCGGTCTCGAAGCCGTCCATGTGCGGCATATGCAGATCGAGGAGGACCAGCTGGGGCGGGCGGGCGGTGGCGAGTTCGATGGCACGCAGGCCGTTCTCGGCCTCGGCGACCTCCCAGCCGTGCGTGCGCAGGCAGAACGCGAGCAGGTAGCGGTTGGTGACGCTGTCGTCGACGATGAGCGCGATGGGCTTCATGGGGACGAGACCGGTGCGGGCGGAGTGTCGGGCGGGAAACCCGACCCACCATCGGAGCCGCTGGCGATGCCGGCGAGCGGGAGGGTGAAGGTGAAGGTGGAGCCGACGCCGGGCTCGCTGGCGACGGCGATATCCCCGCCGAGCAGGCTCAGGAGCTTCTTGCAGAGATGGAGGCCGAGGCCGGTGCCTTCGTAGTTGCGGCGGTAGGATCCGTCGAGCTGGCGGAAGGCCTCGAAGAGCAGCGGCAACTGCTCCGGGCGGATCCCGATGCCGGTGTCGCGCACGGCGACGATGAGGCGGCCGGCCGCGGTGTGCGCGGCGATGGCGACGCCGCCCCGCTCGGTAAACTTCACGGCGTTGTTGGCGAGATTGAGGAGAACCTGGAACGTGCGGCGCCGGTCGCTGCGGACACGGATCGCGGCCGGGCGGCAGTGCGCGGTGAGCTCGATGCTTCTCTGTTCTGCCAAGGGCCGGAGGCCGGCGAGGACCTCCTCGACGACCGTGGCGAAGTCGAACTCCTCGTGTTGGAGCACCATGCGGCCGGACTCGATCCGGGAGAGGTCGAGCAGGTCGTTGATGAGGACGAGGAGATGGCGGGCGGAGGTCTGCACGAGGCCGAGCTGCTTCTGCTGCTCGGGGTTGAGGGGGCCGGCGAGGCCTTTGACGAGGATGCCGGTGAAGCCGACGATGGAGTTGAGCGGGGTGCGCAACTCGTGGCTCATGGTGGAGAGGAACTCGCTCTTGAGGCGGTCGAGCTCGCGCAGGCGCTCGTTGGCGGCGGTGCGCTCGGCCAGGAGCTGTTCGAGTTGGTCGCGCTGCCGGCGCAGGTCGTCGTCCGCCCGCCGGCGGGCGGTGACGTCTTGGAAGGTGCCGCCGATCTTCACGATCGTACCGTGTTCGTGGAAGGCCTCGCCGCGGGCGCGGACCCAGAGCCGGCGCCCCCGTGCGGTGATGAAGGCGAGCTCGAGGTCGAAGGGCGTGCCGGCCGTCGCGAGGGCCTGCACCGCCGCGGTGATCACCGGGCGGGATTCCTCGGCGTAGAACGCGATCGCGTTCTCGACGGAGGGGACAAACGCGTCGTCGACCTCGTGGATCTCGCGGGTGGCTCCGGTCCAGGTGTTCGTGCCGGTTCGGAGGTCGACCTCCCAGCCGCCGACCTGGGCGAGGTGGCTGGTCTGGGCCAGCAGCCGGTTGGTCTCGGCGAGGGCGGCGGTGCGTTCGCGCACGACGGTCTCGAGGTTGGCGTGAGCGGCGAGGAGCGCATCCTCGGCGAGCTTGCGGCCGGTGAGATCCTCGTGGGCGACGACGGCGCGGACGGGGCCGTCGCCGGGGAAGCGGTTGACTTGGGCGAGGAACCAGCGCTGCTGGGTGGGGGAGTTGCAGGGGTATTCGAGGGAGAAGGAGGACTGGCGGGCGGAGAGCACGGCGCGCAGGCCGGCGGCGAAGGCTTGGGCGTAGGGTTGATCGTCGCCGGTAGTGGCATCGCAGATGGCGAGGTAGTTGGTGCCGGGGCCGTAGTTGGAGGGTGTTGGCGGGTTGGTGGCGGCGAAGTCGTTCCACGCGCGGTTGGTGGCGAGAATGAGGCCCCGCTCGTCGAGCACGCAGAGGTGGGCGGAGAGCGCGTCGATGGTGGCGCGGGCGAAGCGCTCGCTCTCGCGCAGGGCCGCCTCGGCGCGGACCCGGGCGGTGATGTCGTTGGCCAAGCCGATGACACCGGTGACGGCGCGGTCGGCCCCGAGGCGCGGGGTGACGAACAGATCGAGCACCTGGCTGCCGAGGTGCACGAGGCGTTTCGCGGTGCGGCCGGCGAGGGTGTCGCGCAGAAGGTCGCCGATCTCGGGGTGGTCCTTGTAGACGGCGAGGGCGGAGCGGCCGACCACCTCGCCTGGTTGCTGGCCGAGGGTGGCGAGGCCGCGGCCTTCGGAGAGCTCGAAGCGACCCTCGCGGTCGAGGACGAAGATGACGGCGTCGGCGTTCTGGACGATGGCGCGGAAGCGCGACTCGCTCTCGCGCAGGGTTTCCTCCATCGTGCGCCGCGCGGTGAGGTCGCGGGCGAGCACGGCGATGCCGCAGACCTTCCCGCCGGCGTCGTGGATCGGGGTGTGGTTGATCTCGAAGAATCTCCGGGCGGCGCCGGTTCCCGAGAAGGCCTCGATGAGCAGGGGCGTGCCGGCGAGGACCCGGCGGAGGTTGGTCTCCGCGGTGGCCCGGTCGTCGGGGTTCTGGTAGTCGAGAATGCACGTGCCGAGGCGGAGCTCGGCGCCGTAGAGCGCACGCATCACCTCGGCGTGAGGACGGTTGAAGCTGGTGTAGCGCAGCTCGGGATCGAGGGAGAAGACGGGGGTGTCGAAGGCCTCGAGCAGACCGCGCAGCAGTGTATATTGATCGCGGATGCGGAGTTCGGCGCGGCGGTGCTCGAGGGCGCGCCAGACCGAGCCCATGAGCAGCTGGAGCTGGACGATGTCGCCCTCGTCATAGTCGGCGGGTTTGTTGGCGACGCCGACGACGGCGATGATGCGGTCGCCGTCGAAAACGGGGATGGTGAGGAAGCGGGTGAGGGCGACATGGCCCTCGGGGTAGCCCTTCTTGAGCGGGTGGGTGGCGGCGAAATCGTTGAGGATGATCGGGCGTCGCTGGCGCACGGCCTCGCCCCAAATTCCGGTGCGGTCGAGTTCGTAGGTGGTGCGGGGCTCGGCGACGCGGCAGGCCGGCAGCACCTCTTTCGACCAGGTGTTGAGCGTGAAGAGCTTTGTCCCCTCGTCGTAATGGTAGATGTAGCCGAGGCGGCTGTCGGTGATGGCGAGCGCCTCGGCGAGGGCGCGGTCGAGGAACTCCTGGTCGGTCTCCTGGCGCGGTTCGGCGATGCGCAGGAGGGAATGGGCGCGCAACGAGGCCCGGCGGAGTTCGTCCTCGCGCCGCAGCCGCTCCGTGATGTCGCGGATGGCGGCGAGGTGGACGGCGCGACCCGCCCAGTTGAAATGGTTGGCGACGATCTCCACGGGAAAGACGCTCCCGTCGGCCCGCCGATGGTGGCGAACCGGTACCTGGGTGGCCTTGTCCTGCATCGCTTGGCGGGTCGCCCCGGTTTCGGCGCTCAGGTCGGTGTTGCGCAGGCGGACGAGTTCGTCGTGCGTGCGGCCGTAGAGCAGGGTGGCGGCGCGGTTGGCCTCGAGGATTTCGCCGGTGTCGTTGTCGATGAGGAAGAGCGCATCGGACTCCAGCTCGAAGAGGGCGCGGTAGCGCGCTTCGCTCTCCTGGAGGGATTCGATGGACTTCTGGCGTTCGGTGAGGTCGCGGGTGATGCCGACGATGCGGTCGGGGCGGCCGGACGAGTCGGTGAGCAGGGTGGTGACGACCTCGGCTGGGATGATGCGCCCGTCCTTGTGCCGCAGGCCGAACTCGTAGGTGTGAACGCGCTCGGTGGCCTCGCCTCGGGCGAACGCGGCGAGGCGCTGCTGGAGGTGTTCGAGCACGAAGCGGTGCGACTCGGGGCTGAGTGTGTCGCTCAGCGACTGGGCGCACGCCTCCTCCGGCGTGAAGCCGCGCACCGCGAGCACGGACGGGCTGACGTACAGGAAGCGCAGGCTGGCGATGTCGAAGAGCCAGACGATGTCGGCGGTGTTCTCGGCGATGAGGCGGAAGTGGGTCTCGACGCGTTGGAGGGATTGTTCGAGCGCGCGGCGCTCGGTGAGGTCGCGGCCGACCGAGAGCACGAGGGGGCCGTTTTCGCCGGGAATGGTGGTGGCGAGGTATTCGAAGGGGATGCGGCGCTTGTCCCGGGTCAGGAGGTCGAGCTCGACCTTGCAATGGCCGGTGGCGGCTAGGGCGGTTACCGCTGCCTGGACCGACGCGAGCTGGGATGGGTCGTGATAGGCGTCGGGGGTGGTCAGGGCCGCGATCTCGCTGTCGGTGTAGCCGGAGAGCTCGCGCACCCGCCGGTTCCAGCGGATGGCCCGTTTCGTCGACGGATCGAAGAGCACGACCGTGTCGAGCTGGGCGTCGATGAGCTGCGCGGAGAGCTCCTGCTCGCGGCGCAGCCGGGCTTCGGCCTGCTTGCGCGCGGTGATGTCGCTCATCGTGTGCACGGCGCCGGTGAAGCGCCCCGCGGCGTCGAGGATCGGATCGACGATCACCTCGAACCAGCGTTCGCCGACGGGCAGCTCGATGACTTCGCGGCGCCCGGAGCGGGCGGCGCGCTGGAGCGGGCAGTCGGGCAGGGGCGAGGCGGAGCCGTGGGCGATCTCCCAGCAGTGGCGGCCGACAACTGCTTCGGCGGCGCGGCCGAAGAGCTCGCCGGCGGCGCGGTTCGCGCGCACGATGTGGCAGTCGTGGTCCAGCACCCACACGGCGTCGCGGGTCGCGTCGAAGGTGGTCTGCCACTCGCGGGCGGACCGCCCGAGCGCCTCCTCGGTGGCGCGGCGCGCGGCGAGCTCGGCGTGCAGGAGGCGCAGGGCGCGATGGAGCAGGCCGGCGAGCAGGGCGATCACGGAGGAGCTGACGGTGAACACCGCGAGGGCGAGCCACTCGACCGTGCTGAGATGGCCGTGCTGAACCCAGACAAACGCCAGCGCCGCGCAAGCGAGGGTCGCGAGCAGTCCGGCGGAGCTGGACCCGAGCAGGCTCGCGAGCACGACCGCCGGGTAGAAGGTGATGTAGGGGATGCCGCGACCGAGGTCCTCGAGCAGGACCGCGCGCAGCGCGGCGCCTCCGGCCACGCAGAGCGCGGCCCAGAGCAGACGCTGGGCGAGCGGTCGGCGCCCGGCGGACTCCAATGCCGCGAAGAGCGCGCGGAACGGGGCGGCCGGCTGGACGGTCGACGTCATGGCGGCGGATGTCTAGCCGCGGGGCTCCTGCACCGGGAAGGGCCCCTTGAGGTGGTTGAGCGTGACCGCGTTCTGGATGCGCTGGATCACCATCTTGGTGAGGCGTTCCCCGGCGGCGACGAGCAGGACGTTGTTGGCCAACTTGATCTCGGAGACGAGGACCTGGCCCGGGGCGAGTTCGTCGGCGTGCTTGTAGGCGACGGGCACGTCGGAGGCCAGGGCGTTGGAGAGGAAGGTGGGGAAGCACTCGAAGCACTTCTCGAGCAGGACGGGGTCGTAGCGGCCGGAGCGCGCCCGCATCTCGACGAGGGCGTTCTGCTTCACGACGCCGTCGAGCTCGAGGGTGAGACGGTCGTCGAGGATGTGGAGCAGGCGGGCGCCGGTCGGGATGGCCTCGCCGGAAACGGAGTCGGCGGGCACGCCGGTGCCGATGAAGTCCTTGTGCTGGTAGAGGATCATCTGCGCGACCCGGCCGAAGCGCGGGATGCTGGAGACGAGGTTGCAGCCGACCTCCGGGGTGTGGCGCACGAGGGCGGCCTCCTCCGGCGTGAGTTCGCCGCCGCCGGCGAGCTTGCGCAGGATGAGCACGGGCAGGGACGCGTAGCCGATGGGCGAAAGCGCGGCGGCGACTTCGTATTCCCAGACCGGTTCCAGCCCGAGGTGTTTGGCGAACGTGCCGATGGAGTCGCGCAGGCGCTGGCTGCGGCCGAGGATCTCGGGGGCGACCATGCCGAGGACTTCGGTGAGGATCTGGACGCTGCCGGCGAGCGTGCCCTCGAGCAGCTCGCGCTCGGTGGTGACGAGCTCGTACTGCTTGAGCGCGGTCTCGAGGGCGGGCACGAGCACCTCGGGCGAGCAGGGCTTGTTGAGGAAACGGAAGACCTCGCCGCGGTTGACGGCGTCGACTGCGGACTTCTGGTCGGCGTTGCCGGTGAGCATGAGCCGGACGGTGTCGGGCGTGGCTTCGCGCACGGCCTCGAGGAGCTCCACGCCGCTCATGCCGGGCATGGTCTGGTCGGCGACGACGACGGCGTAGGGGCCGCGGCGGTCGATCTGCTGGAGGGCCTCGGTGCCGCTCAGGGCGGTGTCGAACTCGAAGCGCTTGCGCAGGCTGCGGGAGAGGGCGGCGAGGAGGTTGGGGTCGTCGTCGACGAAGAGAATCCGAGTATTCATGAAGAGGCGGCCGGCGGAGGAATGTCGGGCGTAAAGCCCGACCCACCACCGGAAGGTGGGGCGGGCGCGAGCGGGAGGAACAGGCGGAAGGTGGTGCCACGGCCGAGCACGGTGTCGTACTCGACGCGGCCGCCATGACGGCGAACGATGTTGTGCACGCTATGCAGTCCCTGTCCGGAGGCGACCGCCGCGCCCTTCGTGGAGACGAAAGGTTCGAAGAGATGGGGGCGGATAGCCTCCGGGATGCCGGTGCCGGTATCGGAAATCTCCAGCACTGCGAAGGGCGGGGCCAGTCGGGTGCGGGCGGTGAGGCGGCCCTTGGTCTCGCCGCGCTGGGCGAGGGCCTCGCGGATGGCGTGGGCGGCGTTGATGATGAGGTGGAGCAGGGCTTGGTTGAGCTCGTCGACGACGAGCGGTACGGGCGGCACGTCGGGGGCGAACTCGGTGACCAGCTCGGCGACGTATTTCCACTCGTGGCGGGACACATCGAGCGCGGTTTGGGCGAGTTGCGCGAGATCCGCGGGGGCGCGCCCGGCGGCCGGGGGGTGGGCGAAGTCCTTCAGGGCGCCGACGATGCGGGCGATCCGGGCCATGCCGTCGAGCGACTGACCGATGCAGCGCGGGAGCTCGTCCCGCAGGTAGGGGAGCTCGATCTCGTCGGCGACGGTGGCGAGATCAGCGAGGGGTGCTTGCAACTGCGGATGGGCCGCGAGCTGCGCGCGCAGGTCGTCGACGGCGGCGAAGTACCGGGCGAGCTGTTGGAGGGAGGTGGAGAGGAAGCGCAGGTTGTCGGCGACAAACTGGCCGGGAGTGTTGATCTCGTGCGCGATGCCGGCGGAGAGGCGGCCGATGGACTCTTGCTTGTGGGCGAGGTCGAGCTGGGTCTGGAGGGCGCGTTGTTCCGCTTCCGCGGCCTTCTGGCCGGTGATGTCGCGGGAGATGCCGAAGGTGCCGATGACGGCGCCGTCGAGATCGCGGAGCGGGAGCTTGGTGGTGGAGACCCAGGTGACGTGGCCGTCGGGCCAGGTTTCCTTCTCCTCGCGGTCGAGCAGGGGCGTACCGGTGGCGATGATGCGTTGTTCGTCGTCGAAGGCGGCTTGGGCGTGCTCGGCGGTGAAGTGGTCGAAGTCGGTCTGGCCGACGAGCTCTGCGGGCGCGCGATTGCCGGTCTTGCGGGCCTTGGCGGCGTTGACGCAGAGGAAGCGGCTTTGCCGGTCCTTGAAGTACACCGCGTCCGGCAGGTGTTCGAGCAGCGCCTGGAGCAGGATGCGCTCGAGGCGGGGGGCATGGGGGCCGGGCGGATAAGGTTCAGCCGGCATGGGCGGAAAGGAGTGCGTGTTGGCGCGGCGCGTGCGGAGAGTCTTGCTCCTGCCCGGAGAGAGGAGCGCGGAATGCGGGGTACCATCGGCTTGGTGGCCGCGTTCCTGAGCGAAGAGTGGTGTTTGGGCGTCCGAACGGGGAGCGCCTTCCGCCGTGCAGAAGACAGGTCGCGAGTGGTTGCGGGTTGCAGCCGCGCGGTCCCCCTGAACCCCGAACTTCGAACCCTGAACTCCGAACCCTGAACTCCGAACCCTGAACTCCGAACTCTGAACCCTGAACTCTGAACCCTGAACCCACCGGGTTACGCCCAATCCACCTGCGCCAGGGCGCAGGCCGGGATGGCGTGCAACAGCGTGAGCGTCCAATCGGGGACTGGACCTGCGGGGTTGGCATGCCGGCCAGCAGGGCCGGTCTCCGACCGATCGGCGTCGCGGGAGCTGACGGCTGGTTCGAGGGTTTCGCGGCCCGAAGGTGCGCGCTTAGGTTCGGGGCTTCGGCGGGCGGGTTTCCCGACCTGGCTCCAGCCTACTCGAAGGCGCGGCCGAAGCGTTCGCGATAGGCGGCGAGCAGGCGTTCGCGGTCGCGGTCCTCGACGCGCGGCTGGTTGGCCACCCGGCGCAGCCAAGTGCGAGCGCTCGCCTCGCTGCCGGAGTCGATCGCATCGAAGGTGCGGATGCCCAGCGCGATGGGGTGCTCGGGCTCGGCCACCAGGGCTTGGTCGACCGCCTCCAGCCCCTCGGCTTTGCGTCCGAGCGTGATCAGCGTGGTGGCGATCGCGAGGAAGGCGTCGGCCTCGTTTGGCCGCAGCCGCGCGGAGAGGCGAAACTCGGCGAGCGCCTCCTCCGGCCGCTTCTCGCGCTGGAGACGCCGGCCGTTCTGGAGGTGCAGGCCGGGGGAGTTCGGGCAGAGGCGCAACCCTTCGGCGAGGATGCGATCCGCGCCCGCGCGGTCGCCGACCGACTCGAGCACGCTGCTGAGAAACGCCCAACCATCGCTGAACGTGGGCTGGATCTGCGTGCAGCGCTCGAACTGGGCGCGGGCGGCGGTGTACTGCTTCTGCTTGAGCAGGGTGTTCCCGTACTGGAAGTAGAGCGTGCCTTGCTCGGGGGCGAGGGCGATGGCGCGCTCGATCCGGCGGCGGGCGAGCGCGAGGTCGCCCTCGAGTTCGGCTGCGCCCGACGCGAGCGAGAGGTGGAAGGAGTTGTAGCAATCCTCGTCGAGTTCGAGCAACCAGGGATCGGCGGGGTCGCGGTAGGCGCCGAAGGTGCGGTACATGCCGCGCACGCGCGCCGCGTCGGCGGTCAGGCCGAGCTTCTCGTAGACGCTCATGATGAGATCGTACCCGAGCTTGTAGTTGGTGAGCGTGACAACGCGTTCGAGCAGACCGCGGGCCTCCTCCCACCGCTCGGCGTTGAGCGCGCAGCGGGCCAGCCCGAGGAGCGCGTAGGGCTGGTCGGGAAAGCGGGCGAGCACGGTCTGGTACTCGGCCTTGGCGGCGGCGAAATCGTCTGCCTTGATGCAGAGGTCGGCCAGGCGGAGGCGGGCGGTGAGATAGTCGGGGGCGAGGTCCGCCACGCGGCGCCAGCGGGCCCGCGCTCCCTCGATGTCGCCGAAGCCGGCGAGGATCACGGCATGGCGGTGGAACCAGCGCGCCTCCGCCGGATCGAGCACCTCGAGGGCCTCGTAGCATTGGCGGGCCTCGGCGAGAAATCCGTTCACATGATACAACCGGCTGAGCTCGGCGAGCGCCGCGAGCGGCTCGTCGCCGGTGGCAAGGCGCTGCTCGCAGGCGGCGACGCGCTTGCCCAGCTCGGGTGCCCAGTTGCTCAGGTCCGGGCGCGGGGGGACGGCTTCCCGGAGGATCGCGGCGCGCAGGGTTTGCTGTTGCCACCACCACCCGGCGCCGAGCCCGAGCGCGAGCACGGCGACGAGGGCGATGATCCAGACGAGGCGGGAGCGTTTCATGGCGTGTTGCGCTGCCAATGGGTGAGACGCGCGATCCGTTCGTAGGGCGGATTCACGGGGAAGCCGCCGGTGACCAGCGTGAGCTGGCCCGAGGCGTCGAAATGGCCGGCGGTCACCGACATGAGGTCCTTGGGCGTGTGGGCGAGGATGCGGGGCGAGAACCGCCCCTTGCCGTCGTTGCGGTACCAGACGAGCGAGGGGAACAATGTCTTCTTGTCCCACTCGAGGTACGCGGAGGTGGCGACGATGTCCATCGCGCCGTCCTGGTCGAGGTCCACGCCGATCGGGCTGTAGGCGCCGGCGAGATCGGCCACGCGGTGGTACTTGAAGGTGCCGCCGCCGGTGTTCTCCAGCCATTGCACGCCGTGCCAGGGACGCGGACCGGGGGTGACGGCGGGACCGAAGCCGTCGCCGTTGGTGTAGAGGATGTCGAGACGTCCGTCGCCGTTGAGGTCGGCGAGGCTGATGCCGCTGCTGCCGTAGTCCTCGTTGGTGGAGCCCCACACGAGCTTGCGGGTGAAACGGCCCTTGCCGTCGCCGAGGAAGAGATAGATCTCCTCCCATTGTTGGGAGATGAGGGCGACGGCGTCCTGGTGGCCGTCGCCATTGAAGTCGGACACGCAGACGTTGATCGCGCCGGAGAGGTCGAGGAGGATCTCGTGGTCGAAGGTCCAGCGGCCGGTCCGCCGCATCCAGCGCACCTCGCCCTGATCGTAGCCGAACTGGCCCACGAAGAGATCGAGCTGCCCGTCCTCGTCGAAATCGGCCGCGCGGATGTCGGTCACGCGGGAGGTGTTGGCGAGGAGCACGTGGCGGGTGAAGCGCTGGCGGCCATCGTTCTCGAGAATGACAACTTCGCCGATCTTGTCGTTGTTGGGGAAGACGTAGCCCATCACGGAGACGAGCAGGTCGAGGTCGCCGTCGGCGTCCATGTCGACGGCCTCGACGTGGACCGGGGCCTTGCTGACCTCCTCGAGCACGATCTCCTCGAACTGGCCCGGCGCGGCCTGGCGCAGCCAGAGGATCTTGTTCTCCTTCGAGTCGCAGGCGAGCACGTCGTCGCGGCCATCGCGGTCTAGATCGACGTTGATGACATGTGCGATCCACGGCGGCTGGGTGAGGGGCTTGCCCACCTCGCGCGGTCGCAGGTAGGTAAGGTAGGCGTTGGGATCGGCCACGGTCTGCCGCGGGGGGCGCGCCGAGGCGTTGGGCCGGTCGAGCTTGCGGCAACCGCCGCCGGCGGCGAGGCCGAGGGCGAGCAGGGCGAGCC
>JAEXPQ010000132.1 GCA_023446735.1 Verrucomicrobiota bacterium
TTGGGGGGGGGGGACGCCCCGCTGTTTGCGGCCCGTGCTCGCCGTCGTCGCAGCGGACCTCGCCGGCATCTCGCTCCGCCACATCGGGCCGAGGGTCTCGGCCGCTTCCGCTGCGCGTGAGCGATGCGGTCCCGCGAGTCGGGCGGCGGCGGCAGTGTACGGAAACGGTCAGGGCGGCGCTCACGCTCGCGGATGACCGGGAGTAACGGACGCCGGCGCGCGAGATCCCTGCGCATCCTCGGGGTGCACGCGGACGCAGCGCGAGCCGAGCGGGAGTCGACGGCTCAGGACGCCGGTATCACGGGAACCGGGCTGCGCGCGAGGGTGGCCTGGATCGAGGCGAGCAGTTCGTCGCGGCCGGCGACGAAGAGGAAGCGGTCGCTGGCGAGTCGGCGCCTAGCGAGTTGCAGCACCTCGCTCGAGGGGCGGCGCATCGCGATGAGGCGGCGCAGATTGGCGATGAGCTCGTCGGACGGGCTGCGTTCGAGGTCGAGCTGGCAGAGCCGCGTCAGGGCATTCTGGTTGCGGGTGTCGGCGGTGACGGCCTGGAGGAGCACCCGGCGGGCCTCGGTCTTGGCTCCGACCGCGATGAGCCGGTTGGAGATGGCGGTCAGGTGCTCGGCCCGGATGTTGGGCTGGGCCAGGAAGTGGGTGAGATAGAGGTCGCCGTCCTCCCGTTGCCCGAGGCCGTAGCAGGCCACGGCCTGGAGGCCGTTGACGATGCCGAGGAACTTCTGGAGCCACTCGGGGCGGCTGCGCCCCAGTTCGAGCAGGAAATCGAGGGCCGCCTGGTGTTGGCCGGCGACGATGTAGGCTTCGGCTACCATGAGCCCGGCGGCATCGGTCTCCAGATTGTGTTCCTTGAGGTGGCGGAAGACCCGGAGCGCGAGCTCGGCGTCCCCGTGCTCGGTGCCGAAATTGGCGAGGGCGAGCAGGGTGGTGCGGTCGTCCGGGAAATCGCGGAGGATCGAAGCGGCGCTCTCGCGGTATTTCGTGTCGTTGCCGTTCATCCGATAGGCGAGGAGCAGATCGATGCGGGCGGCGGCGCTCTTGGGATTGGCGAGCTCCCGGAGCAGGGCGTACTTCGCGACCAGATCGAGTCGGCCGAGTTCACGGTTGAACGTGACGAGCTGGCTGTAGAAGTCGTCGTCGTCCGGTGCCGCCGCGATGAATTGGCCGAGGCGTTGGAGGGCGAGGTCTCGATTCCCTCGTTCCCAATCGATGCGGACCTGGAGCATGCGGCCGTCTTTCGTGCCGAGCAGCCGGTAGTCCTCGATGAGGGCCTCCGCGGCATCGTAGGCGCCGCGGTAGAAATTCGCGGTCGCGGCGGCCAGCGCGATCAGCTGCGTCCGGTTGTCGATGGACGGAGCGGGCGGCAGCTGTTCGGCGGCGATGCGGCGGATCTCGTCATCCTCCTGGTACTGGAGGAGGAAGCCGAAGAGCGCCTTGAGATATTCGGGGTCGTCTTTGCCGAACGGCACGCCTTCGACCAGGGTGCGCTTGGCCAGCTCGATGCGTCCAAAGAGAGTGAAAAACTGCGCGAGGATCAGGCGTCCCTCGGTGTTGGAGGGGGCGGCGGCGACTCCGACGCGCAGGTGGTGGATGGCGTCCACCCACTTTTGCGCGGCGATTTCCTCCTTGGCTTGCTTGATGTAGAAATTGCCGCGCGCGGTGCTGTATTCCTTCCAACGGTGGGGCAGCAGGATGTTGGTGAACTGCACGTCGGAGAATCCCCGGTAGTATTTCACCCAGAGGAAGACGCTGCACACCAGCAACAACCACCCGCAGGCGGCCAGACCGAGCAGTTGCAGGGCCATTCGCCGCCACGCGATGCTAATCCGTGTGCCGGCCGCTTCCTGGTGGACCGAGATCGGGAAGGCCCACCAAGGTTCCTTGCGGGCCGGGGCGATGTTTACTTTCTGTTGGCGGGGGTCCATTGGCTGCGGGTGCGGGGCAAGCTAGGGTTTCGACGCTCGATTGCTACCAAATTAGGCCTTGCTGCCCTTCCGTCGCTGTTTTTTCCTCACCGAACTCCGAACCACCTCTCCTTATGAACAAACGCCTCGTCTCCCTGCTTTGCTTCTCCTTCGCCGCGCTTCTGGTGCGTGCCGACATTGTCATCCAAGACGTCGTTAATGAGGCCAAGAAGGATATCGAAAAGGCGCCGGCCGTGGTCGCCAAGGCCGCGGTTGAGAGCCCCGATGACGCGATTGAGCTCGTCAAGGCCTCCGTGACGGCGATCCCGGAGAAGGTGATCCAGATCGTCTGCGCGGTGTGCAAAGGCTTGCCGAAGATGTCGCCCGAGTTGGTGCGTACTGCGCTTGACGTCTATCCGGATCGCTCAGCCGAGATCGTCGTCGGCGTCACCGATTGCGTTCCGCCCGAGGTGCGCGAAGCGCTCGCCGCGCCGGCCGCGGTCGCCGCCCCCGCTCGTCCGACCGTGATCCCGCTCCCGCAGCCGATCAATCCGGACGTCGTCAGCCCCTCGAACTGAACGAGGCGCGTGCAGCTGGTCAGAGACCCTAAACACACAATCTATGAGCAGTAAATCGATCTTGGGGATCGCCGCGTTCGCGTGCGCACCTTTCATGGCCTGGGCCCAGTCCGGCCTTTCGCTCGGACCCGACGCCATTCTCCATTTCACCGCCGACGGCCAGGTTCGGTTCGACGACAATGTCACGTTGTCCGACCTCAACAAGGACGGCGACGTGATCTTCGTCGTGGCTCCCGGCCTCGAGCTGAACTACAACGGCGGCCAGTCCACCGGCCTTCTGGTGCTCACGGAGCAGATCCTCCGCTATGACGAGTACCGCGGTTACGACGGTGAGTTGTTCTCCGGCGTGGGCCAGTACGTTTACGAAGGCGCCAAGTCCAAGGTGACCGCCAACGCGAGCTATCGCGAATACAGCCAAGGAAGCATCAGCATCCGCAATCGCGATCAGGCGGTGCGGCACGATGAGATCAACAGTTCTATCGACGGCATTTGGGCGGTCACCGCGAAGACCAGTCTCGGTGCGGGACTCTTCTACAATGCCACGAACTATCCCGGTTCGACGTTCGTCGATATGGAAAGCTACGGCGCGCCCTTCGACTTTTACTATGCCGCGACCCCCAAGCTCGATTTGAGCGTGGGTTACCGGTACCGCCGCTCGCTGGTCGACGAGCTCCCGAGCTACACCCGCTCGTACGACTCCAAGGATCATTTCTTCAACGTCGGCGCGCGCGGCGAGTTCACGCCGAAGCTCAAGGGCCAGATCCGCGTCGGTCAAGGGGTGCGTGTGTTCGACGAGATGCCGGCCGGCATGGACGATTCCACCGACCTGTTCTCGTTCTCGGGAACCCTCACCTACGCGTATTCGCCCAAGTCCTCCTTTGATCTCACGGCCTCGAAGGACTTCAGCAATTCCGCCACCGGTCTTTCGCAGGAGGTCTTCGCGGTTCGTGGCGGCGGCAAGTTCGAGCTCGATCCGCAGTGGAGCGTGATGGCCGGGGTCAGTTATGAGTCCTCCGACTACGAGTCGTCCCGCAAGGACGACTTCGTGACCGCGGACGTGGGGGTGGTCTACGCGATGGACGAGAACTTCTCGTTCAACGCCTCGTATGTCCATCGAACGAACTTCTCCACCGAACGCTTCTACGATTTCAGCGGCAACATCCTGAGCATCGGAGCGGCGCTCCGTTTCTGAAGTGATCAGCGCGTTTTCGATTCTTCCAATCACCAGGAGGGGCGTCCAGCGACGCCCCTCGTCTCGTTCGCGGGGCCTCCTGGTGCTGTTGGCTCTGGCGTTCACCCTGCTGCCCGCGTGGGCGGCGGCCGCGCCCGCCTCCGCCAAGGACTACACGCTGGAACCCGGCGATGTGGTCGGGGTGAAGGTGTTCCAGGAACCCGACCTCGATCGCGAGCTGCGCGTCTCGCAGGAGGGCGATCTCTATTTTCCGCTGATTGGCAAGATCGTCGTCGTGGGCCGGACGCTGGCCGAGGTCGAGCAGGCCGTGCGTGACGCGTACGACCGGGACTATCTGGTCAACCCGCAGGTCAACATCGTTATCCTCAAATACCAGACACGGACCGTGAATGTGATCGGCGCGGTCAATCAGCCGCAGGCGGTCGAGTATCCGCCGGAACAGCGCCTGACGATCCTCGATGCGATCTCCCGGGCGGGCGGGTTCAACCGTCTGGCCGACCGCCGCCGGGTGCGCCTGACCCGGACGCTGCCCGACGGGCGGGTGCAGAATCTCGTGATCAACACCGACGAGCTCATGTCGGGGGTGGCCAAGGAGCCGATGGTTCTGCGGAAAGACGATGTCGTTTTCGTGCCGGAGCGTGTGCTATGACCAAAGGTGACTCATCCGAAAAGGACCAACCGGGCTCCGGCGCCCGCCCAGGATCCCACTCCGGCCCGGGCGGTCGCGGGGGCGAGGGCCACTACGGCTACGGGCGGGAGGAGTATGGATACGGCGATCAGGAGGGGGCCCCGCAGCGCAACATCCGGGATTACCTGCTCATCCTCCGCGAGCGCATGTGGTATGTGATCGTGGTGTTCCTCGTCGTCTTCAGCGCGACGCTGGTGTACACGTTCAGCCGGACCAAGCAGTACACCGCCGGCGCCACCGTCGAGATCATGCGCCGCGACGCGGTCGTCATGAAGGTCGAGGAGGTCCGTGACACCGAGATGCGCGGCCCCGAGGATCTCAATACCCAGGTGAAGCTGCTCGAGAGCTACGCGCTCGTCGAAAAGGTCGCCGAGCGCCTCGTCGGTGACGACGCCAAAGCCTTCATGGCTCCCTACGACAAGGGGGGCAGCGGCGATCCGATCACTCCCCGCGAGATTCTGGTCAAGGGCCGCAAGGTCGTCCCGGTCCGTCAGACCCGTTTGATCCTGGTCACCTACGAGCATCCGGATCCCGCGGTGGCCGCCAAGGTCGCGAATCTCTTCGTCGACGAGTTCATGACCTACAACGCCCGTCAGCGCATGACCGAGTCGATGAAGGCGGTCGAGGACCTGAAGAACCGCGCCGACACCCAGGGCAAGAAGGTGCAGGAGCTGGGGATCAATCTGCAGGCCTACAAGGAGCGGAACAACATGGTGTCCCTCGATCAGCGCAAGGACATCGTCACCGAGAAGCTCAAGGCGCTCAACCTGTTGCTCACCCAGTCCTCGTCCCGCATGAAGGAGGCCGAGGTGCGTTGGCACCAGGTGCAGGAGGCCCGCCGCGCGGGTTCCTCGCTCGCGGACCTGACGTTCATCGCCAGCATCCCGCTCATCCAGACCCTGTCCCAGCAGGTCGCCGCGCAGAAGATCGCGGTGGCCCAATTGCAGCAGCGTTATCGCGCGAAGCATCCGCGGATGCTCGAGGCGATGCAGTCCTTGACCCAGACCGAGGCCGAGCTGAACCGGGCGCTCGACACCGCGGCGAACAACATTCTCAGCGACTACGAGACCAACCGGCGCTCCTTCGAGCAGACCCGCGATGATCTGGCTTCGCAGGAGACGGAGGCGCTCAAGCTCGATCGCATGATGGTCGAGTACAAGTCCTCCCAGAACGAGCTCGAGGTGAACGAACAATTGCTCGCCAGCATCGTCGGCCGCATGCGCGAGACCGCGATGTCGGCCAACATCGAGACGCAGAACGCGCGGCGACTGGACCGGGCGCTCGCGCCCCATCCGAGCGATTACTCCTCGCCCAAGATCCTTCTCAACCTTGCGCTCGGGCTGTTCGGCGGCGCGGGTCTCGGGCTCGCGTTCGCCTTCTTCGTCGCCTTCATCGACGACCGGGTGAAGAGCGCGTTCGACATCGAGGCCGTGGTCGGTCTGCCGTTGGTCGCGATCGTGCCGCAGATCCGGCGCATGGAGGCGACCGAGAAATCGCAGGTGGCGATCTCCAACGCCGACCCGCAGGCGGCCGAGGCCTTCCTCTCGCTGCATTCGAATCTCCGGCTCAAGGACGAGAGCAAGAACGCCAAGGTTATCCTCGTCACCAGCACGACGCCCAGCGAGGGCAAGTCCTTCGTGACCTCGAATCTCGCGCTGACGTTCGCGGCGCACGGCGAGCGGACCATCATCGTCGACTGCGATCTGCGGAAACCGAATGTGCACCGCTCGTTCGGCATCGAGAACGCCAAGGGCGTGATCGACTACTGCATCTCCGGCGCCCCGCTCGATTCGCTGGTCGTCAAGAACCACCACCCGAACTTCGACATCCTGCCGACCGGCGGCCGCGCCAAGAATCCGACCCAGATTCTCAACAGCCCCGATTTCGAACGCCTGTTCGACGAACTGCGGCACCGTTACGACCGCGTGCTGGTCGACACCCCGCCGCTCGCCGCGGTCAGCGATGCGATGGTCATCCTGCCGCTGGCGGATGGTTCGATCTTCACGATCATGTTCAACCATGTGCGACGGAAGGCGGCCCAGTTCTGCGCCCGCCGCCTCATGGAAACGAACGTCCCCTGTTTCGGCGCCGTGCTCAACGCGTTGAACCTGGCGGTGAGCGGCTACTACTACGCCCAGTATTACGACAAGTCCTACAAGGACTACTTCGTGGTGGCGGACGACGGCTCGCCGTCGGAGAAGCAGGAGTGACCGGCCCGAGTCGCCGTGGCTCGACCGGAGATCTCGCACGCGGCGGAAGGCGACTGTGCTTCCGCCCGGTCCGGCCGTGGGCGCTTCCGGCGCGTCACTCTCCGGCGCTCAGTGGCCGCTTCGTTTGGCGGCGGCGCGGCGCAGCCGATCGTTGACCGCGATGCCCGCGCCGGTCTCCGGCGCGAGTTCCGCGTGCAACTGCCGCAGGCCGGCGCGGTCGAGTTCGTGCAGTTTCGCAAATAGGCGCCGGGCCGCCTCCTGCGGGCGCCCCCGGCGGGAGAGTACTTCCACACGCGCGGCCGACCGAACAGCGGCCCCCTCGGGCGGAGCGAACAGAATGAAGCCCTCGTCCGGCTTGGCGCGCCGCAGCATCGTCTTCGTGATCCGGGCGTGCAGGCGCAGCGGCGTGTTGGGACTATAGTGACGGGTGAGCAGGCCGGGGGCGCGCAACGGCCCCGCTTGCACCACCGCCTGGTTGCGCACCGGCACCGGTTGCGCCAGCACCGTCCCGATCTGCTCGGCGGTGATTCCGCCCACGCGCAGGATCACCGGACGGGCGGGGTCGGAGACGTCAACGATCGTCGACTCGACCCCGACGCTGCAGGGCCCGCCGTCCATGATGTGCTCGATCCGTGTTCCGAGTCCCGCCTCGACATGCGCGGCGGTGGTCGGACTGATGAAGCCAAAGGGGTTTGCGCTCGGCGCCGCGAGGGGCGCACCGCTCAACCGCAGCAGTCGCCGCATGACGGGATGGGCGGGACTGCGAATGGCGACGGTGGGGCCGCCGGCGGTGGCCACGGCGGGGACGCAGGGGCGCTTGCGCAGGACGATGGTCAACGGGCCCGGCCAGAAGGCCGCCATGAGCTTGCGTGCCACCGGCGTGATCACCGCGAGTTTGGCGGCCGCGCTGACCGATCCCACATGCACGATGAGCGGATCCGTGAGCGGGCGCCGCTTCGCGCGAAAGATCGCGCGGCAGGACTTCGGCAACAACGCGTTCGCAGCCAAGCCGTAGACGGTTTCGGTCGGCACGGCCACGAGTCCGCCCTCGGCGAGCACGGTGGCCAGACGACGCAGGTTCCGCGGCGTGGGTTGGTGGATGGTGGCCATGCGCCGATGTCGGGACCCAAAAAAAGCCGGAGTGGGTACTCCGGCTTCGAAGATGGACGGAGCCGATGGATCAGGCCATCAGGTGGATGTTGCGGGCGCGCTTGATGGTCTTGGTGACCTTGCGCTGCTGCTTCGCCGACATCCGGGTGTACTTGCGGGGAAGAAGCTTGCCAGTATCGGTCGTGTAGCGACCAAACGACTGGGTGTTGTGGAAAGGAATCTCGTCCGGGGAGAGACTGCGCGACTTGTTCTCGGGCGTGGTGGTCATGCGAAAGGCGTCGAGGGTCGGGTGCGGATCGACCAAGTCAACCCCATTTTCCGCCGAGAAGACGCCCGCGAGTAGTTCCGCCGGAAAGCCGCCCGGAAAATGCGCCGCGGGCGCAGATCGGAGGGAAAAGGCCTTGCACTCGACTTCGCCGCGGCTTTCATCCCGCCACCTTTTGGAGAGATGCCCGAGTGGCCGAAGGGGGCGGTTTGCTAAACCGTTATAGGTGTAACAGCCTATCGGGGGTTCGAATCCCCCTCTCTCCGCCAGTTTTTCGACCGCGCGCCGCGCCGGCGCCCAGAGTGTCGGCGCCGCGGTAGGGTTCTCGATACGGAGGTTTCACTACACGGTGGGGAGTCTGGCGGCGCCCGCTTCACTCGCTCGGCGCTCCGCCTGGGGTGGCGGGGTTCCCCGGATGTTTCACACCCAGCGAAAGCCACCAAGCTTCCGATTCGGCACGGCAGAAAGATGGTCTGGCGAACTTCGCTACGGCGCCTGGCTTCCTCCTTCATCGGGAGTGGCCAATTTGCGGGCGATTGGCGGCCCTCTGCCGAGTTCGCCCCTTGGTCGCTCGCATGGTGAGCCGTTGCGCCGCCCGCCGGAGTACGATCGGGGAGCAGGGGAGGGGCGCGAGATTCCCAGCGGGCCGGTCCTTCCTGCGTGGATCCCGGCGCCGGACGGCACCGGCGCGAGAAGCCCCGCTCGGGCGACCGGCCTAGTTCTGCTCCTCGTCGTCGAGCGGGCGCTGCAACTCCTGACGGCACTCGCGGACCACCCGCAGGCAAATCTCGCGCAGGTCGAAAAGCCGCGGCAGGACGTACGCCCTCAGTTCCTTGCTCTCCTCGGCCGGAGGTTCGGCGGCCGCTCCGGTGTCGGGCACGAACGCCATCGCTGTATTCAAGAGACTGAGTGCCCGTTTCAACTGGGAGATGCCCAACGCGGAGTCGCCGAGATCGAGCGACTGAACCCCGAGCACGACCGCCATCTCCGCCTCGTGGAGAGTGCGGATCAACGGCAGCGCTTGAGCCGGGGCGAACGAGCCGCCGGCGACGGCCGCCGCCTCGAGGCGTTGCCCCACGCTGGCGAAGATCGCCCGGGTCGCGACGTACACCGGATTGCGGTGCAGGGTGTAGGGATCGAGATCGTCGTCGTCGAACTCGTCGTCGTCGTCCTCGCCCGTGAGATCGCCGTCGAGCGTGGGTTCCCAGCCGAGTTCGCGGGCGACCTCGTCGAGCCGATCCGCAGTGTCGGCGGCCTGTTCGTAGCAACGTCGGTAGGCGACGACGGCGGCGTCGCGTTGGCGCAGGTAGCGCTCCCAATCGAACTCATCCCACCCGAGCTCGCCTTGTTCATCACCTTCGTTGGGACTGCTGTTGTTGCTGGCGTTGTTCATGGCGGGCGCGGCCGAAGGCCTCGGGCCCGCAGTGTGGGTCGGGGCGGGGGCATGGAAAGGGAAATCTCCGCGGTTCGGCGGCCGGCGACGGAAGCACCGTTCCGGGTTGAGTTTGCGCAGATTTTTCGGCGTGATGACCGCGCTCGGTGGGAAATCTTCGATCGCGAACGCCATGAACGAGGTTCAGCACGAAACCGTCTATTTTTCCGGTCATGTTCAGGGGGTTGGTTTTCGGTATACCACGCTCCAGGTCGCCAAGGAGTTCGAGGTGACCGGCTTTGTGCGCAATCTGCCGGACGGGCGGGTGCAGCTGGAGGCGGAAGGCGCGAAGCCGGAGATCGAGGCGTTCCTCCGGGGACTGGCCGAGGCGATGCCCGGCTATATCCGAAAAGTCGAGCGGACCACCGAGTGCCGACCGGCGCAATTCGAGGGCTTCGCGATTCGGTGAGGGGATGAAGGGAATGGAAACGGGACCCAGAACAACCGTGGCCGGGGAGACCCCGCCGGCGATTGCGATCCGGGGCCTGACCAAGGATTATCCGCTGCCCGGGGGCCGCCAGCGCTTGCGGGCGGTCGACGATTTGACCCTGACCGTTGCCCCCGGGCAGATCTACGGCCTGCTTGGGCCCAACGGCTCGGGCAAGAGCACCGCGCTCAAGGCCCTGCTCGGGCTGGTGCGCCCGACCCGGGGCGAGTGTTTCCTAGCCGGGGAGCCGGGCGCCGCGCCCGCCTCGCACCGGGCGATCGGATACTTGCCGGAGGCCCCGTACTTCCCGCGTTTCCTTACGGGGCGCGAACTGCTTCGTTTCCACGCGCGCCTCGCGGGAGTGCCGCGGGCCGGCCGCGAGGCGCGGATCGACGCCCTGCTGGCGCGGGTGGGGCTTTCCGGGGCAGGGGATCGCCGGGTGGGCGCGTATTCAAAAGGCATGCTGCAACGGATCGGGCTGGCGCAGGCGTTGGTCGCGGATCCGCCGATCCTGATCCTCGACGAGCCGACCGCCGGGGTCGATCCGGTCGGTGCGGCCGAGATCGCCGCGCTCATCCGCGAGCAGAAGGCCGCGGGCAAGACGGTCCTGCTGTGTTCCCACCTCCTAGCGCAGATCGAGGAGGTCTGCGACCGCGTGGCGATCATGCATCGCGGCCGCCTGCTCGCGGAGGGCTCGCTCGACGAGCTCCTCGGGCGGTGCGGTCGGCAGGCCCTAGTCGTGGACCGGCTGCCGGAAGACGCGCTCAAGGCCTTCCGGACGTGGCTCGGCGAACGCGGGGGTGTGCTCCATGGCGTCGAGCATCCCGCCGCCCGACTGGATCGTTTCTTCCTGCAGACGCTCGAACGCGCCGAGAGCGCGGGTGCCGCGGCGGAGGCGGGCGCACGATGAACCCCGCTGTCGCGCCGGTGCATCGTTTTTCCGCCCGCCGCGTGGCCGTGCTGGCGGGCCATGCCTTCCTCGAGGCCGTGCGCCAGCGGGTGTTTCAGTTCACCCTGGTGTTGGCCGCAGTGCTTGTTCTCGCCAGCCTGGGCTTGCGGGAGCTCGATTTCGGCGGCGCCGAGTGGAAGTTCGTCGCGGACTTCGGCCACGGCGCGCTCGTGGTGTTCGGTTCGGTGCTGACGATCGTCACCACGGTTCAGTTACTCGGCGGCGATCTGGAGAACCGCACCGTCCTGCCAGTGCTGGCCCGGCCGGTGCGACGCAGCGAGTTCATCTGCGGCAAGTTTCTCGGAGCCTGGGTCGTGAGTCTCGTGTTCTGCGCGACCATCACCGGCCTGTTGCTCTTCGCGTTGTGGTGGAGGGAGCTCTCGACGCCGCCACCGCCGGCCGTCGGTCCGCTCCTGCGCGATGCGGCCGAGCCGTATCTGGCGGTGCTCGCGAACGGGGCGCTGCAGGCGGTGAAGTTCGGGCTATTGACCGCGATGGTGCTGCTCGTCGGCAGCTACGCGCAGACGCCGTTGTTCGCGCAGGCGGTCGGCTTTCTCGTGCTGGTGGTCTGCCATCTCCAGTATCTGGCGCGGGAGTCATGGAGTGATGAACACGGATGGGTCGAGCGGCTGGGCGGTGGCGCCATCGGCATGCTGTTCCCGAACTTCCAGCTCTTCGGGGTCGAGATCGCCGCCGGCGACACGTGGTCGACGGTGGTGGGGCGGGCGGCCTCGGTCGGCGCCTACGGCGCGGTCTACACCGCCGCGTTCCTCGCTCTGGCGGTGTGGAGCTTCGGCCGGCGCGAGATATGAGGCACTGCTTGGACAGGCTCCCGGCAACGCGGCGATGGCGGAGGGCGGCGAGCGCGGTCGTGCCGGTGCTGGTGCTTGCGACCGTCGGCTGGTGCCTGCGCCCGCTCGAGGCCGCGGCGTGGGCGGCGCAGGTGCGGTCCCAGCCGGCTCTCGAGTGGCGGAGCGTCGAGGGGGCGATCGGGCAGGGGTTTTCGCTCGGGTTGCTTGGCGGTTTCCGGGCGCTGACGGCCGATCTGCTGTGGCTGCGGGCCAACGCAAACTGGGAGCGTAACGACGTGGCGGGGACTCAGGCGGCATTGGCGCTCGTCACCGCGATCGATCCGCGTCCGGTCGCCTTCTGGCTGAACGGAGCCCGGATGATCGGTTACGACGTGCCGTTCTGGCGGATCGCGGCGCTGGAGCGCGAGGGACCGGTGCCACCGGCCGTCGCGCGCCAAGTGATGGTCCAGCAGGCGCGCGCGGCGATCGCGCACCTCGAGAAGGCGTTTGTGCACCATCCGCACGACCCGTTGTTGCATGTCGAGATCGCCAATCTCCAGCTGCAGCGGCTCGATGACCTTGCCGGGGCGACCGAGCACTATCGCCGGGCGGCGCTCCAGCCCGCGGCGCCGTACTACGCGGCGCGCGTCTATGCGGAACTGCTCCGCCGCCAAGGCCGAGACCGCGCGGCGCTCGACTGGCTCGTGACCGTGCATCCGACTTTGCCACCGGGGAACCCCTACGCGATGGCGGAGGTTGTCCTCGCGCGCATCCGCGAACTGGAAGAGAAACTCGCCTTGCCGGCGCCGGCCCGCTACCACCCCGGGGGAGAATGAGCGAACGTCCATCCCCGATCCATGTCTGGTTGCTGGCCTCGCGCCCGAAGACCCTGCCGGCCGCGGTCGTCCCGGTGCTCGTCGGCTCCGCCCTTGCGGCGGGCGTCGGCGCTTTCCACTGGGGGGCGGCGGGGCTGTGCCTGGCCTTCGCGCTGCTGGTGCAGATCGGGACCAACTTCGCCAACGATTACTTCGATTATGTGCAGGGCGCCGACACCGAGAAACGCGTCGGTCCGGCGCGGGCGGTCGCCTCCGGCTGGGTGTCGCCGGCGACGATGCGGGCCGCGATGCTGGCGACCTTCGCGGTGGCGTTGCTCGTCGGGCTGGGGCTGATCCCATTCGGCGGATGGTGGCTCCTGCCCCTCGGCGTGCTCAGCATCCTTTGCGGCATCGCCTACACGGGCGGGCCGTACCCACTTGGCTATCACGGGCTCGGCGATGTGTTCGTGTTTCTCTTCTTCGGGCTGGTGGCGGTGGGGGCCACGTTCTGGGTGCAGGCGCGCACGCTCACATTGGAGGCCGTGCTGGCCGGTGCCGCGGTGGGCGGCCTGGCGGCGAATATCCTGGTCGCCAACAACTACCGGGACCGCGAGACCGATGCGCTGGCGGGCAAGCGCACGCTGGTGGTGCGTTTCGGCGAAGGGGCCGGGCGGGCGCAGTACGGCGCGGCGGTCCTGTTGAGCGGTGTCGTGCCGCTGGTCTTCTGGGCGCGCGATGGAGGCGCCTGGTCGCTGCTCGCGCTCGGCGCGTTGCCGCTGGGGCTGCGGTGCTGGTCGAAGCTGCGGCCGCAGACGTCGCCGGCCGGACTGATAAGGCTCCTCGCGCAGACCGCGGCGCACCTGGCGCTGTTCGGCGTGCTGTTGGCTGCCGGTCTGCTGTTGGCTGGAGGATGATGGATTCTGCAAATGCAGCGTTGGCCGGTCGCGTGGCGGAGGAGTGCTTTGGGGTAAAGTCGGTGGCGGTGCGCCGCTTTCCGACCGGGCTCTGCCATTACGTCTTCGAGGTTACCCTGGACGGAGGGCGGCAAGTGGTGGTGCGGATGGCTCGCCCAGAGTCTGATCATCTGCTTGCGGGTGCGGTTTTCTGGGAGCGGCGTCTGCGGGACGTCGGGGTGCCCGTTGCCCGGATTCTTTCTGCGGACTTGAGCAAGGTGCGGTTCCCGTATGCGTACCTGGTGCTTGAGCGCCTGGCCGGTGAGGATCTCGAGGTGGTCTATCCGGGACTGTCGACCGGGGCGAAGGTGTCGCTAGCCCGCCGGATGGCTGCGCTGCAAAGGGCGGTCGCGGCGCTGGCACCAGCGGGAGGTTTCGGCGACGCGTTGTCCTACGCTCTCCCGGGTACCGGAGCGGATTGGGGAGCGGTCGTTGCCGCGAACCTCGCCACCTGTCGGGCGCGCTTGGGGCCCAACTCAGTCTTCGGTCCCGCCGATCTGGGTCGATTGGCGCATGTGGCAGGTACGCTCGCGTCCGACTTTTCCGCAATCGAACCGAGGGCGTTTCTCGACGATGCGACGACCAAGAACGTGATCGTGACCGTGGACGGTTGTTTCTCGGGGATCGTCGATGTCGACACCTTGTGCTTCGGTGACCCGCTCTTCGCGCTCGGGTTGACGAAGGCGGCGTTCACCAAGCTCGGCTACGATGAATTGTACGTGGAAGTATGGGCGGCCGAGTTGGCGTTGTCTGGGCCCGAACAGCGACGGTTGTCCTTTTACTCCGCGTTGTTTGCTGTCGTCCTCCTCAGCGAGCACGGGCTGCGTTTCAATCGTCCCGCCGCCGTCGCGATCGCCGACGCGGGAGTTGCCCGTTTGCGGGGGTTGGTCGACTCCGAACTGGGGGACTGAGCGTCGACCTTTGTTCGATGTGCCGGTGCCAAGGTCGCTGCATCAAGGGCGCATTGCGAGCGAACGGCGAGCGCGGACGCCGGTGGCGTTGCTTGCGTTATGGGCGGCGCGGGCGCTTGTTCCTGAGACTCCCCTCTCCGATGAACCGTCGCGAATTCCTTGGTGTCTCGGCCGCGGCTGCGGCCGGCCTCGTCTACAACTCAAAGATGTCCGCGCAAACTCGCCCGATCCTGCCGCCGCCGGCCGCGGCCCAACCGAAGTTCCCGCGCCGCCGCGGTTTCAACCTCACCGAGCTCACCGGCGGCCAGCGCAGCCAGCGCTTCCGCAAGAGCGACTTCGAGTGGATGGCGGAGTGGGGCTTCGATTTCGCGCGGTTGCCGATGTCCTACTGGGCATGGTCGAGCGCGCAGAACTGGATGGAGATCGACGAACGGGCCTTGGCGCCGATCGATGAGGCGATCGAGTGGGGGCGCGAGTTCGGCATCCACATCAACCTGAACTTCCATCGCATCCCCGGCTACTGCGTGAACGGACGCGAGAAGGAACCGGCGCAGCTCTTCGACAGCCCGCGCGCCTCGCTGGAGCAGGCGCTGCCGGCCGCGGTGCACCACTGGCGGACGTTCGCGCAACGCTATCGCGGCATCCCGAGCGAGCGCTTGAGTTTCGACCTTTTCAATGAGCCGCCGTTCATGGCCGACCACTCCCGCTACGAGGAGATCGCGCGGGCGCTGGTCGCGGCGATCCGTGCCGAGGACCCGCAACGGCTCATCGTGGTCGATGGCGCGGACATCGGGCAGACGCCGGTCCTCGGGCTGGTCGACCTCGGCCTCGTGCAAAGCACGCGCGGCTATCTGCCGAAGATGGTCAGCCACTACACGGCCACGTGGGTGCCGGCCAACGAGTTCGAATCGACGGAACCACCCGTGTGGCCGATGACCGACAGGCACGGCGTGCGCTGGGACCGCGAGAAACTGCGCGCGGAGCTCGTCGCGAAGTGGGAGCCGCTCACGCGCCTCGGCGTGCCCGTGCATGTGGGCGAGTGGGGTTGTTTCAACCGCACGCCGCATGCCGCGATGATCGGCTGGATGACCGACCTGCTCACGCTCTGGAAAGAGGCCGGCTGGGGCTGGGCGATGTGGAACCTGCGCGGCGCGTTCGGCGTGGTCGACAGCGGCCGCGACGATGTGAAGTACGAGCCGTTCCACGGCCACCGGCTGGATCGGGAGCTGCTCGAGCTGATCCGCGCGCACTGAGCGGCGCGAGGCGGCGCACCGCGCCGAGCCGGGTTCGGGCCGGAAAGCCGCTTGCACGACGGGCGCACGGGCCTAGACCTGCAAACGCTCGATGAGCAGGTCGCATCCCATACGTCGTCTTCTTCCGCCGCGCGGCATGGCCCGCGTGAACGCGCTGTTCGGCGGCTGGACCGTGCTGGTGCTGCTGTTCTTCTACGCGCCGATCCTCTTCCTCGTTGCGTATTCGTTCAACAACTCGCGGCTCAACGTCGTCTGGGAGGGGTTCACGCTGAAGTGGTACGGGATGCTCCTGCGCGACAGCCGCCTGCTCGCCGCGCTGGAGAACAGCCTGCTCGTGGCGTTCGCGGCGACGCTGCTGGCGACGGTCATCGGCACGACCGGAGCGTGGTTGCTGCACCGCTACCGCTACCGCGGGGTGCGCACGATCAGCACGCTGGCCTTCATTCCGATGGTCGTGCCCGAAATCATCATGGGCATCAGCCTGCTGGTGTTCTTCAAGACCGTGGACATCGGCCTCGGCTACGGCACGGTGATCGTCGCGCACACGACCTTCTGCTTTCCGTTCGTGATGGCCGCGGTGCAGGCGCGCCTCGCCGGACTCGACCCCGCGCTCGAGGAGGCGGCGCTCGACCTGGGGGCCACGCCGCTGAAGGCCTTCTGGCACGTGATCGTGCCGTACCTCATGCCGGCGATCGTCTCGGGCGGGCTCATGGCCTTCGCGCTCTCGATGGACGAGCTCATCGTCACCTACTTCACCTCGAGTTCTTCCTCCGCCACGTTGCCGCTGCGCATCTACGGCATGGCCAAGGTCGGCCTCAACCCGATGATCAACGCGCTTTCGACCATCTTCATCGTGGCAACGATCGTGCTGCTGTTGGCCTCCGAATGGGTGAAGCGCCTGCGTCGCTGACCCCGCCCGCCATCCCGCTGTCCCAACCTCCATGAAACGTCTCAGCTCCCTGCTCGCTCTCGGGCTCGCCCTCGGCGCCGCCCTCGATCTCTCCGCCGCCAAGAAGGAAGTGAACCTCTTCGGCTGGTCGGAATACGTGCCCCAGGCGATTCTCGACAAGTTCGAGGAGGAGACCGGCATCAAGGTCAACTACGAGACCTACGCCTCCAACGAGGAGATGCTCTCCAAGCTGCTTGGCGGCGCGGCCGAGTTCGATCTCGTGCAGCCCTCCGAGTATGTCGTCGAGGCGCTCATCGCCAAGGGCAAGCTCGAGCCGATCGACTTCGCCAACGTCCCCAACTTCAAGAACCTCGCCCCCGAGTTCCTGCGCCAGCCGCACGATCCCGAGCAGAAGTACTCCGTGCCGTACATGGCCGGCACCGTCGGCATCGTCGTCAATACCGACAAGATCAAGGACCCGATCGTGGGCATGGCCGATGTTTTCTCCGGCAAATACGCCAACCGCATCGTCACCCTCAACGACAACCGCGAGATCCTCACCTGGGCGCTGCGCACGCTCGGTCGCGACATCAACGTGATCGACCCCGCCGCGATCGCGGCCGCCCGCCCTGTGCTCGCCAAGTGGCTGCCGCAGATCAAGGTGTTCGACTCCGACAGCCCGAAGACCGCCTTCCTCGGCGGCGAGGTCGACATCGGCGTGGTCTGGTCGGGCGAGGCGGCGCTGCTCTACCAGGAGGACAAGAAGTTCGCCTACGTGCTGCCCAAGGAGGGCGCGCACCTCTGGATCGACAGCCTCGTGATTCCGAAGGGCGCTCCGCACAAGGCTGATGCCGAGAAGTTCATCAACTTCATCCTCCGCCCCGAGATCAGCGTGCTCATCTCCGCGGATTTTCCGTACACGAATCCCAACGCCGAGGCCCGCAAGCTCCTCTCGCCCGAGCAGCTCGGCAATCCCGCCAGCTACCCGCCGCCCTGCAAGCTTGAGGCCTTCCACGACATCGGCAAGGCCGCCGGCATGGTCGACAAGCTCATCACCGACCTGAAGGGCGGCTCCTGAGCGTCCCGTGCGCGGGCGCCGCACGTGGCGCCCGCCTCCCGCGCCTTCCCCCATCATGGCCCTGCCGCCCTCCCTCTCGGGCAAATTCTCCGACGGAAAACGTGTTCCGGGCGCGACGGGCTGGCTGCTGCTCACCCCGCTGCTGCTGTGGCTCGCGCTCTTCGTCGTGGTGCCGACGACGATCCTTTTCGTCTACAGCTTCTGCCAGCGCGACGAGCTGGGCCAGGTGGTGTTCTCGTTCACGGGCTCGAACTACGCGCGGATCTTCGACTCGGTTTACCTCGGGATCTTCGGCCGCTCGCTCTGGTACGCGGCGCTCACCACCGCGCTCTGTTTGGCGATCGGCTACCCGGTGGCGTACTTCATCGGCCGCTCGCCGCCGAACCGCCGCTCGCTCCTCTTGCTGCTGGTGATGATCCCGTTCTGGATCAGCTTCCTGCTGCGCACCTACGCGTGGATCTCGCTGCTCAAGGGCGAGGGGCTCATCAGCGCGTTGCTCCAGTGGATGCACCTGCTCGCGGGCCCGCTCGATGTGCTCTACTCGCCGACCGCCGTGATCATCGGCTTGGTCTACACCTACCTGCCGTTCATGATCCTGCCGATCTTCACCAGCGCGGAGAAACTCGACCACGCGATGATCGAGGCCGCGCTCGATCTCGGGGCGGGCCCGGTGCGGGCGTTCACGCAGGTCATCATCCCGCTGACCCGGCCGGGCATCTTCGCTGGCGTGTTGCTCGTCTTCGTGCCCTCGATCGGCATGTTCGCCGTGACCGACCTGATGGGCGGCGCGAAGGTCCCGATGATCGGCAACGTTATCCAGAACCAGTTCGGGCAGGCGCGCGACTGGCCCTTCGGCGCGGCGCTCGGCATCACGTTCCTCGCGCTCTTCGCGGTCGCGTTCTGGTTCCTCCATGACCGCGGGGAGGAGAGACGATGAGCCACGACCCGCGTCCCGATTCCCGTCGCGAACCCCGCCCCGAGAGCGCGCTTGCGCCGGCGGCGGCAACGTCGAATCTCCCTTCGTCCGTGCAGAATCATCCCGACACCCAACTCGAGTGGGAATTCCGTCTCGCGCCCGCCCCGGTCTCGCCGCCGGCCGGCGCCGCGGTCTCCGCCGAAACCATGGTCGAGCTCCGCGGGGTCACGAAGTCGTTCGGCGCCGTGACGGCCGTCGACAACGTCGACCTCACGATCCGCAAGGGCGAGTTCCTCACCCTCCTCGGGCCCTCCGGCTGCGGCAAGACGACCCTCCTGCGCCTGCTCGCCGGCTTCGAGGTGCCCACCGCCGGTCAAATCCTCATCGAGGGTAAGGACGTCTCGAACATCCCGCCGTACCGCCGCGATGTGAACCAGGTGTTCCAGAGCTACGCGATCTTCCCGCACCTGAGTGTGGCGGACAACATCGCCTTCGGCCTGAAGATGCGCCACGTGCCCGCCGCGGAGCGCCGCGAACGCGTGGAGGAGGCGCTCGGTCTCGTGTCCCTCGCCGGCCTCGGCAAGCGCCGCCCGCACGAGCTCTCCGGCGGCCAGCGCCAGCGCGTGGCCCTGGCGCGCGCGCTCGTCTGCCGGCCGAAGGTGCTCCTGCTCGACGAGCCGCTCTCTGCGCTCGATGCGAAGCTGCGCCGCGCGATGCAGCTCGAGCTGAAGCACCTCCAGCGGCAGCTCGGCATCACCTTCGTCTTCGACACCCACGACCAGGAGGAGGCGCTCATCATGTCGGACCGCATCGCCGTGATCCACCGCGGGCGCATCGACCAACTGGGCACGGCGACCGAGATCTACCACGCGCCGGCGAGCGCCTTCACGGCCGACTTCATCGGCGAGGCCAACCTGCTCGACGGCGACATCGTCTCCAGCAACGGCGTGACCGCGCACATTCGCCTCGACGAGGGCGTGGAGGTGACGGTCCGCGCCGCGGCGCTGCGTCCCGGTTCGACCCGCGCGCTCATGTCGATCCGCCCGGAGAAGATCTACATCACCCGCACCAAGCCGGCGAAGGACAACTGCTTCAAGGGCGTGATCGAGAACGAGATCTTCCGCGGCGCGATGGACGAGTTGCGTATCCGCGTCGCCCACAATCTCCAGCTCATGGCCGTCGTGGCCAACGAGAGCGCGCACGAGCACGCCTGGCACCAGGGCGACACGGTCTACTGCGCGATCCACTCCGACGACATCGTGGTGGTGGAACAGAAATAGCGCGTCCGAGGGCGCGCTGCGGCCGGAGTTGGTGTTTTGGCGAGATTGGTGAGGATCTCGTTCATGCTACCCCAAGTTCGTCAGTTTGAAGAGCGGCAGAAGAAAGTTACCGAGGGAAGCGGGTTGGGCGGGCCGGGGGCTTCATAGGTGGGTTTTGCGCCGGGGGCTTGTAGTGCCGAACACCCCCTTGGCGGGGA
>JAEXPQ010000138.1 GCA_023446735.1 Verrucomicrobiota bacterium
CCCCCCGGGCGCCTGGGCCCCCGGGGGGGGGCCCCGCCCCCGCCCCACCGACCGTCCGGCCTCTTCCGGCTTCCCCTCGGCCTGCGGCCCCCTAACCTGCGCCCCCATGGAACACTACGACTTCCACAAGGAATTCCGCGCCCTCTACGACAAGGCCGTGAAACAGTACGCGGCCGGCAAGCGCGCCCCCGCCGAATTCTTCTCCAAGCACGAACTCGCCTTCCTCGCCGCCATCGGCTCCCGCCCGCAGGATCTCTACGACTACGCCGAGGACGCCGCCAACTACGGCGAGCCCGACTTCGAGACCGCGCTCCTCGTCCAGGCCGTCCGCCGCAGCTATTTCCAGCTCGTGCAGAAGAGCGAGCCGTCCGCCCTCGTGGTCGACGAGGCCACCCTCCCCGCCAAGACCGCCGCCGTGAAGGGCATCGAGTGGCTCCCCCGCCTCATGCCCAAGGCCCGCGCCAAGCTCCGCGGCGAGCTCCCCGCCTCGCTCATGTATGGTTGCGGTGGCGACCGCCGGTTCTTCAAGCAACACGACATCCATCCGGCCGAGTTCCTGCAGGTCGTCTGGCAGGCCGGCGACAACGACAAGGCCATCGTCGAGTGGGTCGCCAAGCGCGCGAAGCTCTGAGCCGCGCCCGCGCCTCCGCGCGTCGCTGAACGACGAAGGCGTTCGACCCTCCCAGCCTTCTTGCTCCCCCGTAGCTGGACGACTAAGTCGTTCAGCCGCCCGGCCCCCCCGGCCACAGGCCACCGCCCACCGGCCACAGTTCACAGGCCACCGCCCCCCGGCCACCGTTCGCCCCGCCCCTGCCGGACAAACTCCGGACATGCCGGTAATCATCCGGTAACAAACCCCGCGTAGACTGCGCTCGATGATCACCACTTCGACTCTCCTCCTCCTGCCGGGCTGCTCCCGCCGCGCCGCCGCCCTCCTCGCCCTCGTCGGTTGCCTCCAGATCGGCCACGCCGAGACCGCCGCTCCCGCCGCCTCGATCTCCGAGCTCATGGAACTCGGCGTCTACTCCGAGGAAACCAAGGGCGACCTCGATGCCGCGATGAAGCTCTACCAGCAGATCCTCGCCGACACGAAGACCAACCAGGCCCTCGCCGCGCAGGCCCTCTTCCGCCTCGCGATCTGCCACGACAAGAAGGGCGACCTCGCCGCCGCCAGCGCCGCCTGCGAACGCCTCATCAAGGAGTATCCGGGCGAGAAGGAACTCGTCGCCGCCGCCAGCGACTACCTCGCCGATGGCGCCGCCCTGCTCCCGGCCCCGTGGCAGGACGGCGAGGACCTCGACTTCGATCTCAAGATGCCCAGCGGCATCAAGGTCGGCGCCGCCCGCTACTCGGTCGACTCCGCCGAGCGCGACGGTCGCAAGATCTGGCGTTTCAGTTCGATCGTCTTCGGCGGTGCGCTCTCCGCGAGCCGCACCGAGGTCGAGGCCGGCTCGATGAAGCCGATCCACGCCGTCTGGAACGTGCGCCCGGTGGCGGCCACCGAGACGACCTACGCCAATGGTCGCGCCGAGCTGAAGCTCAAAGGCATGGAGCCGCGCACCGTCGAGTGCAACGGCATCGTCTACGACAACGAGGAGGCGTTGCAGCTCATCCGCCGTCTCCCCCTCGCCCACGGCTTCAAGAAATCCATCAACGTCCTCGTTGCCGTCGCCGGCGGACTGATCGTCCCGGTGCAGCTGGAGGTGATCGGCGCGGAGAAGATCGAGGTCGCCGCCGGCAGCTTCGCTTGCCACAAGGTCCAGCTCACTCTCGCCGGCTCGAGCCAGACGCTGTGGTACAGCACCGATGCGAGCCGCCTCCTCGTCAAGTTCGAGGCCAACGGCGTCATCGCCGAACTCAACACGATCAAGCGCAACGGACCCGACGCGCCCGTGTCCCTCCGCGAGCCCACGCTCGGCCACTCGTTCTCCGCTCCCGCCGGCTGGATGGCCCGGCCGGATGGCGGCGCCGACCAGTTCAAGCGCCCGACTTACCACCTCGTCGACCCCGCCGGCACCGCGATGATCTCCGTCATGGCCGAGGCGCAGAAGAACTTCGATCCCGCCCAGGTCGCCTCCGTCCGCGCCTATGCCGATCACCAGGTCGCGATGGCCAAGAAGTTCACCGAGAAGTTCGAGGTCCACCCCGACTCCTGGAAGGAAACCACCGTCGACGGCCAGCCCGCGCTCACCTGCGTGGCCGACCATGTGAAGGGCCCCATCAAGCTCCTGACACTGAATACATTCGCCCTCGTCGAAGGCAACGCGGTCTCGATCACCTGCTACATCGAGCCCGAGAATGTCGATTCCTTCCGCCCGCACTACGAGACCATCGTCGCCTCCTTCCGCGGCAAATAGCCCTCTCGCCCCACCCCTTCCGCGCTCCCGGTCGCTCGGGGTGCGCTTCCCGTTTCCCGCTCGGCCCGCACGATGCGCTTCTTCCGCCGCACCCCCGCCAGCGTCGCCCGCGTCTCCACCTCGTGGCCGACGCTGCTGCTGCTGTTCGTCGTACTGGTGCCGTCGGTCTGCCTGCTCTGGTTCGTCAACCGCGCCGCCGAGAACGAGCAACTGGCCGTTCGCCAGAAACTCGTCGACGCCTACCGCATCCACCTCCAGTTCGCCCAGGAACGCCTCCAGGCCCACTGGCAGAAACTCGCGACGGGATTGGGCGAGGCGGCCGAGCGCGAGCCCGCCCCCGCCCTCTTCGCCCGCCTCGTACGCGACAACGTCGCCGACGCGGTCGTCTGCTTCGACACCGCCGGCCAGGCCGCCTACCCCGGCGCGGTCCGCCCGCCCGCCGTCGCGCCGCTCGACTCGCGCTGGCGGGAAGCCCGTGCCCTCGAACAATACGATCCCCGCGCCGCCGCCGCCGAGTACGCGCGCCTCGCGACTGCCGCCGACTCCCCCCAC
>JAEXPQ010000141.1 GCA_023446735.1 Verrucomicrobiota bacterium
CCCGTGAGCACGCGCCGCAGGCGATCCAGAAGTACGGCTTCCGCGCGATCATCGCCGAAGGCTACGCCGAGATCTTCTTCGGCAACTCGACCACGCTCGGCATCCCGTGCGTGACCGCGACCCGCGACGACATCGCGAAGGTCGCCGCCGCGATCGAGGCGAATCCGCAGACGGAAGTCGTCGTCGACATCGCGGCGCTCGAGGTGCGTTTCGGCGGCCAGAAGATCAAGATCATGATGCGCGAGTCCGCGCGCGATGCCTTGGTCAACGGCCGCTGGGACGCGATCGGCGAGTTGCTCGAAGGCGTGCCGCAGGTGCAGGCGCTCGCGAAGACGCTGCCGTACCTGGCGGCGTAGGAGTGCCGCCTTGCTGGCTAAGTAGGGCCAGTCTCCGACTGGCCCTGCTGGGCTTGCGCTTCTGCCAAGTAGACCGGTCTCCGACCGGTCCCTACTGCACGAGCCGCAGGGACCCGATCTGAGTCCAGAGGGTCCAGTCGGAGACTGGACCTACCAATGTTTCCCGAGGCCGGGGCCGCGAGCCCCGGCCTTTTTCGTGGGTGCGTGGCCCGCGCGATTGGCCCGCGACGAGGCCGGGCGGCCGGCGCGGTGGGTGTGTCGCCGGGACTAGGTTACGCGGCCCGGACCTTGGCGAGGAACGGCAGGGCGACGGCGGGCGATGGGCCGGTTTCGTCGGCCTCGTTCTCCTCGGCGGGGAGCGGGTACAGCTGCTGGAAGTGCTCCCACTCGATCAGCTCGAAGCGGCCGTCGAGGTGTTCGACGAGCGCGGTGAGCGACTCGACCCAGTCGCCGGAGTTCAGGTAGTGGACATCGCCGATCCGCTTGTCGGCGGCGGTGTGGATGTGGCCGCACATCACGCCGGAGCAGCCGTGGCGACGGGCGAGTTCGACGATCTGGTCCTCGAACTTGGAGACGAAGTTCACGGCGCCCTTCACGCGGGCCTTGATGGCCTTGCTGATCGAGTAGTATTCGAGCCCGCGCCAGGCGCGGTAGCGGTTGTACACGCGGTTGAGCCGCATGAGCAGGTGGTACCCGAAGTCGCCGAGGTGGGAGAGCCAGACCATCTTCATGGTGATGGCGTCGAGCACATCGCCGTGGAGCACGAGGTAGCGGCGGTCGACGCCCTCGTGGATGTGCTGCTCGACGATCTCGAGGTTCTCGAACTGGAGAGGCAGGAAGCGGGCGAGGATGTCGTCGTGGTTGCCGCGGAGGTAGACGATCTGCGTATCGCGTTTCTCGAGCATCTTGAGAACGATGCGGATGAAGCGGGAGTGCTGCTTGGTCCAGCTGCCGGAGCGGCGCAGTTGCCAGCCGTCGATGATGTCGCCGTTGAGGATGAGCTTCTCGCAGCGGACGTGTTTCAGGAAGTGGTTCACCTCGACGACGCGGGAGTCGGCGGTGCCGAGGTGGACGTCGGAGAGGATCACGGTTTTGACACGGAGCTTTTGCATGCGGAGCGCGCCGGGCGCGGCAACGGTATAGCAGGCCGCCGGCGCGGCGCCTAGGGGGCCGGGCGGAATGTCACGGAAACGTCACCCTCGGGAGGCGACTGGCGCGGCGGCGAGGGGCGTGCTGCGCGGCCTGACGGCACGCGCCACGGCGTGGGGCGCCGATTCACGGGGAAGCCGGAACAGGCTTCAGGCGGGGACCAAGAAATTCAGGCTGCGCGGATCGATGCGGACCTCGATCTCGGCGCCGGCTTCGCGGGTTTCGCCGTCGACATGGATGACACCCGGGGCCGAGCGGCGGATCGTGAAGGCGGAGCCTTGCGCCGCGTGCACCCCGCGGTGGCGACGTACGTCGCCACAGAAGAGCCGGGCGAGGAAGAGTCCGGAGCGGGCGAAGCCCATCACGGGGATGGCGGCGAGGTCGAGCTGGCCGTCGTCGACGGAGGCGCCGGGCGCGACCCGGGCGTTGTTGCCATACTGGTCGGAGTTGAGCACGGCCACGATGAAGGCCTCGCGGCGGATTTCGGTGCCGTCAGCTGCGATGATCGAATAGGTTTCTGGCCGGTAGCCGAAGTAGGTTCTCCAGCCGGTGGTCAGGTAGGTCCTGAAGCCGCGGTTGGGCAGGTTGTTGAACTGGCGGGCGATCTCGGCGTCGAAGCCGACGCCCATGGCGTTGCAGAAGCGGTGGCCGGCCGCCAGGCCGGTATCGATCGGGCGGACTCGCCCGTCGCGCACGATCTCGAGGGCCCGGCGGGACGAGCCGTGGACCCCGAGGTGGCGGCCGAGGCCGTTGCCGGAGCCGCAGGGCACGAGACCGAGGGCGGCGGGGGTGTTGACCACGCCGCAGGCGACCTCGTTGAGGGTGCCGTCGCCGCCGATGGCGACGATGCGTTCGCAACCGCGCGCGACCGCGTCGCGGGCGAGCGCGGTGGCGTGGTGCGGGCGCTCGGTGGCGGCGAACTCGGAATCGAGCCGTTCGGCGGCGATCCACTCGCGCACTTTCGCGATGAAGCCCGGGCGCCGCCGGTTGAGGCCGGAGTGGGGGTTGAAGATGAAGCAGAACCTGGGCATGCGGCGCGAAAGCGGCGAGCTTGCGAGGGGCGGGAGGCGATGCGAGGCGAATGTGCGAACCTTCGGATTTGTCTTCGCGCGCGGTCGCGCGAGTCTCTCGCGACCGACCATGACCGCCCGCTCCACTCTCTTCGTGCTCACCGGTCCCACGGCGTCGGGCAAGACGGCGTGGGCACTCGACTGGGCGGAGCGGCACGGGGCGGAGATCGTGTCGTGCGACTCGCTGCTCTTCTATCGCGGCATGGATATCGGGACGGCGAAGCCGACCCGCGCCGAGCTCGCGCGGGTGCCGCACCACCTCATCGACGTGGTGGAGCCGCGGGAACGCTACGATGTGCAACGCTACGTGATGGCGGCGCGGGCGGCGGTGGACGCGATCGTGCGGCGCGGCCGCCCGGTCCTGGTGGTCGGCGGGAGCGGTTTCTATCTGCGGAGTTTCTTCGCGCCGATGTCGGACGGTATCGAGGTCGCCCCGGCGTTGCGGGCCGAACTCGAGAGTCGCCTGGCGCGCGAAGGGCTCGACTCGCTCGTGGCGGAGTTGCGGGCGCTCAACCCGGCGGGGCTGGGATCCTTGGATACCTTGAACCCGCGGCGGGTGGTGCGGGCTCTGGAGCGGTGCCGGGCGAGCGGACGGACGTTGGCGGCGCTCGCCGCGGCGTTCGCCGAACAGCCGTCCGCTTTCGCGGATTTTGACGTGAAACTGGTGCGGCTCGAAGCGGCGCCGGCGGAGCTGGAGCGACGAATCGTGGCGCGGGTGCGGGCGATGCTGGCCGCCGGGCTGATCGACGAGGTGCGGCGCCTGGAGGCCGCCGGCCTGCGCGAGAACGAGAGCGCGGCGCGGGCAATCGGTTATCGCGAGGTGCTCGACCTGCTCGACGGGAAGAAGCCGCTGGCGGCGCTAGAGGGCGAGATCGTGCGCAATACCCGGGCGTTGGTGAAAAAGCAGCGCACGTGGTTCCGTACCCAGTTGCCCGAGCATCGGGTGGTGGACGCGACGAATGGCGCGGCGGAGCTGTTCGCGGACGTGTGAGCGGCGGCGGGACGGCCCGCGGGTGACGAAGGACGGGCGCGGTGGGCGAACCGTACTCGGAAAGCGGAACTGGGAACTCGCAACTCTGAACCCTGAACCCTAAACCCTGAACTCCGAACTGTGAACCCTGAACCCTAAACCCCGGTCCCTGAACCTGCAGAGCAGGAGTACGAGAACGAGGAAGGCGGGTCAGGACGAGGGGGCGGCGTAGCCTTCCAGACTGCGGCCTTCGAGGCGGCGGAGCTGGGAGAGGGCGGCGAGGAGATCGACCTGCGAGGACAGCTCGTTGACGCGGGCATCGTCGAGGTCGGTCTGGGCGTCGAGGACGAGGCGGGCGGTGCTCAAGCCGGCGTCGAAACGGGCCTTCTGCAGTTCGTACTGCTTGGCGGCGAGGCCGGAGGCGAGGGTGGCGACACGGACCGCTTCGCGGCTGGTCTCGACGGCGCGGACCGAGCCGCGGGCCTGTACGAGGATGTCCTGCTCAAGCTGGCGGAGCTGGAGGCGGGAGCGGGAGAGATTGTTTGTGGCTTGGACGAGGCGGGCGCGGTCGCCGCGGGAGCCGATGGGGTAGGTGAGCTCGAGGCCGAGTTGCCAGTTGTAGCCGTCGCTGCCGGGCAGGTCCTCGAAGGAGGAGGAGGCGGAGCCGCGCTCGACGTTGTAGCCGGCGGAGGTCACCAGATCGAGTTGGGGCAACCGGTCGCGGCGGGTGGCGGTGAGCTCGATCGCGAGCTGGTCGATGCCTTTCTGGAGCGCGAGGTATTCGGGTTGCGCGGCCTTGGCGCGGGCGAAGGTGTCCTCGACCCGGAGCGCGGTCTCGCCGGTCGTGGCGAAGGTGGTGTCGCCCAGCGGGGCATCGAGTTCGAACTGCCCGACCAAGGCGCGGAGCGCGTCCTCGCGGTTGCGGAGCTGCTGCTCGGCGAGGAGGACGTTGCGTTGCTGGGTGGCGACGCCGACTTCGGCGGTGAGGACTTCGAGGTCGGTGAGCACGCCGGTGTCGCGCTTGGTGCGGTTCTCTTCGAGGAGGCGTTGGGCGGCCTCGAGGGAGAGACGGCGCACGGCGAGCTGGCTGCGGGCGAAATGGAGTTCGTAGTACGCGATCTCGGTGTCGCGGACGATGTCCATCATCGTCCCGCGATAGAGGAGCCCGGCGCGGTCGACCCCGAGGCGGGCTTGGTCGAGCGCGGCCCGGTTGGCGGCGAGGCCGGCGCCCTTGAGCAACGGTTGGTTGAGCGAGATGGCGATGTCCGAATCGTAGGCCGGGTTGTAGGGCGAGGTGAACCGGTGCTTCGTGCGATTGAGGGCGGTGGTGACGGAGACGTCGGCGCCGGTGACGAGATGTTGCGAGACGCCGACGCGGGTGTCCCAGCCGGAAGACGCCTGCGCGGCGCCTTCGGTGCGCGAACCGGAGCGGGTGCTGGACGCGCGGAGCACGGGATCGAAGCCCGAGCGGGCGATGTCGACCGAGGCGGCGGCGTTGGCGGTGTCGAAGCGGCCGAGTTCGATTTCGAAATTCCGGGCGAGTGCGCGTTGCACGCAGTCGTCGAGGGTGAGCCGGGCGGCGGTCTCGGCGTGGGCGACGCCGGACGCGGCGAGGGCGAGCAAAGCGAGGGCGGGGACGCGGGCGAAGGCGGGCAAGGACAGCATGGGCGGAGGAGACGTGGAGGGGAGGCTCGCAGTTTCACCGGAGGAGGGCGAGCCGGCGTTTGGGAACGGAAGATGACCGGGGTGGGCGGTTGCCGCAGGCGACGGACGGTGGGCAACAAAAAGGGCGGGCTCGCGTGGAGCCCGCCCGGTAAAAGGGCACAGGATCAGTTCGCTTCGGGCGCGGGCGGCTCCGACTTCGCGAGCTCCGCCCGCACCAGATCGCCGAGGGCGCTCGCCCGGGCGATGTTGGCGGTGGAGGCGGAGAGGTTGGCTCCGACCTGGACGAACTCCGGGGAGCTGTTGTCGATCGTGGGCTGCTTGCGTTCGGCGGCGTAGACGAGGTAGGCGCTGGTATCGGAAACGAGGAGATCGGACACCCCGCCCCGGGCGAGGCGTTCGAGCGAGCCCATCACGGTCGGCGGAATGCCTTCCGGCGAATTGCGCCGGGTGAACGGGCCGAAGCTCTTGATCTCGACCTTGGGCGCGCCCGAGAGGGAGGCGACGGCGTCCTCGAAGGTGGCGCCGGCGGCGAGCTTGGTCGCCAACGCGGTCTTCCAGGCGGCGCCGCTGCGCTGGAGCGCGAGGCTCTTCTCGTTTGCCGTGTAGGCGGCGAGGACATCGGCGCGGACTTCCTCGAGCTTCGGCTGGAACTTCGGGAACGTCTCGCGCCAGAGCAGCACGATCTGGTCCTGGCCGAGCGGGAGGGCGTCGGAGAAGAAGCGGGAGTCGTCGAGGAGGAAGGCGGCGCCGACGATCTGGCGGGTCCAGGGCAGGCCGGCCGGCGGGGCCTGGCGGGTGAAGAGCGGGGCGGTGGCGCGCTGGCCCTGGTATTTCGCGATGAGCGCGTCGATGGCCGGCGAGTCCTTGGCGACCTTCTGATCGAAGAGGTCGAAGGCGAAATCGGACGCCGCGGTGGCGGCGCGCCGACCGGCGAGCTCGGCGCGCATGGCGGCCTCGACCTGCGGGCGGACGGTTGCGAGGACGGGCTCGGCGGCGGGCTTGCCGTCGGCCGGCGGGGTGGCGAAGCGCTGCTTGTTGGCCTCGAAGAAGGCGACGACCTCGTCGTCGTTGAGCGGGTCGTTGCCGGCGAAGCTGGCGGCGCGGAAGGTCACGAAGTCGACGCTGGCGCGCTCGTCGATCTCGAAGGCGGCCTTGTTGTCGTCGTAGTACTTGGCGAGGATCTCCTCGGTGGGCGTGACGACGGGGTTGTAGCTGGCGAGGTCGAGCTCGGCGATGCGCAGGGTCCACTCGGTGGAGCCGATGGCGATCTGGTTGGCCACCTCGACGGGGGCGACATAGCCGGGACCGGCGAGCAGCTCGGCGAGAAGCTGGATACGGCATTCCTCGGAGAGGACGCGGGCGACATCGGCCTCGGAGATCTCGGGGTTGGTCTTCAGCTCGTCGCGAAAACGGCTGTACGCGAGCGAGTCGAACTGGCCCTGCTCGTTCTGGAAGATGCGCAGGGAGGTGAGGAACTTCTTGCGCTGGGCCTCGGTGGGCTGGGGGATGCGATAGCGGTCGGCGAGTGCGAGGGTGGCGGCCCGTTGGAGGGCGAACTCCTGCATGTCGCTGGCGCCGGAGGTCCAGCGAACCTCCGGGCGGATGGTCATGCTGATGCGGGCGTCGTTGCCGATGCGGCGGGTGTCGGCCTGGTTGAGCAGGTTGTAGCCGAAGAACTCGCGCTTGGTGATCGTGCGGTCACCTCCGCCGATGCCCGGGGCGGCGCCGATCGTGAACACGAAGGGGATCGTGATGACGATCAGGAGGAACGCGATGAACACCTTGGTGTGCTTTTCGAAAGTGACTTGGATCCAGGAGATCATGGGGCGGAAAAAGGCGTGACCGTAGAATGGGGGTGGGGGGTGTCAACCTGCGAAACCGGAGAGGGGAAACCGGAGAGTGGAGACCGGAACCGGAGAGCGGTCCGAGGCGCGGAAACGAAGCCGGCCCGCGAAAAGCGGGCCGGGATTCGGGGCGGCGGCGGTGCCTGCCGGGGCGCGGCGCGCTCGGCCTACGGCCGGGCGAGGGGCGCGCTGAGCCGGATGTCGCGCGATGAGGCGCCGAGCCGGATCTCGTGGTCGCCGGCGGCGGCGGTCCAGGCGCGGGTGGCGGGATCGAAGTACTGGAAGGCGCGCGGCCCGAGCGGCAGTTCCACGCGGCGGGACTCGCCGGGGGCCAGGGCGAGCTTTGCGAAGGCCTTGAGCTCCTGCGGCGGGCGCGGCACCGGCGTGGTGGAGGGCGGGGCCACGTAGAGCTGCACGACCTCCTCGGCGGCGCGGGTGCCGGCATTGGTGATCGTCGCGCGCACGAGGCAGCCGTCGGCCGTGGGCACGAGCTCGAGGTCGCTGTAGCGGAACTCGGTGTAGCTCAGCCCGTGACCGAAGGGGAACAGCGGGGCGATGCCGGCGCGGTCGAGATGGCGGTAGCCGACGAAGACGCCCTCGCTGTAGCGGGACTTCAGGTCGGGCGACCGGTAGTCGGCGAACGCGGGCGATTGCTCCCGGTTTTGGATGTATGAGAACGGCAGTCGGGCGGACGGCGACACCCGGCCGAAGAGCAGATCGGCGAGCGCCGCGCCACCTTCTTGTCCGGGATAGAACGCGGCGAACACCGCCTTCACCTGCGGCAGCCAGTGCTCCAGGAGCAGCGGGACGCCGCCGTAGACGACGACCACCGTGTTCGGGTTGGCGGCGGCGACGGCGCGGACCAGCTCGTCCTGCCCGCCGGGCATCAGAAAATCGGCGACATCGTTGCCTTCCCCCTCGAGGAACGAGGCGAGCCCCACGGCGACGATGGCGACATCGGCCTCGCGCGCCGCGGCCGCGGCGGCGGCGATGGAGGGCGGCGGGGCGGTGTCGTCGGGCGCGCGCCAACCGAGGATCATCGTGGCGTCGCCGCCGAGTTCGCAGAACTCGACGCGCAGGTCGTAGGCGCGACCGCCCTCGAGGCGGATGGTGCCGGTCTTGGTGGCGAGGGCGTGTGGGCCCCAATGGTCGATCACGAGCCGGCCGTCGAGCCAGAGCCGGGAGCCGTCGTCGCTGCAGAGGGCGAGTTCGTAGTCTTGGGTGACCGGCGGGGTGAAGCGCCCGGTCCAGCGGATGGAGAAACGGTCGCGGTGGAGCCGCGGGTCGGGCGAACCGCCGATCAGCGCGAAGTCGATCTGCGGTTCATCGACCCGGTAGACCGGTTCGCCGGCGCAGTCGGGATTGTCGAAATACTCGGCGCGCAGGCCGGTGGTCTCCCCGGACGGCCCGGTGAATCGGGCCGCGGGGATGGTTGCCGGGCGGTACAGGTCGATCACGACGCCCTCCTCGAAGGTGCATTCCACCCGCTCGCCCAGCAGGGCGACGATGCCCTCGAGCGGGGAAACGGTCCGCCACGGCAGCACGAGCGAGCTGCCGCCGCCGCCGGTGCGCGCGCGGCTCATGGCGGGGCCGATGAGAGCGACGCGGCGCAGCTTCTCGGGGGCGAGCGGGAGCAGCCCGTCGTTCTTCAGCAGGACCATGCCCTTGGTCGCGATCTCGTGGGCGAGCGCGCGATGGGCGTCGCTGCGGACGGCCGCCTCGTCCTCGGGGGGCGCGGGCTGGTCGAACAGTCCCGCCGCGAGGCGCACGCGTAGATGCCGGCGGACCTTGTCGTCGATGACGGCGAGCGGGACCCGCCCGGCCTCGACGGCGCCCTGCAACGTGTGGTCGAACCAGAGCGCGCTCGGCATCTCGAGATCGAGCCCGGCCTTGGCGGCGCCCACGGCGGTGTACACCGACTCCCAGTCGGACATGACGATGCCGCGGAAGCCCCAGTCGTCCTTGAGCACGCCCCGGATCAGCGGCTCGCTCTGGCTGGCGTGGGGGCCGTTGATGCGGTTGTAGGACGTCATCGCCGCGTGGACACCAGCCTCGCGCACGGCGGCCTCGAAGGGCGGCAGGTGGATCTCGCGCAGGGTGCGCTCGTCCACGAGCACATCGACCTCGCGCCGCTCCCACTCCTGGTCGTTGACGGCGAAGTGCTTCACGGTGGCGACGACCCCGCGGGACTGCACGCCGCGGATCACGCCCGCGCCGATGCGCCCGGAGAGCCACGGGTCCTCGCCGAAGCTCTCGAAGTTGCGGCCGTTGAGGGGAAACCGGTGGATGCCGACGCACGGGCCGAGGATGCAGGTCCGGCCTTTGGCGCGGGTCTCCTCGGCCAAGGCGATGCCGAAACGCTCGGCGAGCGCCTGGTCCCAGCTGGCCGCGAGGTTGACCGGCGCCGGATACGCAGTGGAACGCCCGATACGGATGCCGGCGGGGCCGTCGCCCATGCGGATCGAGGGGATGCCCAGGCGCGGCACGCCCTGGGCGTTGAAGTCGGACTCGTCGCCGGAGAGGAGCACGATCTTCTCTTCGAGCGTGAGCTGCGCGAGGAGGGCGTCGATCCGTGGGTCGTCGGGGGTGGCCGGCGCGGCGGTGGCGGCGAACAGGGCGGCGCCGAGGCGCAGAATCGAGGCGTGCGTTGTCATGGGCGTCCGGGGGCGGTACCAGCGGGTTGGGGTTGGGGGCGCCTCTTCGCACGGGCCCAGCGCACGGCGGGCCGGTCCGAGGAGACTCCGCTGCGTTGGTATCGGCCGGCCCGGCGGAATTCGAAGCGGGTTTTCGTGAAAAACCTGCGATGTCGCGCGTCCGAGACCGCGGGGGCGGCAAATGCGGTTTGGGTCGCGGCCAAAGCGGCCGATGGAATGGGCGACCGCGCCGGGCGCGGCCGACGAATCGTGAGTGTTGCAGCCAGAACGGAACCAAGACGGACGCGTTCGGCCCGCCTGCGCGGCGGAGCCGGCGGCGGGGACGGCGCGTCCGGCCGGCTCGTGGCGCGATTCGTGGGACGCGAGGAGTTGCTGGCGCAGTTCATCGGGGCGATCTCCGAGGATCCGCGCTCGGCGGCGCGGATCGTGGGGGTGAGCGGGCCTCCCGGTGTCGGCAAGAGCCGGTTCGTCGAGGAGGCGCTGGGGCGCGTGGTGCGGTCGGGGCGGCCGGTGACGACGGTGCGCCCGGATCTTGCGGCGGGAATCGACGGCGCGGCGTGGCTGCGGGCGTTCATGACGAAGCTGCCGATCGGCGGGGCGATGCTTTCGGGCGCGATCTCGCGGTTTGCCCAGGATCCGGCGGCGCGGCTCGACGAATCTTCGGCCCGGGCGCTGCTCAATGCGCTCTTCCACGAGACCTACGATTGCGGCGTGGAGCGGCGCGGTCTGTTGCGACCGAAGTTCCAGCGGCTCGCGATCGTCCTGGACGATTTCGATCTGATTCCCCCGAACGTGGCGGTGTGGCTGGCGCAGGAGTTCCTGCCGCGGCTGGACGAGGTGCGCGGGCACCTCGACTACGTGTTGCTGCTCGTGGGCGAGCGCGCCCTGGGCAAGGATCTGGAACCCGTGGCCTGGGCCGCGCTGCCGATCCGGTTCTTCGCGCTGGAGGTCCCGCCGTTGACGGAAGCGGAGAGCGTGGAGCTGTTGGCGCTGTATGCACGGCGCAGCGCGGAGGCGAAGGCTTGCCACGAGATCGGCGAGGGGTTGCCGGGCGCGATGCTGGAGTTGCTCCGTCACCGGGTCAGCTCGCTCGGGGATCTGGCGACAACCCTCGACCGGTGCAGCCCGGCCCAGGCGCGCGCGCTGGTGGCGGTGGCGGGGCTGGGCTTCGCCACCGAGGAGGGACTACGTCTGGTGCTCGGGGACGAAGGCCCGACGGCGGCCGCCAACCTGCTCGAGGCGGGCCTGGCGGTGCCGGTGTTCGGGAGCCTGCGGCAGGGCGGCCTGTGGCTGCCGGGGGCGGTGGCGCGGCTGGTGCAGGACCGGCACGGCTCGCGGCATGCCGAGGTGGCCAAGGTGGCGCGCGAGATCGGCGATCTGCTCGATGTCTTGGCGGTGCATTTCCCTTCGACGGAAGATCGCGAGTGGGCGGCGGCTTTGGCGGTATTCCGTTTCTTCGACGGCGAGGCGTTGCGCGCCTGTTTCGGGCCGCAGGAGGGGGCGCGCTTGGAGTCCTTCGTGCATGTGCACGCGGCCGCCTACGAGACGACCGAGGCGGGCAACCGGCGCCTCCTCGAGGAGTTGCAGCCGTCGCTCGTCCGCTACGCCCAGCTGCGGGCGGATCCGGCGCGCGGCGCGTTGCGGGAGAGGGTCTCCCGCCTCTGGACCGAACGGGCGGCGGAACTGCAGGCGTTGCACAAGAACGCCGCGGCCGGTCTGGCGCGGCTGGAGCGGGACCGCGACGATCTCCTCAAGGAGCTGGAGGCGGCGCGCGGCCAGGTGGGTCATTGCGTGCAGGAGAACCACAAGGAGTGGAGCAGCCGCATCGACGAGAACATCGTGCGCCTCGGGACGTCGCTGCTCGCCAACGGCGCCGGCGTCGCCTGTTTCTGGATTGCGCTGTTCACCGACGAGCAGCGGCTCACCTTTCTCGTGATCGGGGCGATCCTGATCGGCATCGGCATCGGCACCCCGGCGATGGCGCGCGGGCGCAAGGCGCCGCGGGTCGATCCCGCCGCGGCCGCCCGCCGGCGGCAGGAGGCGCGGGTCGGCGAGGCGCGCGGGGTCGTGAACCTGATCGAGGCCCGCATCGCCGCGCTCCAGCAGCGGCTCACCGAGGAGCGCCGGAAGGTGGAGAAACTCCGGGTCGCTTGCGAAGAGGCGTATTTGTGAGGGAGTGGGCGAGTGAGGGAGTGAGGGAATAAGGGAAGACCACCCGCGGGGTGGTCGCTGGAAGCCGGCGCGGGCGGGCGTTGTTGCTCCGCGTGGTGTCTTGCGCCGGACGCGGCGGCGGTGAAGATGGCACCGTGACCTTCGCCCCGTCTCTCCCGTGTCATCTGCTGTTGGCCGCCGGCGTCGCGGCCGGCGCGGCTCTCGTCCGGGCCGTGCCGGCGGCTGATGCGCCGGAAGCGGCGCGGGTGGTCGTCGTGGCGAACGCCGCCGATCCCGACTCGCGCGAACTGGCGGCGCACTACGCGCAGGTCCGCGGCATCCCCGTGGAGAACATCGTGGCGTTGCCCATGCCGACGGACGAGACGATTGCTTGGCCCGTGTTCGTCGCCGACGTCTTCAATCCGCTGGCGGCGATGCTGACGGAGCGCGGCTGGATCGACGCCGGCATCCTGCCGGGGGCCGACGAGTGCGGCCGGCGGCGCGCGCTGGTCTCCGGCCATCGTATTAGCTATCTCGTGCTGATTCGGGGCGTGCCGCTGCGGATCGCTGAGCACGCCCCGTGGAAACCCGCCGCGCCGCCGCCGGGACTGAACCCGAACCTCGCCTGCAACCAGGCCTCGGTCGACGCCGAGCTCGCGCTGCTGGCCGCCTCGGGCACTCCGGTACTTGGGTACGTGCCCAACCCGCTCTATCGCCAGCGCGCCTCGGCCGGGCCGATCGGCGACGCCGTGGTGCGGGTGG
>JAEXPQ010000156.1 GCA_023446735.1 Verrucomicrobiota bacterium
CCCCGGGGGCGGCCCACGCCGCCCTGAAGTCCGGCGGGGCGACCGCCGCGGTCCACTGCGGGGCGGGGGCCGTCCACCAGGCGCGGGCCTCGTCGTCGAGCGGACCGCGCTCGAGCTCGCGGTCGAGCGCCGCGTAATGAAACATCACCGCCATGTTGTGCGCGGCATAGCCGCGCCCCTCGGCGGCGAGCCAGAGCCCGTAGGCGGCCTCGGCGTCGCCGGCGGCGAGGGCCGTCAGGGCCGGATCGGAGCCGGTCTCCGGATACATCTCCGGCCAGAACCAGAAGAACTCGGCCAGGAGGAGATCGAGGGCGCCGTCGGCCGCCTGGCCGGCACGCCGCAGCTGCTCGGCGCCCAGCGGCAGCGCCGGGGCGAACGCCCACCCCGGGACGCTCGCCTCGGTGACCATGCTCTGGACACGTTCGACGAGGGCACCCGCCTCCAGCGCGGGGAACAGGCCGAGCGTGCGGCAGGGGTTGGTCGCGTAAAGATCGAGACGGGCGCACTCGCGCAGCGCTCGGGCCGGATCCGGCGTCGCGAAGGCGACGAGATCGGGCTGGGGGGTGAAGCTCTCGGCAACCGGCGTGGGGATGGCGGCTGGCATGGCCGTAAAATTGACGTCAAGGAAGGTTCTCGCCCATCCCGGAGCGCATGGCAAACCAGTCTTCACGGGATATTTACAAGCCACCCCCACAGGGAGCAACCGGTTGGCCCCGGGCGGAGCGTGGGCGGGGCGCGCGGCGCCGCGACCGTTTCCCAGCCCGGCGCCGCCAGAGCAACGCCCTCCACCAAACCGCCCGGTGGACCGCGGCTTCCCGGGTTGCCGCATCGGCCAGGATGCCGGCTCAGACTCCGGAAAGCGCAGGTACGCACGCCGGCCGACGGTGTCCCATCGGAGCGAGCGATGGCGCTCGGGAGCTCACGACGAGCGCATGGGCATGGCCACCCAGCAAAAAGGCGCGACCGAAATCGGTCGCGCCTGGGAAAGACGAAGGTGGCTCGTGCTCAGAGCTCGTAGGCCGGGAGAAGCTTGTCCACGCCGACCTTCTCGAGACGGACGAAGGCGGGCAGGCCGTTCTCGAACGGCACCTGCACCTCGCCCTGGATGAGCGGGAGCGCGTAGCGATGGAACTGGAAGTTCATGCTCACGCCGTCCTCGTTGATCCACTCCTTCGGCAGAGCCTTCACGCCGTTGGCGATCTCGGAGAGCGGCACAAGGGCCGTCTCGCAGGAGTACTGGTCGGTGTCGCCGCGGACGAGGATGACGCACTTGTCGGTCTCGCCGTTGACGGCGGCCTTCACGGCGGCCTGGCCGGCCAGGAACGCCTCGTCGCTGTCGGTCTTGGAGGCGTTGACCGCGGCGGCGCGCTGGGCGTGGCCGAAACGGCAGACGCGCGACTTCACACCAGGGATACCCTGGTCCACGAGGCTGGCGAGGTAGTCGCCGGCGCCGCCGAGCTGGGCATGGCCGAAGGCATCGGTGCCGGAGGCGGTGGAGACGTAGTTGCCGTCCTTGTCGACGAGGCCTTCGCCCACGACGACCAGGCAGTACTTCTCGCGCTTGAGCACGCGGCGGACGTCCTCGAGGAACTTGTCCCCATCGAACGGCACCTCGGGCAGGGCGATGATGTGCGGCGGATCGTGCGGGTGGTCGCGGCGCTTGGCCAGCGCGGCGCCGGCGGCGACCCAGCCGGCGGAGCGGCCCATGACCTCGACGATCGAGACGAGGTCGCCCTGGCCCATGGCCTCATGGTCGCAGGCGAGCTGGCGGATGATCGAGGCGGTGAACTTGATGACCGAGCCGTAGCCCGGGCAGTGGTCGGTGGAGACGAGGTCGTTGTCGACGGTCTTCGGCACGCCGATCACGCGCATCTCCCAGCCCTGCTGCTGGGCGAGCTTGGAGATCTTGTCGGCGGTATCCTGGGAGTCGTTGCCGCCCGCGTAGAAGAAATAGCGGATGTTGTGCGCCTTGAAGACCTCGATCACGCGCTCGAAGTCCTGCTGCTTCTTGAGCTTGTAGCGGCAGGTGCCCAGCGCGGCGCCGGGCGTGTAGCGCAGGCCGCGGATGGTCTGCTGGGACTCGGAGGCGAGGTCGATGAACTCCTCGTTGAGAATACCGAGCACGCCGTTGAGGCCGCCGTAGATCTCCTCGATGCAGGAGTGATTGAGGGCTTCGCTGACGACGCCGGCGACGCTGGCGTTGATGACCGCGGTCGGTCCGCCGGATTGACCCACCAAAAGATTGCCCACGAGTTCAGCCATGGCAGTGCAGATTAGGTTGTTGGAGTTGAGAAAGGCGGAACGAAACGCCCCGCAAAAAGGGGTGGCAACCCAATTCTCCCGAACCGCCCGGGGGAACCATGCACCGCCGCGCCACGCGGTGCCCGCACCGCCTCGAAGTTCCATCCTCGGATCGGTCGGCCGGCTACCGCCACCACGACCGCACGGCCGGTCGCACGCTCGTTGTCTCCCCGTGCACACACGAGTTCAGCAGCGCGCCGGGACGTCAGGTCGCGAAAAGGGCGGCCGCTCCATCCCCGGCTCGCCCTCGACGCCGGAATCCGCCAACGTCCCGCCATGGCGTGGCGTATCGAGAGAGTGGTCCTGCGCGGCGAAATCGACAACCGCACCCGCGGCCGGGTCACCGGCCGCCTCTGGCTCCTGGGACGCGCCGAACCGCTCGCGCTCGACCTCGTCGGTGACTGCCACCGCGACCTCGCCGGCCGCCGGCTCGAATTCACCAACCCCCGTCCGGAGCCCGACGCCGGTGGAGAGCTCGACCTCCGCCAACACGGCCGCGCCGGCGACATCACCGCGTCGCGCAAAGTCCGCGTGCCGGACATCCCGCTCGACGACATCCGCGAATACGACGCGGCGCGCACACCGTTCCCCTGGCACTGGGGCAACGCGCTCTATCTGGAATGGTTCAACGAGGCCAACGGCCGGGTCGTCATCGAGTCCGCCGACTTCGAATTGCGCATCGTCGGCGAGCCGACCTGGGAGATGACCGAGGCGGAGGAGCAGCGGCAACGCGAGGCCGCCGCCGAGGCGCTGAACGGTTTCCTCGCCGACCTCAACGCAGCCGTGGCCGCCGACGCTCCTGCGCCGGAGCACGACCCCGAATCCCCCGCCCCGCCGGCCGCCGACCTCCCCGCGTCCGCGGTCCCCACCGAGGAGCAGGCTGATCGCGCGCTGCACCGCAGCGAACTGCTCGCCGACCGTGTTTCCGCCCGTCTCGCCCGCGTCGGCGCCGATCCCGATCTCGAGCAGATCATCGCCGAGGAGATCGAACGCCTGCGTTTGGAACTCGGCGAACCCGAGCCGCCCCCCGGGGAACGCGAAGCCGTTCGCGCGCGTCTCGCCGAGCTCAGCCGCGAGGTCGACGCCGCGTTCGACGCCGCCGATTCCGCCACCGCGCGCGAGCGCCACCCGCTCGCGGAACGCGCCTTCGACCTCTGCGTGATGCTCAACGACGAAGCCTACTTCAATCGCTGGATACCCGAGAACGCCCCGGAGGAGCACCCGGTGGCCGATCTGGTGCGCGCGACCGAGCGCGCCGCCGCCAAGCTCGACAGCGCCCTCTCCGGCGGCTGGCCCCCGCCGCTCCTGGCCTGCGCCGGCGTCGTCGCGCAGCTCAAACGCGCCCGCATCTACCTCGACGATGCCCTGCGCACCACCGAGTCCTGCCAGGCCGAGAAGCTCATTCCCAACACCTTCCTCGGCCCGATCCTCGTCGAGCTGATCGATCTCGCCCACGACGCCGACCTGCTCATCGCCGAGCTGCGCGACCGCCTGGCCGACGGCGCCTGACCCATCCGCCGCAGGGGCAACCCGTAGTCGGTGATCGGCTGCCCGCGCCGCCTGCAAGGAGTCTCGGAGTCGGCGGTCGCAACAGAACCGCCCGCACGGCGCCGACTGGCGGGTTGACAGCGGCGCGAGCGGCCCCTTACTCGGCAACCTTTTATCAACTTCGAACCGTCTCAGCATGCAAGCGAACGACCTCCGCAAGGGCCAAGTGATCAATTTCAACGGTGAGCAGTGCCTCGTCATGGAGGTCATGCACCGCACCCCGGGCAATCTGCGCGCCTTCGTGCAGGCCAAGCTCCGCAATCTCCGCACCGGCCGCTCCGGCGACCAGCGCTTCAACTCGACCGAGACCGTCGAGGTGCTCACCACCGACCGCCAGACCCTCGAGCTGAGCTACGTCGAGCGCGACACCTACTGCTTCATGAACACCACGAGCTTCGAGCAATACGAGCTCTCCGCCGAACTCGTGGGCGACGCCAAGAACTACATCATCCCCGGCGGCAAGGTCGAGGTGCTCTTCGTCGACGACGCCCCGGTCACCGTCTCCCTCCCGAGCTCGGTCACCCTCAAGATCGTCGAGTCCGCCGAAGGCGTGAAGGGCGACACCGCCTCCAACGTGCAGAAGCCGGCCAAGCTCGAGACCGGGCTCGTCGTGCAGGTCCCGCTCTTCATCAAGGAAGGCGAGACGATCAAGGTCAGCACCGAGAACGGCGCCTACATGGGCCGCGCCTGAGCCGCCCGCGCCCCCTGCGTTTTTTTCCCAAGCCGGTCTCCCCGCGGAGACCGGCTTTTTCGTGGCGGCGGTCCGCCGACAAGCGGCGACCCTACCGCAAGCGGGCAATCGACATCGGATGGGGTTACCCCGCCTGCGGTAGGGTCGGGTCGGACCTCGTGTCCGGACCGTTCCGCCCGCCTGCGCTCGCACGAACACGACACCGGCAAAACAAAAGGGCCCGGCGTTTGCGCCGGGCCCGCGGGAAATTCCTGCTTGGCGCGAGGAGCGCGCTCAGCCCTTGCCGATGCCGGAGGCCTTGAAGCCGATCGCGCGAAGCTTCTTCAGGTCGAGGATGTTACGGCCGTCGAAGATCGAGGCCGGTTTCATCATCTTCGCGAAGACACGCTCGAAGACGATCGTCTTGAATTCGTCCCACTCGGTGAGCACCGCCACGGCGTGCGCGCCCTCGGTCGCCGAATACGCGTCGGTGCAGATCGTCACCGCCGGGTTCGGCTTGCCGTCGGCGAGCTTCGCCGGGACGCCGAGGTCGCGGTAGATCTCCTCGGCGGGCACCTTCGGGTCGTAGATCGCCAGCCGGGCCTGCTCGCCGAGCAGGTCCTTGCAGACGGTGATGGCGGCGGATTCCCGCGTGTCGTTGGTGTCCTTCTTGAAGGCGAAGCCGAGGATCGCGATGCGCTTGTCGGCGACGGTGTTGAAGAGCTCGCGGACGATGCGGTTGGTGAAACGGTGCTTCTGCCAGTCGTTCATCTTGACCACGTTCTCCCAATACGCGGCGACCTCGGGCAGACCGAAGTGCTCGCAGAGGTAGACGAGGTTGAGAATGTCCTTCTGGAAGCAGGAGCCGCCGAAGCCGACCGACGAACGCAGGAACTTCGGTCCGATGCGCGAGTCCTTGCCGATCGCGTTGGCCACCTCGTCGACATCGGCGCCCGTCGCCTCGCACAACGCGGAGATCGAGTTGATGGAGGAGATGCGCTGCGCGAGGAAGGCATTGGCCACGAGCTTCGAGAGCTCCGACGACCAGAGGTTGGTCTTGATGATGCGCTCCGGGGGCACCCAGCGGCCGTAGACGCTGGCCAGCGTGTTGAGGGCCAGCTCGCCCTCCGGCGTGCGCTCGCCGCCGATGAGCACGCGGTCCGGCGCCTCGAGGTCGGCGACGGCCGTGCCCTCGGCGAGAAACTCCGGATTCGAGAGCACCTGAAACTTCAGACCGCGGGCGTTGGCGGCGAGGATGGTCGAGATCGATTCCGCGGTCTTCACCGGGATGGTCGATTTCTCGACGATGATCTTCGGGCTGTCGGCGTGCTCCGCGATCGTGCGGGCGACGCCCTCGATGTACTTCAGATCGGCGGCGCGGCCGGCGCCGTGACCGTAGGTCTTGGTGGGCGTGTTGACGCTCACGAAGACGATGTCGGCGCCCTTGATGCCGCCGGCGACATCGGTCGAGAAGAAGAGGTTGCGGCCGCGCGCCTCGCGCACGACCGCGTCGAGCCCGGGCTCGAAGATCGGGAGGTGGTCGGAGTTCCAGGCGGCGATGCGGGCGACGTTCATGTCGACCACCGTCACGCGGATATCGGGACACTTGCGGGCGATCATCGCCATGGTGGGACCGCCGACGTAACCGGCACCGATGCAGCATATATTCATGGTAGGACTCGATTGGGTTGCGCGGTTTGTGTCGGAAAAACGGACGCCTGTCCACGCCCCGTTCGGCAGGGAAACCCTGATTTAGGGAGCAAGGGAGTAAAACAGCCGAGGCGGTCCGGACACGAGGTCCGACCCTACCGCAGGCGTGCTGATCCCCGCCGAGACAAGAAGCCCGCTTGCGGTAGGGTCGCCGCTCCCCGGCGGACCGTGGAGCCTCGGTCGAGCACGGCGCTCCGCTACTCGGCAAGGGACGATCCACCCGCTCACTGCAGCTTGGCCGGCAGCGTGAGCAGGATATTTTTCGCCGCCTGCAACGGCTCGCGGGTGCCGAGACCGGCGGGATTGTTGCCGGTCTTCACGGCGGCCACCGTCCGCAGCTGGTTCAGCACGAAGCAGTAGTCGTTGTTCACCATCACGCCGAGCAGCTCTCCGGTCTTGCTGAAGACCAGGTCACCGGTGTGCGGGGCGAACTCGCCGAAGAGGCGCTTGAAAAAGCGGTTGTCCATCTGCACGTAGCGCGGCGCCGTCGGGTCGAGCTTGAAGGCGATCTCGCCATAGTAGCGGCCGCCCGTGCCGACGAGAACCGCCTCCGGAAACTTGAACGGATCGGCGGCGAGCGGATAGATCTTCACGCCCAGCGCCGTCGCGCGGACGGCATCGACCGGGATCAGCACCACACGCGGGTCGAGCGCATGGAAGGCGAACTCAGGAACCGCCACCTCGGCGCCCGCGCGCTTGAGCACGCCGCGCACGATCTCGAAGTCCACCGGCGCGCCGCCGAGGTCGAAGGGCGCGTCGTTGGCGTGCAGCAACGCGAAGACCCGCGTGCCGTCCGAAACGAGCACCGTGCGCGCCGCGCGCTCGATGGTGAACGGGCCGAACAGCACCGTGCGGCGGGAGACGCTCTCGAGCGCGAACTGGTTGGCGACGAACTCGGCGAACAACGTGTTCGGGTTGATCGGGCGGTTCTCGCGGATCTCGCGGGTGAGTTCGCCGGACTTCTCGGCGAGCTTGCCCACGCCCTCGGCGAGCACCCCGGCCTGCGCCTGGATCTGCTGCTTCTCCTCGCGCACGACCGCGACCTCCTCGCGCATCTGTTCGATGTTCTCGCGCAACAGCCCCTTCTCCTGCTCGGCGACCTTCACGGCCACACTGAGGTTCTCGATCTCGCCGCGCGCGGCCGCGTGCTTCTCCTCGAGCTTGGCCAGGGCCTCGCGCTGTTCGCGCGACTGTTGTTCGCGCAGCTCGAGATCGCGCTGGAGCTGCGCGAGCCGGATCTTGCTGGCCTCGATCTCGGCCGCCTTGGCAGCGGCCTCGGCGGCGAGCGCGGCGGCCCGGGACTGCGTGGCCGAAAGGTTCTCCTGGAGCTTGCCCTTCTCGCCCTCCAGCCCGGCGACCTGCCGTTCGCGCTGCTGGAGATTCTCGGCCGTGCTGGTCAACTGGGCACGCAGCTCCTCGCGCGCGGCCTGCTCGTCCGCGAGGGTGAGACGCATGACCTCGACGAGCTCGTTGGCGGGCCCCACGCTCTCGCCCTCCTGCGGCACGCCGGCGGCAGGCGGGGGCGGAGTCTTCGGCGGCTCGACCTGCTCCCAGCGCGTGAGCGCCAGGAGGTTGAGCAGGAGGAAGTCGCAGATGATGAGCAGCAGCGTCTTGTTCATGCGGCGGGATTTGGACTCGATATCCGGCTTCTTGCTATTCGGCCCATGCCACTTGGACCTTCCTCACGCCACCGGCTTGGCGGGCGCGGCGTTCTGGCTCTCGAGGATGAGCTTCTTCTTGTAGGGGCGCACGTGGCGGATCTTCACCATCGCCACGCAGGTGATGCCGAAGAGGTTCGACGAGTACGCGGCGAGCAGGTTGGGGTCGATCACGCCCAGTACCTGCAACACGAGCGCGGTGGCCGTGCCGGCGATGCCGACGTACAGGCCGGAATCGAAGAGGTTCTCCTCGTTCTCCATCAGGCGCAGCTTGAGCAGGCTCGGCACCGGTTGGCGTTCGATCTCGCGCATCTTCAGCAGGCAGATCCAATAGACCAGCACCTGCACCGCCCCGAAGAACACGATCGTGACGATGGTGGAGAGGTCCACGTTGGCCGCGCTCGCCGGCGCCGCCTGCATCTGCCCGACCAGGCTGAGCGCGGGGATGCTGACCTTCACCGCGAGATCCGCCGGCGGGGCGCCGCGCAGCAGGAACGGTTCGCTGAGCACGAAGAGGATCCCGGAGAACACCAGCGCCATCACGCCGCTCTTCGCGTGCATCAGCGTGCGGTTGGCCGCCGAGAGCACCGGGCCGACCACCGCGCGGTCGAGCGCGCGGAAGACGAACCAGACCCCGGCGAAGAAACAGAGGTATTTGAGGACGGTCATGACGGTAGGGTATCGAAGGCTGAACGAGGCGAAAAAATCCCAGGCCAGCGGCGAGTCCGGATTCACCGGCACCTGCTGGCGCACCAACTGCCGCACCGCGCCGCTTCCGGCGCGCAACGCCGTCTCCAGTCCCGCAACACCGCCCTGGCCGAAGCGCAGCGCGTAGCGGGTCACGCCCTCGGGTTCGCGGCCCTGGAGCGACGCCGCGTAGAGCACTGGCAACAGGTCCGGCGCCGCGCGCAGGAGCTGCGCGAACTCGCCGACCGTCTTGGCATCGGGACAGTTGCGCAGCCACTCGCCGAGCTGCACCCAGTCGAGCCGGCGGGACAGCGACAGCAGGTCGAAGTAGAAGTCCTCGATCGGCTCGAGATTGCCCGCGGCCACCGCCGCCTCGGCGCGGCCGCGCACGTCCTTGGCGAGCGGCTCGGAGAGCCAGTTGCCCTGATGCAGGAGCGCCGTCATCAGGATCGTGGCGTCGAGCGGCTGGCCGCCGGCGCGGCGGGCCGGGATGAAACGTTGCGTGTGGTCGATCTCCGCGGTCGCGAGCAGCGCCTTCACGGCCCCGGAGCGCGAGTTGCCGAGGTAGGCGCGCACTGCCTCGCGCTGTTTCGCCGGCAGGAACTCCTTGATCGCAGGCACCGGGACGGCCGGAGCGACATTCGCCCGCGCGCGGCCGGCGAACACCTGCTCCAGATAGGGATCGAGCCCGCCCCACGGCACCAGCTCCGGTTGCCGTTGGGCGGTGTCGGCGAGCTTCGCCTCGAACGCGATCGCACCGGGAAGCGTCAGCTTCTTCGCCGCGGCGCCCACGAGTGTCGCCGGGCCGAGCTTGTCCGCCTCGCGCAACGTGTCGGCGAACTCCACCAGCGTCGGCGAGCCCGCGCCGGCCTCGCGCAGCAGCAACGGACTGAGCGACTGCACCTGCACCGGCAACAACCACCCCGCCGCCACGAGCGCCGCCCCCGCGACGATCAGCCAGATCGGCTCCCCGCGGTTGCCCGCGAGCCAGTCGGCGACCGAGTGTTTCATGGGGCGGGACGTTGGCACGGGAGAAGAGGGCGGGACAGTTTTAATTTGCGGCGGCCACCACGCCCGGCAGCGTCACCCACATCGGACCCATGCTTCTGCCGATTGTTCGCTACAACCACCCCGTTCTCCGTAAAAAAGGCGCGCAAGTGACCGCCTTCGACGCCACCTTGCGCAAACTCGCCGACGACATGGTCGAGACCATGCACGAGGCGGAGGGCATCGGGCTGGCTGCGCAACAGATCGGCCAGGCGATCCAGTTCTGCGTCGTCGACCTGCGCCCGGTCGAGGCGAAGTTCGACTGGGAGCTCGACGGCCGCAAGCCGCCGCTCGATCTCTGCATGCCGATGGCGATCGCCAATCCGAAGATCACCGTCCTGCCCGGCGAGAAGACCAGCTACGAGGAAGGCTGTCTCTCGTTCCCCGGTATCCGCGGTGATGTGATCCGTCCCGACGCCATCCGCGTGGATTTCCAGGATCTCGACGGCACCGCCCACGTCCTCGTCTGCACGGGCCTGCTCTCGCGCTGCATCCAACACGAGGCCGACCACCTCAACGGCGTGCTCTTCATCGACCAGATGGCCAAGCGCGTCGCCGTCGAGCTGAAGGACGACCTCAAGGCCCTCGAAAAGGACACCAAAGCCGCCGCCAAGAAGCGCGCGCCGTAGCGCGCGGGTTCAGGGTTCAGAGTTCGGGGTTCAGAGTTCGGAGTTGGGTTGAGGTTGAAGTTCAGGTTGAGGCCGGGAGGCGCTTTCGCTCCGAGTTCGAGGTTCCAAGTCCGCCGTTCAGTGTTCACTGTTCGCCCGTACAGCAACCGACCCGCTCCTCGCCACTCACTCCAGTTTCCGCCCCGCCCATGTCCCGCTCCATTGCCACCCGCACCGGCGACGACGGCACCACCGCCCTGCTCTACGGCCAGCGCGTGCCCAAAGACCACCCACAGATCGAGACCATCGGCAATCTCGACGAGCTCAACGCCGCCCTCGGCGTCGCCAAGGCCCACTGCCCTTCCGCCGAACGCCGCGCCGAACTCGAGCGCGTGCAGAAGGAGCTGGTCGCGCTCATGGGCGAGGTCGTCTGCGCCGAAAGCGACCTCGAGCGCTACGCCAAGTCGAAGTTCGAGAAGATCGACGAGGCCGCGCTCGCCCGCCTCGACGCCGGTGTCGCCGCCATCGAGGCCAAGAACGTGAAGTTCGACGGCTGGGCCACGCCGGGCGCGAACCTCCACGCCGCCGCCCTCGACCAAGCCCGCACGATCGCCCGCCGCGCCGAGCGCCGCATGATCGCCCTCGGCCACCACGGCCGCCCGTTGCGCCTGCTGTTGTTGCAGTATATCAACCGTCTCTCCGACCTGCTCTGGCTCATGGCGCGCGAGGCGGAGAACTGAGACCCGGCACCGCCCCGCCGCTCGCGGCGTCGCTGCGTTGCGCTCTCACACGCGGGAGGACGCCCCAACGCGGCCGCGCCCTCACCCGACCTTCAGCTCACCCGCCGCCACCATCTCCAGCATCGCGCAGCGGCCGGGCGCCAGCGGCAGATCGACGCGGGCCCGCCGCCGCGCCGACTCGTGCGTGGCGAAAATGACCTCGGTCGCGCGCAGGGCGCGCGAACTGTCGAGCAGCGACACCCGGCCGGTCTCCAAGCAGTCGACCGCCTCGGCGATGCCGCGGTGGATCGCCAGATCATCGTGGATACTCTCGCCGGTGTCCACCGACTCCCACTCCGCCTGGCCGGCCCGGCGGATCCGCAACCACGGGGCCTCGAACAATATCTCGATCAGGCCGCGTTCGCCGACCAGGCGGAGCATGCAGCCGTTTTCCGCGTGGTCCGGGCCGAAACGGTACGTCGCGCGCACGCCGTTCTCGAACCGAACCTCCGCGATGCCGCACCCGGCCTGGAGCGCACCGAAGACGGTTTGCGCGCCGCGCATGTCGATCTGCCCCAGCACCCAATCCGCCGGCTGGTCGCCGTTGTAGAAGAACATCATGTCGAGCACGTGCGAGCCGGTGTCGGCCAGATCGCGCCAAGCCCCCTCCATGCGTTGCAGCCCACCGATCTCGCCCGCATCAAGCAGCGCCTTGGCCTTCACGAGCGGGAGGTTGAAGCGCCGTTGGTGGTTGATCGCCAGCACGACCCCGTGCTGCCGGCAGACCTCATGCATCCGCAACGCCGCGTCCCAATGGATGTCCATCGGCTTTTCGCACAGGATGAGTTTCGGGCGAAACGCCGCGATCCGGCAGACCACCTCGGCGTGCTGCAGGGGCCAAAGGCACACGCTCACGATGTCCGGACGCTCGGCCTGCATCATCTCGACGTAGTCGGCATGGACCCTGGCCTGCGGATTGTGCAGGGCGACAAACTCCTCGCCCCGCTCCCGCGTGCGATCATAGACCGCCACCAACTCGCAACGCCCCTGCGCCCGGAAACCGGCCCAATGCCGGTGCGCCATCCCGAAGCCGGTCGCCCCCTCCGCCTTCCAGGGGCGTCCACAACCGATCACGGCCACCTTGTACCGGGGCTTGCAGGAAGAAGTGCTCATGCGGCGAGCGTTGCCGCGGCGGCGCGGGCGGCGAACCGTTTCCGCGCGCCGGCGGCGGGAGGAAGGGAAATTCAATGCGTCGCGCGGCGGAAGCCGGGGCTTTCGCGAAGTCGCCTCGCAGCTCCGGCCGGGCATCCGCCCCGACCCAACAAACTCGACCGGCCCCGCCCGACCCCAACGGCCCGCCGTCGTCCCGCCTCAAGCCGCGTGCCGCAGAGATTTCGGCAAACAAAAGTTGTCGGCCCGCCGCCGGGCCTTTTTGCTGCCCGCTCTTCCCTCTATGAAACAGGTCAACATCGGCATGATCGGCGGCGGCACGGTCGGCAGCGGCGTCTTCAACGCCCTCCGCGAGAATTCGGAGCTCATGGCCGCCCGAACCGGCGTCCGCCTCGTCGTCAAAAAGGTCGCCGTCAAGGCCTTCGACGAGCCCCGCCCGTACCCGATCGACACCGCCCTGATGACGTTGAACTGGAAGGACGTCGTCGAGGATCCCGAGATCCAGATCGTCACCGAGCTCGTCGGCGGCACCGGCATCGCCAAGGTCATGGTCCTCGCCGCCCTCGAGCGCGGCAAGGCGGTCGTGACCGCCAACAAGGCCCTGCTCTCCGCCCACGGCCCCGAGCTCTTCGCCGCCGCCAAGAAGGCCGGCACCAATCTCTACTACGAGGCCAGCGTCGCCGGTGGTATCCCGATCATCAAGACCCTGCGCGAGGCCCTCGTCGGCAACCGTTTCGAGCGCATCTACGGCATCGTCAACGGCACCTGCAATTACATCCTCACGCGCATGACGCGCGAAGGCGCCGCCTTCGACGCCGTGCTCGCCGACGCCCAGCGCCTCGGCTACGCCGAGGCCGACCCGACGCTCGATGTCGACGGCCACGACGCCGCGCACAAGACCGGCATCCTCGCCTCCCTCGCGCACGGCTTCTGGGTCGACCACCACGACATCCACGTCGAGGGCATCCGCCCGCTCACGCCGCTCGACATCCGTTTCGCCCAGCAGCTCGGCTACACCATCAAGCTCCTCGGCTCCGTCCGCCTCGCCCCGCCCGCCAAGGGCGCCAAGGCCCCGAAGGGCAAGAAGGCGAAGGCTGCCGGCGCGCGCATCAGCGTCGCCGTGAGCCCGACCCTCGTGCCGCAGAGCCACGTGCTCGCCAGCGTGAATGACGTGTTCAACGCGGTCTTCGTCTCCGGCTTCCCGATCGGCGACACCCTCTACTACGGCCGCGGCGCCGGCAAGGACGCCACCGCCTCCGCCGTGCTCGCCGATCTCGCCGACGCCGGCCTTGATCTCACCCGCGGCACCCTCGACCGCGTGCCGGCTTTCGCGGCCTGCGCCGCGGGCAGCGTGGTGCCGTTCAGCGAGACCTCCTCGCGGTTCTACCTTCGTCTCAACGTCGTGGATAAGCCCGGCGTGATCGCGAAGGTCTCCGCGATCCTCAGCACCGCCGGCATCAGCATCGCCTCGATCGTGCAGCCCGAGGGCCACGAAGGCGACACCCTGCCGCTCATCCTGATGACGCACCTCGCCAGCCGCGCCGCGATGGACAAGGCCCGCGCCGCCATCGCCAAGCTCCCGACCGTGAAGGGCCCCTCGCTGCTGCTCCCCGTCGAGGACTTCGCGTAACATTGTCCTGCCAGCCCCGGTTGCTCGCAACCGGGGCTTTTGCTGCCCCGATCCCCCGCCCCATGCTCCACCTCCTTCCCGGCATGGGCGCCGATCATCGGATGTACGCCGCATCCGCGTGGCGGACACTGCCCGGCGCCCGCGCCCTCGACTGGCCCGAGCACCACGGCGAAACAACGATCACCGCCATCGCCACTCGCGTGATCGCCGCAGCGGGCATCCGCGAGGGCGACACCGTCGTCGGCTCCTCGCTGGGCGGGATCGTCGGCTGCGAGATCGCCAACCAGCTTCGGCTGCGCTCGCTCGTCCTCGTCGGCAGCGCGCAGTCACCAAGCGAAATCTCAACGCTGCTCGCGCTCCTGCATCCGCTTGCCTCGCTCGCGCCGCTGGATCTCATCCGCGTTTCCGCCGGCAAGCTGCCGGGCGAGCTCTGCGCGATGTTCGCCGACAGCCAGGCGAGCTTCATCCGTGCGATGTGCCACGCGATCTTCACGTGGCCGGGGCTCGACGGCTCGATTTGTCGCCCACTCCGCCTTCACGGACGGCGGGACCTCGTGATCCCGGCTCCGGCTGATGCGGACCTACTGCTCGACGGCGGCCACCTGATCGCGATGACGCACGCCGAGGCGTGCGTCGATTTCCTCCGGCAGCAACTGCCGGAGTTCCCCCGCGGGTAGACGACTCTACTTCGCCGGCTTCGCGCCCGGCAGGCGGAACTGGACCATCGGCGCCTCGCCGTCCGTCTCCGCGCTCTCGTCCGGTCCTTCGCCCTCGGCCGGCAGCACACCGTCGGGCTCGGCGCCCACCGGCAGCGCGGCCTCCGGCTCCGGTTCGTGCGGCGCGAGCGCGGCCGGCGCGGGCGAGGCCTTCGGCAG
>JAEXPQ010000192.1 GCA_023446735.1 Verrucomicrobiota bacterium
CTGGGGCCGGCGCCGCGCGGGCGAAAAGTGCGCGCAGGCCGAGCCACGCGAGGTAGGCGGCACCGGCGAACTGCACGGAGCGCAGCGCCACCGGCGGCAGTGCGGCGAAACCGAGCGCGATCGCACCCATCTGCGCGGCGAGCCCGAGAGTGATGCCGGCGACGGTGCCGAAACCGCGCGCCGCGGTCGGCCCGAAGCTGTTGCGCACGATCAGCAGGAAGTCCGGCCCCGGGCTCAGCAGGCCGAGGGTGAGCACTCCGAGCAGACCGGCGACGGTGGCGAACATGGCGGCGCGGCGGGTGGGCTATTCGGAGGGCGGGGCGTGGACCTGATGCTTGTCAACGCGGCCGGGAAGGAGCGGGGCGGGCTCGCCCTCCACCCACGCCTCGTGTCCGTCGTCGAAGTAGGATGACAGCGGATGCCCGCTCTGTCCGCCGGGCATGTGGAGCAGGCTGCCGGCCTCCCAGCCGGGCTGGATCACGAAACGAACGGACGCGCCGAAGCGGGGACCCTGGGCACGGACGACGAGCGGGTCGCCGGGGAGTTCGTCGGCGGGCATGGCGAGAAGACGGCCGAGCACGGGCACCGAGGAGGCAAGGGGGTGACGCATCTCCAGGCGGTTGGCCCGGCCCAGGGTGTGGGTGGCGAGGCGCTCGGCGCCGCCGGCGGTGGCGATGGTGGAGTCGACGGCGTCGAGCAGAAGCGCCTGCCACCCGGCTTCGCCCTGCGGGTGCCAGCCGGCGGGTCGCGCCGTCGCGAGCGTGTGGGCGATGCGGTCCAGCGGGAGAACGGAGGAGTCGAACCGCGGTAACGCGGCGCGGCAGCGGGCGAAGACGAGCGCGTCGACCCGCTCCAGGACCGCGGAGCGGAAATCGCGCACCAGCCGGTAGCCGGCGGAGTCCGGTTCGGCGCGTCCGCCCCAGGCGCGGGCGAGGCGCAACAGCTCCGTGCGGCCGGCGGGAACGGAGCTGTTCGGGGCTTCGAGGGTCGCGACGAGCAGCTGTTGCCAGCGCTCGAGGTAGAGGCCCTGCGTGTCGAGCTGGATGGCGAGGAGGGCCTCGGGCGAGAGCTCCTTGAGGCCGGACATCAACTCGCGGATACGGTGGGCGCGGCCGGCGGGGCGGTAGCCGCCGTCGCCCAGGAGGGCGAGCTCGGCGCCGCCGACCATGCGATTATTGGCGGACCAGATGCGGCCGGAGGGAGGGTTGAAGACCTGCGGGTGATCGCCGATGGCGTGCCAGCCCTCCCAGCGCGCGGTGCCGTCGGCCCAGGCGGTGGTGGGGGCGACGCCGTCGAAGCCCACCCGTTGGGGGAGGCGGCCGGTGACGGTCCAACCGATGCCGCCCTCGCGGTCGGCGACGACGATGTTGAGCTGGGGCATGCCGGCCTTCTTGGCGAACGCGAGCGCGGCGCGGGCGGAGTTGAGGTCCTCAAGCTGGGCGAGCCCGAGATCGTACGCGGCGGGGTCGGCGAGGACCCACCGGAGGGCGAGGCGACGGCCGTGGTGGTCGGAGCCGATCACCGGTCCCCAGATGGAGGAGTCGAAACGGAGGGTTTCGGCGGCGCCGCCGTTGACGGCGAGCGTCTCGGTTTGGGCGGCGAGCTCCTGCCAGCCGTCGGGCGTGCGGTAGCGGCGCGGATTGGCGGGATCGAGCTCGAGGGGGACGAGGTCGGAGGTGTCGACGTAGGCGTTGGTGAAACCCCAGGCGACATTGCCGTTGGTGCCGGCGATGAGGAGCGGGAAGCCCGGCAGGGTGATGCCGTTGAGGGTGCGGACGGTACGCGGCGTCGGGCGCCAGACGATCTCGGCGCGGTACCAGGTGTTCGGCAGCGCGAGGGGCAGATGGAGGTCGTTGGCGAGGAGCGCCACGGGGCGTTCGCCGCGCTGGCCGCGGAGCGCGAAGGCGTTGCTGCCTGAGGCGGCGTCGCGCGGAGCGGCGAGGAGGGCGAGCCAGGGGTTGGCGGCAGCGGCGAAGTCGGTGTCGCGTTTGGCGTCGGTCGAGGCAGGTTCGACCGCGGGGAGGAGTGCCGCACCGGCCGCGGGAGCGGCGCCCGGTGTCGGCGGCAAGGTCGGCGCAGGCACGGTGGAACCGTCGAGCGCGGCCTCGAGATCGTCGGCGGCGGAGAGCAGGAAATCGGCGACGGCGGGCTCGAAGGTGTCGCGCACGACGGCGCGCGAGAGTTCGGGTTCACCGTCGGTGCGTTGGAGTTGAAGCGCCATCGCGGCGATCACGAGGAAGCAATCTTCGGCCTTCCACGGCTCCGGTCGGGTGTTGAGGAGGTGGTACTCGAAGGGCGGCGATTCGAGTTCGATGAGGCCGGCGACTGCGCCGAGGGCGTAGTCCTCGACGATCTCGCGATGCGGCTCGGGCAGACGCTCCAGTGCGGCGCGGGCGACCTCGCGCAGGCGGAGACGCCGGTACTGGCGGTCGATGGGCAGGGCGGAGGGACCGACGAGGGCCGCGAGCTCACCCGCGGCGGTGCGCCGCAGAAGATCCATCTGGAAGAAACGGTTCTGCGCGTGGACGAAGCCGAGGAGCTTGGCGGCATCGCGGCGGCTGTAGGCGCTGAGGCGGACTACCCCGAGATCGTCGTGCTTGATGGCGGCCGCGGCCGCCAGCCCGGGGAAGGTGAAGCGGCCGCCGCGGTCCGGCAGACTGCGGTAGAGCGGCACGAAAATGAACAGTCCGGCTCCCAGAACGCAGAAGCCGAGGATGGGGAAGGCGAGACGCAACCAACGGGAGAACATGGAAGGGGTGTGGCCTGGCGGAGGAAGTTGGACGGAAGGCGGAGTCTGCCGCTCGGTCGGCGGCGATTGAATCGGCGACGCTGGCCCGCGAGTGTGCTCGCGCGGAGGACGTGCAAGCAAGCTTGGGGGCCGCCAATCCCGCGGGCGCGCGGACGGCCTGCGGGATTGCGACGCAGCGGCGCGGAGGCGGGCGCCTGCAACGATCAAGATTTTTCAAGATTCAGGTGATGAGGGAGTTGCAGCGGGGGGAGGACGGCGGTGAGGGGCTTTCCGGCGGAGAGTCGGTGGGGCGATTACAATAATTCACGCAAGTCGCTGGACGGCCAATGTTAACAAATCGATACAAAAGGTCGGCCTGTACGAGGCGGCTGGGGCCGTACTCTGGGTGGCGCCATGTGCACAACCCTGCAGTTCCATCGTTCCTCGGATGAGCCGGACCAAGCCGGTCTGATCCGTGACATGATGGCGTTGGATCGGGAGCTTTATGTGGGTGCGACCGAGGCGGATCTCGGCGGTACCGAGTACTGGGCGGAGCGCTTCGCCCGGTGCCCGGAATCGTTGAGCTTGGCGCGGCAACCCGACGGTCGACTCGCGGGGTATTATCAATTTCTCCCCATCTCGGAGGAGTACCGCTCCGAGGTGCTCGCCGGCCGGGCGCACGACGGGATGATCCCGCTCGAGGCGATTGTGCCGTACCGCCGGCCACCGCATCCCTACCATCTCTACTTGTGCTCGATGGCGGTCCGGCCCGAGTGGCACCGCCGTGGTGTGGCCTCGCGGCTCTATCGCGAAGAGGTCGCCTTCCAGCGGCGGTTGGCCCTTAATGGCCATCAGCCGCTATCGTTGTTGAGCGTGGTGTGGTCGCCCTGCGGGGCTCGGTTCTTCGACCGCATCGGGCTGCCGCGGGTCGGCTACGACGAGTGCGGTCGGGCCATCCACGCCCACGCCTTGGTGGGTGGGCAGTTGCCGTTACCGCGCTCTGAGACCTCGGCGTCGCCGTCGCACGCGCTCGCCGCGGCGGCCTGAACGGCGAACCGCGGCGGGTTTGGCGCAGCGAGGCGCGCGCAGCGGGCGGCCGCGGAATTCTTGGTTTTCGAGCCATACCTGCCGCGATCATCCGGTGCGGCCAGCCTTCCGGTTGGGCGCACGGTTCGTGGCGGTTGCCGGCCGCAAAGCGGATCCGAGTATGCGGGCGCCAGTTTTTGCCTGATTCGCGGGCCGCTGGCTGCTAGGTGCCGATGATGAACGAAGTACTGTTCACCGGCTCGCTCTTTGGGACGCAGCTCACGATCACCGCGTGGAAGCTCGTGGGCTACACGGGCGCGACGATGTTCGCCGGCCGCTGGTTCGTGCAGTGGTGGGCGGCGAAACGGGCCGGCAAGGTCGTGGTGCCGCGGCTCTTCTGGTACATGAGCGTGGCGGGCAGCTTGATGACCCTCGCGTACTTCGTCTGGGGCAAGAACGACTCCGTGGGCATCCTGCAGAACCTGTTCCCGTCGTTCGTGGCGCTCTACAACCTCTGGCTGGACATCGGCCACCGCGGCTGGAATCGGGAAAAGGTCGCCGGCGCGTGAGTCCGGTTGTGCTGTCCAAGTAATCTGGCGACTCGCGTCGGCTCGTCTCGTCGCCGGAAGCGGCGCTGGCGCCGGGCCCCGGGTGCCGCCTGGGCCTCGGCGGCGCGTCGGCGAGTGGGGGCGATGGGACGGTCCGTCCGCCCGGTATCCGCGGCTGATGACTTGGCCGGGCGGCGGCGTATCCGTTCAGAATGGATCGGGCTCGCGGAAGACCGGGGTCGCCTCGACGTGGTGGCCCGGCGGCACCGTGATGACCTCGCCTTGAGCGGCGAGCTCGTCGTTCTTGAAGAACTGGACCTTGATCGGATCCGCGGCGTCGGCGGTCTGCCATGACCATTTTCCGATCGAGACGAACTCCATCGGGATGCCCTTCTCCCAGCTCAGCCCCGGGCCTTCGCCGCGGACGAACACCTTGTTGCCGATGCCGATATAGGCGGTGACGAACAGTCGGGTGGTGCCGTCGGAAGTCTTCGCGGGTCCGGATTGCGCGGTCGGCTCCGCATCGTAGACGATTTCGGGCTCGGCGAAACCGGGGAGGACCGCTTCGCCGAGGCTGCGCGAGGTGGATTTCCGGCGCGGCTCGCGTTTCGGCGCCGCTTCCGCGGTGAGATTGCCGGGCTCGGCGGCCGCATCGGTCGATTCGGGCGCGGCGCTGGTGACGGCGGGAATGCTGTCCGCGGTCGGGTCGACCGTGTTCTCGGGCGGCGGCGGTGCGGCCACAAGGGGCATCGGCGAAAGGTCGCGTTTCATCCGGGGAAACGCCGTGAGCTGCATGACGGGCAGTGCGGGGGCGGTGGCCGCGGCCGCTGCGGGTTCCACTTGCTCGGTGTCCGCCGCCCACTGGGAGGGCGTCCGGTCGGCGGTCGCGAGGCGCGCGCGTTCGGCCGCCGCAGCGGCTTGTTCGATGGCGCGGGCGGAGGCGTTGAGCTCGCCGATGCGTTGCTGCAACGAAGCCTCGAGCTCTTGTTCGACTTGGCGGAGCGCGGCGGTGCGTTCGAGCAGGCGCGTGGCGACCGCCTCGGCGGCGGCTACGGTCTCGCGCGCCCGGGCTTCGGCGGCGGCGATCGACTGTTGGGCGAGCGCGGAGGCCTGGTTGAGGGCGGCTTCCGCCCGGGTGGTCGCGGCACCGAGGGCGGCAGCGAGGGCGGGGGCGGCGTTGGTGGCCTCACGGCGGGCGGCTTCGAGTCCGGCGCGGGCTTCGCGCTCGATGGCGGCGAAGTCCTTAGTGGCGGTTTGGATGGTCGCGACCAAGGCGGTGAGGCGCTGGCCTTCGGCGTCGCGGAGCGTCTCGAGCTCCTTTGCCATGGCCGCCTTTTCCTCGTCGTTGTGCTCCTGAATCTGGGTGGTGAACTCCGCGACTTTCTCCTGCAGACGGTAGGGCAGGGTGTCGGCGGCGTGCACCGCGCGGGCGGCCGCCTCGTGGGCCGCTTTCAGTTGGCCGCTGGTGGAGGCCAGAATCTCGACGGCGCTGTGCAGCCGGTTGTTCTGCGCCTCCAGCTTGGTCTGGAGGGCCGCACCCTCGGCCTGCTGGGCGGCGAGAAATTCCAGGAGGTAGGGCACCGCGGCAAGAAGGGCGCCGAGCGCGACGCAGCCGAAGATCAGCGAGAGGGCGACGCTCGAGATCGGGGACGGCGACAACACGCCGATCAGGCAGGCGAGCCCGAGCAAAGCGGCGTCGCCGAGCAGGTAAGGCCACTTGGGTGTGCGGGGGGAGGAGGTGAGGTTCATCGCGCGGGAGGAGGGGCTGATCAAACCGCAGACGGGCCTATTCTTCAGAGCGGCCGGGAGTCGCAAGGCCAAAGCCGAGGCGTGAAGCGTCCGCGAGGTGTTCCCGGTGATCGGGCCCGGGTGGCGCGGCTCCGGGCGATCGGCTCACGGCAGCTGGCGCCAGAACACGCCGCAGAGCGAGACCAGCATGCCGATGCGGATGGCCCCTTCGAAGGTCAGGACGACCAGGATCCACTTCAGGGTCAGGTTGCGGCGCAGGACGAAGCCCCCGAGGCTGACGAGGAACAGCGCGACGGCTTGCAGTCGCCCGGCGGGGCCGCCGAGCACGAGGCCGATCCAGATCCAATAGACGAAGAGCAGGATCGTCCACAAGGCCGCGACGGGCTCCTTGACGGGGGTGCTTCGCGGATCCCGGCCGGACGCCAGCCGCTTGAGGCCCAGCAGGCGTTCGCACGCCACGAGTTGGACCAGCTCGAGGACGATGAAGAGCGGAGCCGCCGCGAGGAACCAGGACATCGGGATGGATCCCGAGCTTGCCCGCGCCCGCGCCCGAGGCAAGCGGCGCGACGGAACGGCTCAAGAAGACCGGCGGAGCGCCGATACTGGGACAACCCCCATACGAGATGAATGTCTGCCATTTCACCGGCTGGATTCCATTTGTCCCGGAAACTCGATACACACCCGCGGGGCGGAAGGTAATCTGCTTCGCCGCCCGGGTTCGCGACGACCACGGTTCCGAATCGATCCTGCGCTTCCAGATGGACGGCGATCCGGTGGCCCCGGTGCCGCCCGAGATCGCGCCGGGCAACGCCGTGGAGATCGATGCCGAAGTCACGACGCAGGCGGTGCGCCGGCCCGACGGCCGCACGGTCTCGCGGCTCGTGTTCCATGTCCGCAAGCTCTCCGCGCCGGGGCGCCGGCGGAAGTCGCGCGAGGCGCCGCTGCAGCTCGCGTTGTTCTGAACGCCCGACGGGTCGCGCCCGGTGGCGGGCGCCGCGGGGCGGCGCGCCCGCGCGAATTGGCTGGCGTCCGGCGGGCGGCCCCGCTTCCTCGCCCGCGTTCCGCGAATGTCCAGCCTCCGGCCCATTCCTCTCGGTCACGCCATCCCGAACCGCCCGCATGCGGTCTCGGTCAGCCTGCCCACGATGGCTGACCTGATTGGATACGAGAAGAAGGATCCGGCGGTGATCCGGCGGATCCCCACGGGCTATCCGCGTTTCGTCGTGCATCCGTTCGTGCGCATGCTCACGCAGGAGTTCGCCCGGCGGCAGGGCCTGGAGGGCCGGTCCGTCTGGCTGGCCGGCACGCCCGCGCTGGCCGAGCAGCTCCGTGTCTGGCTGGGCGGCGATGCGCAAGTGGTGGCCGAGGGCGCGCTGACCGGCGTGGCCTTCGCCTGCGAGCCGGCCCGCAACGCGCGCGCGAAGGCCTTTCTTCAGCACAGCGGCGGCTTCGTCTCGGCGCGCCAGGCGGAGGACCTGCTCGCGGCCGCCGGGCTTGTGCCGTCGCCGGCGCCCGAGGAGACCGTCGCGGGCGACGCGCCCGGCGCGGTGGGACGCGAGCTGCGGCGGGCATTCACGGGCGCGCGCGACGAGGACCTCTTCGTGACGGCCAACGGCATGAACGCGGTCCACTCCGCCTTCGCGGCCGTGAACGCCGTGCAGGCACCCCGCGGCCGCACGGTCTGGATCCAGCTCGGGTGGCTCTATCTCGACACCATCGCCATCCTGCAAAAATTCACGGCCGACCCGGCGGTGGACCGGGTCGTCGTTCCCTGTGTTCACGATCTGGACTCGGTGCGGCGGGCGCTGGCGGAGCACCGCGGCCGGGTGGCGGGCATCGTCACCGAGGTGCCCACGAACCCGCTCGTGCAATGCGCCGACGTGCCGGCGCTGGCCGCGCTCGCCCGCGAGCACGGCGCCCGGCTCCTGCTCGACGCCAGCATCGCGTCGCCGTGGTGCGTCGACCTGCTGCCGTACGCCGACCTCGCCCTCGCCAGCCTGACCAAGTACGCGGCCGCGGACGGCGACCTGCTCGCCGGGGTGGTGGCGGTGAATCCGGACGGCGGCGACGCCGGGGCCCTGCGCGCGGAGCTGGGCGCGCGCGTCTTCGCCCCCTACCGCCGCGATCTGGCGCGGCTGGCCTGCGAGATCCGCGAGGTCGAACACGTCCTCGCGGGCATCCACGCCGCCACGCCGCGGGTGGTCGACTTTCTCCTCTCGCGGCCCGAGGTGGTCCGCGTGCATTGGGCGCTCTCCGCCGGTTCCCGGGATAACTTCCTGCGCGTGGCCCGGGCGCCGGGCGCCGTGGGCAGCATGGTGACGTTTGAGCTGGCCGAGGGGTTGCTGCCGCGCGTCTACGATGCGGTGCGCTTGCCGAAGGGACCGAGTTTCGGGATCCGCAGCTCGCTGCTGTGTCCGTTCATGTACCTCGCGCACTACGATCTTGTGTCCGCCCCGGAGGGTCGTGCGCAGCTGGCCGCGGCCGGGATCAATCCCGAGCTGTTGCGCCTCTCTGTCGGCCTGGAGCCGGTGGACGAGATCATCGGGGCGCTCGCCGAGGCGCTGGATGCCGCGAAAACTGGTTGAGGTTTCGCCGGAGCGCGCGGACCGTCTCCCCCTATGATGAAGGGCCAGAAAGTTGTCTGCATCAACGACGGGTTCCCGGCGATCGTGCGCGCGATCTACAAGCAGCTCCCGGTCAAGGGCGTGACCTACACGGTGCGCGATGTGTTTCTGGGGCGGGAGAAGGTCGTGAAGGCGGGCGATTCGGCGACGGTGGGCCTCCTGCTCGTGGAGTTGGTGAATCCGCCGGACCCGCTCCACAAAGGGCAGCAGGAACTCGGCTTCAACTCCGAGCGCTTCGCACCGCTCGAGGAGTTGCCCGACGAGACCGCCGAGGCGGAGCTGGCCGAGGCCGTCGGCGCCGGGTCCAAGTCCGGTTTCTTCGTTCCCGGCCCGCCCTCCGGCGGCTACGGGGACAACTGAGGCTGCAACGATCCGATTACCGCGTAGGGCGGCGAACGTGTTCGCGCTTCGCGCCAGCACGCCGACCGACAGTTACACCAACGCGGCTGGCCGCGCCTCAGGCCCGCCGGGCCAGCCCGCGGGCGAAGGCGGCGAGCGTCTCGGGGCTCACGTGATGCTCGATGCCCTCGGCGTCGCGGCGGGCCACCGCCTCGGGCACGCCGAGGCTGCGGAGGAACGCGAACACCGTCTCGTGGCGGGTGCGGCAGGCCTCGGCGAGTTCGCGGCCCTTGTCGGTGAGAAAGATCGCCCGGTACGGCTCGCTCGTGACGAGCCCGGCGCGGGCCAGTCGCAGGATCGCGCGGTGCACGGTCACGTGCGTCACGCCGAGCTCCCGCGCGAGATCGACCAGCCGCGCCTCGCCGCAGCGCGCCGCCAGCGCCGCGATCGCCTCCACGTAGTCCTCCGCCAGCTCGTTGGCGTGCGCGGCGCGCGTCTGGCGCAGGGCTTCGACGGTCGGGCTGGGGCGGACTTTCGCCCGCGCGGTCGTGGCGCGGGCGGAACGGGGTGCGGCGGGCATGCCGCAAACTAGAACAGACGAACGGCGCTTGACCAATCGGAAAAATGTAGCACTAGCTACACGATATGGCCGCCGCTACAAATTTGCCGAACCACGTGCCCGACGCCTTGGGCGACGATGTGCTCAAGCGCCTGGCCGAGCGCGAGGCGCAGGGGCGTACCGACGATTTGGAGTCGATGGCCGGCCTGCTCGAGGTGCCCCGCGAGCGCTTGGCGCGCGCCATCGAGCAGCTCGCCCGTGACGGCTGGGTGGTGCGCGCCGGCTCCCACCACGAACTCACCACGGCCGGGCGCACGCGGGGACGGCATCTGCTGCGTTCGCATCGCCTGCTCGAGACGCGCTTCGCCCGCGAGTCGGGGTTGGCGCCGGAGAAGTGGCACGCGCGCGCCGACCGCGCCGAGCACACACTCTCGCCCGCCGAGGCGAACACCTTGGCCGATCATCTCGGCAACCCGCGTTTCGACCCGCACGGCGATCCGATCCCCGACCGCGACGGCAATTTCTCGACCGAGACCGCGCCCACGCTGCTCGACTGGCCGGAGGCGGAGCCGGCGATGATCGTCCACCTTGAGGACGAGCCGGCGGCGCTCTACGCGGCGGTCCATCGCGCCGGCCTGGCGCCGGGGCTGGTGGTGCAGGCCCTGCGGCGGCACCCGGACCGCGTGGAACTCGAGGTCGACGGCCGTTGGCTGGCGCTCAGCCCGGCGGAGGCGGAACTCGTGCACGTGGCTCCGACCGCCGCAGAGCGCACCGGCGTCCCCCGTCGCCGCCTCGCGGATCTGCCGCCGGGCGGCATTGCGGTGATCGCGGGACTGTCGCCGGTGATCCGCGGGCGGGCGCGGCAACGTCTGCTCGACCTCGGGCTCGTGCCCGGCACGCGGATCGGGCGCGAGTTCACCGCGGCATTGCGCAGCCCGATCGCGTTTCGCGTGCGCGGCACGCTCGTGGCGCTGCGCCGCGAGCAGACCGAGCAGGTCCTCATCGAGGCGGAGGCGAAGTCATGAGCAGCACTGCCAACACTCCCGAGTCGGCGCCCAAACTCTCGCCCGCGTGCGAGGTGTGCCCGTCGCGCCGCACGGCGTTGAAGCGGCTCGGCGTCCAGTCTGGCGAGGCGGACTTCGTGGTCGCGCTCGCGGGCAACCCGAACACGGGCAAGAGCACCGTCTTCAACGCGCTGACCGGCCTGCGGCAGCACACCGGCAACTGGCCGGGCAAGACCATCGCGCGCGCCGAGGGCGCGTTCGCCTTCCGCGACAAACGCTACCGGCTCGTCGATCTGCCCGGCACGTATTCGCTTCTCAGCGCCTCGGCCGACGAGGAGGTCACGCGCAACTTCATCCTCTTCGGCCGGCCCGATGTGACGGTGGTCGTCGTCGACGCCACGGCGCTGGAGCGCAACCTGAACCTGCTGCTGCAGGTCCTGCAGATCTCCGACCGCGTGGTGGTGGCGCTCAACCTCATCGACGAGGCGCGCGCGCATCGCCTGGAAATCGACGCGCGCCAGCTCGCCCGCGAACTCGGCGTGCCGGTGGTGCCGTGTGCGGCGCGGCAGGGCGAGGGCCTGCCCGAGCTGCTGGAGGCGGTGGCGCAGGTGGCGCTCGGCGAGACGAAGTGCCGGCCGCCTTCGCTGCGGCTGGCGTTGCCGGAGCTGGAGAAGGCGATCGTGGCGGTCGCGGCGAAACTTTCGGCGGCGTTCCCCGGGCTGCCGCAACGCGACTGGATCGCGCTGCGCATGCTCGCGGGCGAGCGCGGCCTGCTCGAGGCCGCGGCCGACGGC
>JAEXPQ010000207.1 GCA_023446735.1 Verrucomicrobiota bacterium
AGACGACCCTCTTCGCCGAGCTCATCGTGGTGATCGCCAGTCTCGGGTTCCTGACGACGGTGGCGTTCTATTTCTACCTCTCGCAGCCGGAGACGGCGGAGCGCGAGGACGAGGAGGTGCGCGATGAGTGAGTGGTTCGGTCTCGGCCTGCTCGGCTTCGGGCTGTTCTTCGTGGCGGTGGCGGCGGTGGGCCTCTTTCGGCTGCCGGACGTGTTCTGCCGGTCGCACGCGCTCGGGAAGGCCTTCACGCTCGGCATCAACTCCATGCTGGCCGGCCTGTGGCTGCAGCTCGGCGCCGGCGGCTTCGGGCTGAAGGTGCTGCTGGTGGTGTTCTTCATGTTCCTCACGATCCCGGTCTCCACGCACCTGCTCACGCGGCTGGCGTGGCGGGCGCAGCAGCGGCGGGAGCAGAAGCGGTAGCGGCGAGGCGATGCGGTGATCGACGGCCGTCACCGCTTGACGGGGCGGGGGCCGGTTCCTTGTGTCGGCGCGCGTGAAACGGACGCTCGTCATTCTCGCTCTTGGTGCACTGGCTGCGGCGCCGTTGTCGGCGCGGCTCCAGATGGCGTGGCCCACGCCGAACACCGCGTATCTCGAGGACAAACCGATCGAGGCGTACATCCAGCCGACCGTTTCCGGCGATCCGCAGTCGGGCCTGTTCGGATGCGTGCGCAGCGGCGGCTACCAGTTCCACGAAGGGATCGATCTGCTGCCCATCTGTGCGCGCGACCGCGGCGAGGCGACCGACGAGATCTATGCGACGATGGAGGGCGTGGTGCGGCATGTGGCGACGAAGGCCGGCCAAAGCAGCTACGGGCGCTACGTCGTGATCGAGCACCCGAAAGCGACACCGGCGTTCTACTCGCTCTACGCCCATCTGGGTTCGGTTCGGGCGGGGTTGAAGCCGGGCGACGAGGTGAAGCGCGGCGAGGTAATCGGTGTCATGGGACGCAGCGCCGGCGGCTACACGATCCCGCGCGACCGTGCCCATCTGCACTTCGAGATGGGGCTGGTGGCCACGCAAAATTTCCAACCGTGGTACGACCGGCAGAAGTTCGGCAGCCCGAATCTGCATGGCCGGTGGAACGGGATGAACCTGCTGGGTTTCGATCCGCGCGACTTTTTCGACCGCTTCCGTGCAAAGAAGGTCGACGATGTCGGCGAGTACCTCGCGACCTTGCCGGTCGCGGTGAAGGTGCGTGTATCCGTGGCTCGAACGCCGGACTTCGCGCTGCGCTATCCTTCGTTGGTGAAGGGCGAGCTGCCGCCGGGATCGTTGGTCGCGGGCTGGGAGGTCGACTGCACCTGGACCGGGATGCCGCTCGCCTTGCGCCCGCTCAGTGCCGTGGAACTCGTCGGCCAGCGCGTTGGCACCGTGCGGATCCTCGAGGTGAATCGCGACGAGGTCGTGAACCATCGGGCGATCTCGTTGCTGCGTGGCCGCGGCGCCAACCAAGCGCCCGGCAAGGACCTGCTCGATGTGCTGGAGAAACTGTTCGGTCCGCTGCGGTAGGGGGTGGCGTGATCCGACGCGCCGGAGCGGGCGTGCAGCGAGGCGGCTTGAAACGAGGATCCGGCGCGCCGCGCGCCGGCGCTACTCCCGCGGCGTATTCTTCTGGATGATGTCGCGCAGTTCCCTGGCCTCCACCTCGCGGAGGTCTTTGCCGCGGTGTTTCAGGTCCTCGAACGTCTTCACGACGGTCTCGGTCATGCGTTCGTGCGTTTCCTGCGAGCCGCCGACGAGCGTGAACTGCTCGCCTTGGGTGATGCGCTTGTGGCCGTCGTGATGATCGAGGCCGAGACCGAGAAGGTGGGCGGGGTCGGGCTTCGGCTTTTTCACGTGGGCAGGGTTTCGGTGGTCGGTGGGCTGTCTTCGGCGGCCGGTGCGGACGAGTCGACGGTGGTTGGTGGTCGGTCGTCGGTCGTCGGTGGACGGTCGTCGGTGACCGGTGGGACTTCTGCTGCGGTCGGGGTCGGAGCGGGTGCTTCGGCGGTGGTATTGTCCGCGACGAGTGGTGTGGTGGTTGAGGCGTGCGCGTTCTCAACCGGCGGAGTGGCGGTGTCGAATGGCAGTTCGCCGGCGGCCGCGGGTGACGGTTCGGGATCGCGGCGCTCGACGAAGATATCCTCGAAGTGCTTGTCCTGCTGGACGCGGATCTTGTGCATGCGCGTGAGTTCGAGCACCGCGATGAAGGTGGCGACGAGGTTGCGCAGCGAGGTCTTGCCGGGGAGCAGCGAGGAGAAGGTGAAGCGCGGCTCGAAGGCGATGCGCTTGAGGATCATCTCCATCTGGTCGACGACGGTGAGGTTGTCGTCCTTGATGTCGCCCACGACGAGCTTCTCGGCGAGGCGGCGGAGGACCTGGTTGAACGCGTTCCAGAGTTCGATGCGGTCGGAGGGGCGCAGGGGGCGGTCTTGGGCGGCGAGGTTCTGCTGGACCTGCGCGCGTTCGAGCATCGCCTGGCGGGTGCCGATCATCTCCGCGATACCGGAGGCGGCGTCCTTGAACTTCTTGTACTGAATGAGCTGATGGACGAGTTCCCAGCGCGGATCGAGCTCCTCGTCCTCGGTAGCCTCGGGATCGACCGCCTGCTGGTGCTTGGGCAGGAGCATCCGGCTTTTGATCTCCATCAGCGTCGCCGCCATCACGAAGAACTCTCCGGCCAACTCCAGCTTGAGCTCGCCCATGGCGTAGAGCGCCTCGAGGTACTGTTTGGTCACCTGCTCGATCGGGATGTCGTAGATATCGAGCTCGTTCTTGCGGATCAGGAACAGCAGCAGGTCGAGCGGGCCTTCGAAGACCTGCAGCTTGATGCGATAATCGGTATCGGGGATGGGCGCGACCACGGCGGGAATGCAGGCGAACCCGGTGCGGGCCGGCAAGGCGGGAATGGACGGAGACCGGTGACGACGGACGGTCGACGGAGGTGGTCGACGGTGGTGGTCGGAGCCCGGTGAGTTGCGGACCGTGGATAGCGGCCTCGTCCCCGTCCTCGTGCTCTTTCTCGGGCTGGATGCCTCGGAGGAGGAGGACGAGCAGGAGTTGGGAGGGATGGGGCTTAATCGGGGGCGGGTTTCGCCGATGAAAGGGGAACGCCCCAAGCGCTCCGATGCCGATTGCCCCGATCCCTGTTCTGATCGTCGATGCCGACCCGATGGTCGGGGTCGTGTTGCAGGGATTGTTCCGCAACATCGGGGAGGGGGTGCGTTGCGCGGCGAAGTGGGTCGGCTCCGGCAAGGAAGCGGTCGCCCAGGCCGCGAGCGGCGCCTGGCACCTCATGTTGCTCGACTACCATCTGGCCGACATGGACGGCCTGGCGGTGCTCGACGAGTTGGCGAAGCTGCCGGCGGCGGTGCGACCGACGGTCATCATGCTCACCGGCAGCGGCAACGAGCAGGTCGCGGTGGAGGCGATGAAACGCGGCGCGCGCGACTACCTGGTGAAATCAGGGCTCCACTTGGCTGACCTGCGGCGGGCGATCCTCACCGCGCTCGACCGGCGGCAACTGGAGGACCGGCTGGCGGAGTCGGCGGCCGAGTTGCGCCTGAAGAATTCGCAGATGGAGGCCGATCTCGCGATGGCGCGGCAGGTGCAGGCGGCGCTGTTGCCGAATCAATACCCGGTGGCGCCGTCCGGCGTGTCGGCGGAGCACAGTCTCGTGCGTTTCTGCCATCGCTGGATTCCGAGCAGCGCCGTGGCGGGAGATTTCTTCGCGGTGCTGCCGGTGGTGCCGATGTCGGCCGCGGTGCTGCTGTGCGATGTGATGGGGCACGGCGTGCGCGCGGCGCTGGTCGCGGCGCTCATCCATGGGTTGGTGCGCGAGCATCGAGGGCTGGCGGGTAACCCGGAGCGGTTCCTCACCGAGCTCAATCGCGGCTTGCAGGGCATGCTGGAGCGCGCCGGCGACCTGGTGTTCGTGACCGCGGTCTATCTGGTGGTCGACGTGTCGCGCGGCGAGATGAAGTTCGCCAACGCCGGTCATCCCTCGCCGTTGCTGCTGCGCAAGGCGGGGGCGGTGGAGTCGCTCGGCGTGGGCGCGTTCGGGTCCGGTCCGGCGTTGGGCATGATGCCCGACGAGGTGTACGAGGCGGCCACGGTCCAGCTCAAGCCGGGCGACCGCGTATTCGTGTTCACCGACGGGCTCTACGAGGCCGCCGACGCGAGTGGTGAGGAGTTCGGTCCGGAACGGTTGCAGACCGCGATTGGAGCGCGCGCCAACCTCGCCACGCCGCTGCTGCTCGATTCGGTCCTATCGGCCGTGAAGGAGTTTGGCTCCACTGCGACGGCCACCGGCTTCGCCGACGACATCTGCGTGCTCGGCGTGGAGTTCGGGCCTCGGGGCGCGTGCCCGAGCTGAACCAATCGGGCGGCAAGACCCCGAGTTTCCGTTGGCGACAGGGACATTGTCGGTTGCCGTCGGGTCGCCGCGTCCCACTCGTAGCTTGTCGGAGAGGCGGCAGGTCGCATCGGCTCCGGCCACGAGCCGACACGGTCCGGTGATGAGTGCGATCCTGCATGCGGAGTGGCTGCGCGCGGCTGCGCCCGGAGGGCGGAGCCGCTCCGCGCGCGCGCGGCTACGGCTTCGCTTCGCGCGAGAGGTGGCTGGCGATCGCCTGCCAGCGGCCGTCGCGGCGTAGCCAAACATCGGTGATGCGGTAGACGGCGCTCGCATCTTCGCCTTTGTAGGTCGCCTCCTCGGTCTGGCGCCCGGTCACGACGGCCGTGTCCCCGTAGACCTGGACCGCAAGATCGGACATCTCGAAGACGGTGGCCTTGTACGAACCGTCACCGACCGCGCGCAGGTCGTCGGCCTTGCGGAAGACTTCGCCCTTGTCGGAGGTGCAGATCCATTCGGGAGCCTCGAGGCGGTCGAGCGTCTTCACGTCGGCGGCGAGGTAGGCAGCGGCCCAGGCGCGCTCCAGGGCGAGCACCTCCTGTTCGGGGGTGTCGGGAGCGGCGAGCGCCGTCATCACTTTGGCGGCGCGGCTTTCGCTGAGCAGCGTCCAGTTGACGCCGTCGGTCGAGATCTCGCGGCGGTCGGTGAGGCTCTGGAAGTCGTCGGCGAAGGTCACCAGGCCGCGCAGCTTGTAGCGTTTGTCGCCAGCGAGGAGCGAGCCGGTCACGGCCACGCGCGGGCCGTCGAAGGTATAGGTGGCGTCGATTACGGAGCCGTCACTGGCGAAGGAGCTCCAGAAATAGCACCCGCGGGCGGGGTCGAAGCCGTCGGTCTCGATCCACTGGAGATTGCCCTCAGGGCCGCGCTCCTTGCCGTGAAACTGGATGAACTTCCCGGCGAGGATCGGCTGCACCGAGCAGTTGCCTTGAATGGTGCCGCCTGCACCGAGTGGTGACCTCTGGGCGTTGCTCTCGTAGGTCCAGTCGCCGAGCCATCGCTCCAATGGCTGGTTTTCGACCGAGTTGGTGTCGGGCTTCGGGGCGGTCTGGGCGAAAACTAGGCCGGTCGAGGCGGCCGCGAGGATCAGGAGGATCGTCGTTTTCATGGCTGAGTGGTATTGGGTGGGGGAGAAAGAACGGGAGGCGGGCGGGCCGGGGGGGCGTGGGCGCGCTGGGGAGCCTACCGCCTGCGCCACGCGACGAACCGATCGACTGGCGGGGCGCGGCGGGCCGGGTTGCGTGGTTCCACCGACGGGCTTGGGAGTAATCCGGACCTCGGCGGTGCGGCGTGCGAGCGCCGGCTCTCTCCCGGCCCCGCTGGGCCGGCGCGGGAACCACACCGGCGTGCCGCGGTTCGGCGCATGCGCGGTACAATAGCCTTCTCGCCCCGAACGCCCAATGCGGAGTCGCCGGCCGGCGGGATAGAAGACGGCGGCGGGCGGAAGATCAGTTTCCGCGATGGAAACGGACCGGCCGATGCGCCGTTAGTGGTGTTGACGCACGCCGCGGTTGCCGGCGCAGTGTCGACCTCTCAATCAACCACTTTCCATCGCATGAAACCCAAGATCTTTGTCGACGGCTCCGAAGGCACCACCGGTCTCGAAATCAACGAGCGGCTTGCGAACCGCACCGACGTCGAGGTGATCGCGATCGACCCGGCCCAGCGCAAGGATCCGGCGGCCCGCAAGGCGATGATCGCCGCGGCCGACATCGTCTTCCTCTGCCTGCCCGACGTCGCCTCGAAGGAGGCCGTCGCCCTCGCTGCCGATTGCCCGAACGTCCGGTTCCTCGATGCGAGCACCGCGCACCGCACCAACCCCGACTGGGTCTACGGCCTGCCGGAGTTGCACCAGGGTAAGCAGCGCGCCGCGGTGAAGGCGGCGAAGAAGGTTGCCGTGCCCGGCTGCCACGCTTCCGGTTTCAACCTCATCGTCTCGCCGCTCGTCGAGGCGGGCATTGTGCCGCCGACGTATCCGATTGTCTGCACCTCGCTCACCGGCTTCAGCGGCGGCGGCAAGAAGCTCATCGCGAGCTATGCCGAGAACGCCGCCGATGTTGCGGCGCGGCAGGGCAAGGAGTCGACGCAGGACCAACGTGTCGCCCCGCGCCCGTACGCGCTCGGGCTTGCGCACAAGCATTTGCCGGAGATGAAGGCCGTGAGCGGGCTTGCGCAGAACCCGGTCTTCGTGCCGATCATCGGCGACTTCTACCGCGGCATGGCGGTGTGCATCGCGTTCGAGCGGCGCCTGCTCGCGAAGCCCGTTGGCGCGAAGGAGATCGCGGCCGCGCTGCGTGAGGCCTACGCCGGCGAGAAGTTCGTGCGCGTGGCGGCCGAGGTGAATCCGTCGACCGAGGTCGACGAGGGCTTCTACCGCACGCTCGCCTGCAACGGCACCAACCGTTGCGACCTCTCCGTCTTCGGCCACGAGGAGCAGATCCTTGTGATCGCGCGCCTCGACAACCTCGGCAAGGGCGCGTCCGGCGCCGCGGTGCAGTGTATGAACCTCATGCTCGGCTTCGACGAGGGTGCGGGTCTGGTGGCCTGAACTGAAAAACTAACCTCGAGCCGAGGCCCGACACGGCCCTTGGCTCGGCGCCGCAGCCCGGACTTCAGCCGACGAACGGCAGCGCGGACCGGTCACCGCGGCGAGGGAGGGGCGTGACACGGGCGAAGCGCACTCGGGCGCCCGCCCCGGACCGTTGCTCGGTGGTGCCGACAATCGCTACTGGTTGGCGCCGTTGTGACAGTCGGAACAATACATGCCGCTCACCTCGCCGTCGGGGTGGGCGAACTCGTAGCCGTCGGGCGCGAGCTGGTGGAGTTGCGCGCCGCGGCCCTGCGCGAGGATGACGTGGCAGGAGTTGCAGTCGTTCTGCGTGATGCGCGGTTTGGCGGCGCCGGCGAGCAGCTCGTCGTTGTGGCAGCGGAAGCAGCCCGGCCAGTTCTTGTGGCCGATGTTGTCGGGGTAGGCCTTCCAGCTCGTCTTCATCAGCGGGAAGAAATTCTCGCGATAGACCGTCTGAACCAGCGCGATGGCGGCGTCGGTCTTGGCGGCCGGGTACTTCTCGCGCAAGGCGGCGGCGATCTTGGTCTCGGCCTCGGCGACGGTGGCGTATTCGGCCGTGAGGGCGTCCACGGCGTGGCGCTTGAACAGAGGCAACGCGGCGAGGTCGAGTGCGGCGGCCTTGATGGCGCGCTCCAGTGCGTCGTTCGGCGCGCGGAAGTTGTGCGCGGGGCGGGTGTGACAATCCACGCAGTCCATCGTGCGGATCTGGGCGGTGGGTGGGTCGTCCTTGAAGTCGCCCTTGCGGTAGGTACGACCGGTGCCGTCGGGCAGCGAGGTGCGGACCCAGAGGATGTTTTGGCGCTGGGGGTCGTCGGCGTAGTACTCGACCTTGTGCTCCTTGCTCATGTGCCAGTGAATGCCCCCGATGGGGCCATGCGAGGCGTTGGCGCCGCCGACATCGAGCAGGAGGCGGATGGCGTAGGGCGTGTTGTCCTTGTCGGAGAGCAGGTGTTCGTAGCGGCGCTCCAAACTGCCGGTGAAGCGCTCGGGCCAGTGGCATTTCTCGCACGTGTCCTGCGCCGGGCGCAGGCCGTGAATCGGCGTGGGGATGGGCCGGTTGTACTTGTCGAAGGCGAGCGAGTACAGCTGGTAGGCGCCGTTGATCTTCGACTTCAGGTAGTAGCCGGCGCCGCCGCCCACATGGCATTGCACGCAGGCGACGCGGGCGTGTTCGCCGCGCTGGTAGGTGGCATACTCGGGCTCCATCACGGTGTGGCAGAGGGTGCCGCAGAACTCGACGGACTCCGAGTAGTGGAACGTCTCGTAGCTGCCGAACGCGGTGAGCAACAGGAAGAGGAACGCGCCGGAGAGGAAGAGCGCGAAGTTGCGGCGGTCCCGCGGGCGGGAGAGGTCGACGGTGAGCAGGGCGCGCGGGGCATCGGGATCGGTGCGGGCGAGGCGCCGGCGATGGATCAGCCAGCCGATCAGGATCCCGAGCAGGCCGGTGATGAGGAAAAGCGGCGCGACGACGAAGGTGAGGATGCCGAGGTACTGGTTGCGATCGCCGGTGAGCGCCTGGATGGCGAAGAGGAAGACGAAGGCGAAGAAGCTGCCGGCAGCGACGATCATGCCGGAGAGGCTGATCCAGTTCTCGAAGGGGGATCGGTAGGTCTTGGGCGCGGGCGCGCCGTTGGAGTCAGTGCTCATGGGCGGGGCGGGGTACGGCACCGTAGCGGGAAATGGCGCGCCGTCGAGTGGCGGGCGGAGTTGGCGACCCGGCGGGCGGGCGGAGGTCGTTTCGGGCATTGTCCCGGCGCCGGTTCGGTCGTATCCGGAAACCATGCTGCGGGAATGGTTGCAGGAACTGCTGGGCCGGTGGGGGCGGGCCGACGCCTCCGCCACGGACGCGGTTGGTGGGATGGGCGAGCGGGCCGCCGCCGCGTACCTGCGCGAGAAGAAGGGGATGGTCGTCGTTCGCAAAAACTGGCGACACGGGCGGGACGAGCTCGACCTCGTCTGCCGCGACGGCGAGGCGCTGGTGTTCGTGGAGGTGAAGACGCGCGCGGCCCACTCGCAGGTGGCCGGCTACCACGCGGTGAACCGCCGCAAGAAGAAGGCGCTGCTGCGCGCATGCCGGGCGTATGTCGCGCAGCTGGCGGAGAAACCGCTGACGGTCCGTTTCGACATCGTCGAGGTGGAGCATGTCGACGGCGCGCGGACGGCCCTGCGGCACTTCGAGAACGTGCCGCTGTTCCCGAAAGGGTACCGGCCGCTCGCGTAGCCGTTTCCGAGGAGACGAGGGACGTGCGCCAAACCGTCGGTGGGTTGATCCAGTGCGCTGGTTTGCCCGGTGTCTCGCTGGGCACTCCGGCTCTCGACGCTCGACTAGCTGACGACGATTCAGGCCGCCTGTGAGGCCGGTGTCACGATGGCGTGCCGCGCGTCTTTCGCATCGACTTGGGGACCACGCCGAAGTGGAATCCGGGCCAGATGCGCGACCACCTGAAATTCATCGCGGGCTTCCTGCGCAGGCCGCGGGCGGTGGGCGCGGTGGCACCGAGTTCGGAGCGGCTGGCGCGCGAGGTCCTGCGCTACTCGGCGCTGCGGGACGTTTCCACGGTGGTTGAGCTGGGCGCGGGAACCGGGGCGATCACGCGGGAGATTCTCGATCACGTGAATCCACGGGCCCGCGTGATCGTGGTCGAGGTCGACGCGCAGCACGCGGAGCTGCTTACCCAGAGATTTCCTTCGGCGATGGTTTGTCACGATTCGGCGGAGAATCTGCGGGCGATCCTGCGGCGTCACGGCTGCCGCGGCGCGGACGTGATCGTGAGCGGCCTGCCGTGGGCCAGCATGCCGCGACCGGTGCGCGAGCGCATCAAGGCCGAGATCCTGGCGTCGCTGAAACCGGACGGCCGGTTGTGTGGTTTTGGTTACGTGCATGCGACCTGGCACCCGAAGATCCGGGAGTTCCACGAGGAGCTGCGCAGCAGTTTCTCGCGGGTGCGCGTGAGCCCGGTGGTGTGGGCGAACCTGCCTCCGGCCTTCGCCTACGACCTGGCCGGGCCGTGCTGAGGGGTAGCGCTGCGGTGGCCACGGTAGTGGAAGATAAGGCACGGCCTCAGGGGGCAGCACGGCGCAACGTTGCGGCAGTGCCACCCGCCGACCGGATCGATCCTATGAGTCCTCTGCGGCCGATTCTGTCTGACGGATCTGGTCACGGAGATCACGGAACGGGAGGAGGGCACTGAGGCGAAAGAGAAGACAGGAGCCGACGGCGACGGCGGAGTGGAACCACTGATGGACACTGATGACACTGAACCGTAAAGGCGCGCGCGGAGGCGCAGAGGCGCGGCGAGCGGACGACCGATGACAAGATAGCGGACGACGGATGACAGGAGGAAGAAGAGAAGGAATGCCGGCGACAGCCGACGCAGTCGGATCAGGGCACAGAGGACACGGAGATATGGGATGAAGGCCTTGGCGGCCTTCGCTACACGGAGCGGTCCGCCGGCGAGCGGCGACCCTACCGCAGGCGTGGGGCTCGTGACTGGTCTTTGTGATCTCTGCGCACTTTGCGTTGCAATGGTCTGGAGGGCCGAGCTGGAGCTCGGCGTTCCGGGGAAGGGATCGCCGGCAAGCAGGCTCCGACAGACTGAACGGCTGTGCCGTCCAGCTACGGGGAGGCATCAGGCCTTCAGTTCCAGCTCGTCGTATTTGACGCGGCAGGTGAGGGTGGAGTGGTCCTGCAGGTCGCCGGCGATGAGGGGGCGGGCGAGGCGCTTATTGCGCTCCTGGAGAATGCTCACCGGGCGCTGAGGACGGCGTAGCTGCGCTTGCCCTTGCGGAGCAGGACGTGCTTGCCGAAGAGTAGGTCAACGGTGGTTACACCGCGGGCGACATCGGTCACGCGGACGTTGTTCACGTAGATGCCGCCGGCTTCGATGTCCTTGCGGGCCTGGCCCTTCGACTGCGCGAGGCCGGCGAGGACGAGCGCTTCGGTGAGCGCGGTGCCGGAGGCCTCGAGTTTCAGCTTCTCGATGGGCTTGGTGGGGATCTCGCCGACCACGTCGTTGAAGAGGGCCTCGGTGATCCCTTCGAGGCCGCCGCCGAACATGATCTCGCTGGCGCGGATGGCGTCGTCGGCTGCGGACTGGCCGTGGACGAGCGCGGTGACCTCGCGGGCGAGCGCCTTCTGGGCGGTGCGCGCGCCGGGGTTGGCGGCGAACTCGGCGGCGAGTGCGGCGATCTGGTCGAGCGGGAGCAGCGTGAACTTATTGAGGTATTGGACGACCATGGCGTCCTCGGTGTTCACGAAGAACTGGTAGAAACGATACGGGCTGGTCTTCTGCGGGTCGAGCCAGACGGCGCCGCCCTCGGTTTTGCCGAACTTGGTGCCGTCGCTCTTGGTGATGAGCGGGAAGGTGAGGCCCCAGGCGGGCACGCCGAGCTTCTTGCGGATGAGGTCGGTGCCGGCGGTGATGTTGCCCCACTGGTCGGAGCCGCCGATCTGCAGTTCGCAATCGCAGGTGCGGCGCAGGTGGTAGAAATCGTGCGCCTGGAGCAGCATGTAGCTGAACTCGGTGTAGGAGATGCCGTTGTCGCCCTCCATGCGCGAGCGCACGCTGTCCTTGGCGATCATCATGTTGATCGAAAAGTGCTTTCCGATGTCGCGCAGGAAATCGAGGAAGGTGAAGGGGACGGTCCAGTCGGCGTTGTCGACGAGGCGGGCGGGGTTGCCGGCGCAGTCGAAGTCGAGCAGGCGGGAGAGCTGGCGCTTGATGCAGGAGACGTTGTGGGCGAGCTGCTCGCGGGTGAGCAGGTTGCGTTCGGCGGATTTGCCGGACGGATCGCCAATCATGCCGGTGGCGCCGCCGGCGAGAGCGATGGGGTGATGGCCGGCGAGCTGGAAGCGCCGCATCGTGACCTGACCCATGAGGTGGCCCACGTGGAGGCTGTCGCCGGTGGGATCGAAGCCGCAGTAGAGCGACGCGGGCTTCTGGGCGAGACGGGCCGAGAGGCCGTCCCAGTCGGTGCAATCGGCCACCAGTCCGCGGGCGCGCAGGTCTTCGAGGATATTCATGGGAAAAGGGCGCGGATGGTCGCGGCGGCGGGGGGCGCGGACAAGGGGAATTTTGGTTTGTGTCGCGCTCGGCGGGCTGGCTACGGTGCCGGCTCCAGTTTCCGGGGCTTAGCGCCGGAAATTCACTCAAGAAAACCAACTCCGCATCCTCTACCACCATGCCACTCGCAGTCGGTTCGAAAGCTCCCGATTTCACCCTCAAGTCCAAGACGGCCGAAGGCCTGAAGGACGTGAAGCTCAGCGATAATTTCGGCAAGAAGCAGACCGTGCTGCTGTTCTTCCCGTTGGCGTTCACCGGCGTCTGCACCCAGGAGATGTGCGACCAGAGCGGCGGCCTGGGCGACTACGAGAAGCTCGGCGCCGACGTGATCGCGATCAGTGTCGACAGCCCGTTCGCGCAGGAAGCGTGGGCCCAGAAAAACTTCATCAAGCTCACGCTGGTCTCCGACCTCAACAAGACCGTGACCGATGCCTACGGTGTCCGTTTCCCGAATCTCGCCGGCGTGGGCGACACCTCGGCCCGCGCGGCGTTCGTTGTCGGCAAGGATGGCGTGATCAAGTACGCCGAGCAGACCGCCACCCCGAAGGATCTACCCAACTTCGAGGCCGTCAAAGCCGCGCTGGCGAAGTAAACGAATCCGACAATCTTCCGTGCGGCCGGCACGCTACCCGCTGCCGGCCGTCTTTATCGTCCCATCCGTTCTACCACCGTTTTCATGAGCGATCTGCCCAATCCTCTCAACACGCTCCAGACCTTCGCCGCCGCCGGCGCCTCGCACCGCTACTACTCGGTACCCGCCCTCGAGCAGGCTGGCTACAAGGTCTCGCGGCTTCCGGTCTCCATCCGTCTCGTCCTCGAATCACTGCTGCGCAACTGCGACGGCAAACGCGTCGCCGAGCCCGCCGTGAAGGCGCTCGCAAGCTGGCAGGCCAAGGCCGAGCGCACCGAGGAGATCCCCTTTGTCGTCGCGCGCATCGTGTTGCAGGACTTCACCGGCGTGCCGCTGCTCGTCGACCTCGCGGCCATGCGCTCCGCGGTGGCCAAGCTCGGCAAGAACCCGAAGCTCATCGAGCCGCTCGTGCCGGTGGATCTCGTGGTCGACCACTCCGTGCAGGTTGATTTCGCCGGCAGCGCCGAAGCGCAGGCCAAGAACCTCGAGCTCGAATTCTCGCGCAACCGCGAGCGCTACCAATTCCTGAAGTGGGGCATGCAGGCGTTCGAGACCTTCAAGGTCGTGCCGCCCGGCATCGGCATCATCCATCAGGTGAATCTCGAGTACCTCGCCAAGGGCGTGCTCAAGGACGCCGCCGGTGTCTATTATCCGGACACGCTCGTCGGCACCGACTCGCACACGACGATGATCAACGGCATCGGCATCGTCGGCTGGGGCGTGGGCGGCATCGAGGCCGAGGCCGGTATGCTCGGCCAGCCCGTCTATTTCCTCACGCCCGACGTCGTCGGCGTGCACCTCACCGGCTCTGTGCGCGAGGGCGTCACGGCGACCGACGTCGCGCTCACGCTCACGCAGCTCCTTCGCAAGGCGAAGGTCGTGGGCAAGTTCGTCGAGTTCTACGGCCCCGGCGCCGCGGCGCTGCCGGTCGTCGACCGCGCGACCATCGCGAACATGGCCCCCGAGTACGGCGCCACGATGGGCTTCTTCCCGATCGACGCCGAGTGCTCGAACTACCTCCGCGGCACCGGCCGCGAGGAGAAGCACATCGAAGTTTACGAAGCCTACTACAAGGCGCAGGGCCTGTGGGGCATCCCGCAGAAGGGCCAGATCGACTACTCGCAGGAGCTCGAGCTCGACCTCGGCACCGTCGTCCCGAGCGTGGCCGGCCCGAAGCGTCCGCAGGACCGCATCGAGCTGCCGAAGCTCAAGCAGGAGTTCACCACCGCGTTCGCGAAGCCGGTCACCGAAAACGGCTTTGGCAAGAAGGCTGAGGAATTTTCGACCGTGAAGGCCGAGGTCACCGGCACGAAGCTCGGGCACGGCTCCGTGCTCATCGCCTCGATCACGAGCTGCACGAACACCTCGAACCCGAGCGTGATGCTCGCCGCCGGCTTGCTCGCCAAGAAGGCCGTGGCCAAGGGCCTCAAGCCCAACCCGCTGGTGAAGACCTCGCTGGCGCCCGGCTCGCGCGTCGTCACCGATTATCTCAACAAGACGGGCCTCCAGCCGTACCTCGACCAGCTCGGTTTCCAGACCGTCGGCTACGGCTGTGCGACGTGTATCGGAAATTCCGGTCCGCTCCGCGCCGACATCGAAGACGCCGTCGTGAAGAACGATCTCGTCGCTGCCTCGGTGCTCTCGGGCAACCGCAACTTCGAGGCCCGTGTCCACCAGAACATCAAGGCCAACTTCCTGATGTCGCCGCCGCTGGTCGTCGCCTTCGCGCTCGCCGGCCGGGTCGATCTCGACCTCTCCACCGAGCCGCTGGGGCAGGGGAGCGACGGGAAGCCGGTGTTCCTGAAGGACATCTGGCCGAGCCTCGGCGAGGTGCGCGACCAGATGCAGGCTGCGCTCAAGCCCGAGGTTTTCCGCAAGCTCTACACCGACTTCGCCGCGCAGAACCCGAAGTGGAACGAGATCCCGTCGTCGACCGGCAACGTCTACGAGTGGGACCGCCAGTCCACCTACATCCAGGAGCCGCCGTTCTTCGCGAACTTCGGCATGGCGGCCGGCACGATCGCCGAGATCAAGGGCGCGAAGGCGCTCGGCATCTTCGGCGACTCCGTCACGACCGACCACATCTCGCCGGCCGGCGCGATCAAGAAGAGCTCGCCCGCGGGCCGCTTCCTGCTCGAGAACGGCGTGGCGTTCGAGGACTTCAATTCCTACGGCTCCCGCCGTGGCAACGACCGCATCATGACCCGCGGTACGTTCGCCAACGTCCGGATCAAGAACCTGATGCTGGGCGGCGAAGAGGGCGGTAACACCATCTACCAGCCCACGGGCGAGAAGATGGCGATCTACGATGCCGCCGCGAAGCACATCGCCGCCGGCACGCCGCTCATCGTCATCGCCGGCCAGGAGTACGGCACCGGTTCGTCGCGCGACTGGGCGGCGAAGGGCACCAACCTCCTCGGTGTGAAGGTCGTCGTGGCGCAGAGCTTCGAACGCATCCACCGCTCGAACCTCGTCGGCATGGGCGTGCTCCCGCTCCAGTTCAAGGACGGCACCACCGCGCAGACGCTGAAGCTCGACGGCACCGAGACCTACGACGTCGTTGGCCTCTCGCCGGCGATCCGACCGCAGCAGGACCTCGTGCTCCGCATCACCCGCAAGAGCGGTGCGGTGGAGAACGTCCCGGTGCGCTGCCGCATCGATACGCCCATCGAGATCGAGTACTACCAGCACGGCGGCATCCTGCCGTATGTGCTGCGCGAAATCCTCAAGCGCGGCTGAGAATGCCCGATTGAACTTCCCCGCTCCGCGCCCATAGTCCGTTGTTCCCGTTTCCTCCGTCCATCCCCTCCTATGTCGGAAGCCGCCGCCAAGCCCGTGTTCCTGGTCGATGCCTTTGCCAGCCCTGTGCTGATCAAGATCGACGGACGTGCGTCGTTCATGAACTGCGCCTGTCTGCGCGACTTCTTCACGGAGATGATCCGGCAGGGGAAGACGAAGTTCGTCGTCGATTTCCGCCAATGCGCGAGCATGGACAGCACCTTCCTCGGGGTGCTGGCCGGGGCGGCGCTCTCGCTGCGCAAGCTCGACCCGCCCGGTTCGCTCATCGTGTCCCGGGTCGGGCCGCGCAACCTTGAGCTGCTGCGCAACCTCGGGCTGCACCGCCTCCTCGTGGTCGACACGGGCGAGGCGGAGCCGGCCACAGACCGCGGCATCGGCCAAGCGCTGGTCTGCACGGCGCCGCGCTCGGAACTCGACAACGCGCGCATGGTTCTGGAGGCGCACGAGAATCTCGTGAACGCCGATTCGGGAAACCAGAGCAAGTTCCAGGATGTGCTGGCGTTCCTGAAGACGCGCGTCGAACAGGGCTGAGGTCGGGGAGGTTTCGTCGCCGCGTCGGCCCGCGAGCTTGCTCGTGCTACCGCGAGTTGGACCGGCCTCCGACCGGTCGCGTTGGGCGAGGATTGTCGGGGACGGTGCGAGCGCACCGGAAATCGCCGCTGGTTCGACGGTTTGTTCGATGCGCGCCGCCGCGCCTGGCCTCGGCGAGGCCACGGCGCGGACGGAGTTGGGTTATCTTCGTTCGACTCGGAGGCGGTAGAAGAACCGAGCTGCGGTGGTGGGCATTGCCACGGTGACGATGTCGTCGTCGTTGCTGAGGGTCGCGCCGACACTCGGTGCGATCGCCAAGGTTCCGCCGAGGCTGCGTGCGACGACTCCCCACACCGCCAGATCGGGGGAGGCCTCGAGGATGACATCGAGGTCGTTGCGCGGGGTGAAGGGGAACGAGACCGAGTGCGAACCGGGTTGCACCGCCAGGACCGGACCGAGGCGCGCATTGGTGCGCGGATCGCTGTCGTAGGCGTATTCGAGCAGCAGGGGCACGCCGTCGCCATCGTCGTCCCGCGTGTCGGCCGCCAGGCCCGCCCCGATCTCCGCGGCCGAGAAGCGGGCGTTGCGCCAAGCGACGAAGTCGGGCGCCGCTTCGGCGAGGTCGAGCAGCTCGAAGCCGCCCATCGAGGTGTAGGCGCTGCCGCTGCGGTTAGCGAAGTCCAGACGGTAGAAGCGATAGGAGCCGGGGGCGGCGACATCGTAGTACTGGTTGGTGCCCGCGCTGTAGAACACGATGCCGGTGCGGGTGTCGACTGGCGCCCAGTCGGTGCCGTTGTTGGAACCATACAGTGTCCAAGCCGCAGCGCAGGCGCCCGGTCCGGCCGCGCTGGTCCCCACGGCGTAGCGCTCGATGGAGTAGGCCGTGGTGGCGGCGAACTGGTATTGGAGCCAGCCGGTGGCACTGAGGAGCTCCCAGGGGCTCCAGTAGTTGTCGTCCAGGACGTTCTCCGGGCCCACGGCGCTGCCGGCCTGGCCGCTGGCGCTGAGGGTGCCGCCGCCGGGGAAACTGAGGCGGTTGAGGAAGACATCGGCATCCAGGTGGTAACGCTCGGTCCGCACCGCGCTGGGATGCTCCGTGGCAGTGTAGGCGATCGTGCGGATGGTCCCGTTGGCGGAGACGTTGATCGGGCCGTTGTAGATGAAGCCGTAGCTGCGGTTGGGCGCGGTGCCGTCGAGCGTGAAGCGGATCGTGGCGCCGGGGGTGGCGCAGGAGAGCGCAACGTCGACCGGGCCGGGGTAACTGTCCGCGGCGGGGGCCGCCACCACGGGCTGGGTCGACGAGGCGAAGATCTCGAAGCCGACGTTGCGTACGCCGCTCTGGTTGTATCCATCGGCCAGGGCGACCGCGCGGAGCGTGGCGGAGCCGGTGACGGTGATCGGGCCGCCGTAGACGGTGCCGTGGCTCGCGCCGGGGATGGAGCCGTCGAGGGTGTAGCGGATCGTGGCTCCGGGAGTGGCGCTGCTCAGCGTCACCTCCTGCGGGCCGAGGAACATGCCGCCGGCGGTGCTCGCCACCGGGGTGTCGCAGTTGGGCC
>JAEXPQ010000230.1 GCA_023446735.1 Verrucomicrobiota bacterium
AAGTAGCGATCTACGGCAAGGGCGGCATCGGCAAGTCGACCACCACGCAGAACACGGTCGCCGGTCTCGTCGAAATGGGGAAGAAGGTCATGGTGGTCGGTTGCGACCCCAAGGCCGACTCCACCCGTCTTCTCCTCGGCGGTCTCGCTCAGCGCAGCGTGCTCGACACGCTCCGCGAAGAGGGTGAGGACGTCGAGTTGGCCGATATCCGGTCCAAGGGCTTCTGCGCCAGCTTGTGCGTGGAATCCGGCGGCCCGGAGCCGGGGGTGGGCTGCGCCGGCCGCGGCATCATCACCTCGATCAACATGCTCGAGCAGCTTGGTGCCTACGACGAGGACGAAGCCCTCGACTACGTCTTCTACGATGTGCTCGGCGACGTCGTGTGCGGCGGTTTCGCGATGCCGATCCGCGAGGGCAAGGCCGAGGAGATCTACATCGTCTGCTCCGGCGAGATGATGGCGATGTACGCGGCGAACAACATCTGCAAGGGCATCCAGAAGTATGCGCAGACCGGTGTCGTGCGCCTGGGCGGCCTGATCTGCAACAGCCGCAAGGTCGACAACGAGCAGCAGATGATCGAGAAGTTCGCCGAGCGGCTCGGCACGCAGATGATCCACTTCGTCCCCCGCGAGAACGACGTCCAACGCGCCGAGATCCAGCGCAAGACCGTCATCGAGTGGAACCCGCAGTGCAAGCAGGCCGACGAGTACCGGACCCTGGCCCGCGCGATCGACAACAACAAGAAGTTCGTCATCCCGAAGCCGCTTTCGATCCAGGAGCTGGAAAACCTCCTGATGGAGTACGGCCTCCTCGGCAACTGAGCCGACGGCGAGCCCTCCGGGCCCCCGGAGCCAACAGGAGCGCGGCCGACCCCGCGCTCCTTTTTTGAACCACCACGTCCAACGACACCATCACGAGGTCACCACCATGTCCGACATTTCCGAGAAGCCCGGTGAGGGCTATGACAGCGAAGGTTATCCGATCCCCTCGGCTCCCCAGCCCGACTCGCTCGAGGCGCGCGCCGAGATGCTGAAAATTTACCCGGCGAAGACGAAGCGGAAGCGCGAGAAGCAGCTTCTGGCCAACGACCCGGAGAATCCGCCGGAGATCGGCGCCAACACCCGCACCATCCCCGGCATCATCACCCAGCGCGGGTGCACGTACGCCGGCTGCCGCGGCGTCGTCATCGGCCCGATCCACGACATCCTCCACATCACCCACGGTCCGGTCGGCTGCAGCTACTACTCGTGGCTCACCCGCCGCAACCTGGCCCGCATCAAGCCCGGCCAGCCGATCAACTTCCTCCAGTATTGCATGACGACGGACATGATGGAGGAGGAGATCATCTTCGGCGGCGAGAAGAAGCTGGCCGCCGCGATCCGCGAGGCCCACAAGATCTTCAAACCGAAGGCCATCGCGGTTTACTCGACCTGCCCGGTCGGCCTCATCGGCGACGATATCCACGCCGTCTGCAAGCAGGCCAAGGAGGAGCTCGGGATCAACGTCTTCGGCTTCTCCTGCGAGGGCTACAAGGGCGTCTCCCAGTCCGCCGGCCACCACATCGCCAACAACGGCGTGTTCAAGCACATGGTCGGCCTGCTCGACGAGCCGGACAAGGAGCAGTTCCGCATCAACGTCCTCGGCGAGTACAACATCGGCGGCGACGCCTGGGAGATCGACACGCTCCTGAAGAAGTGCGGCATCCACGTCACGGCGACGCTCTCCGGCGACATCAGCTACGAGCAGATCTGCAAGTGCCACACTGCCGACCTCAACGTCGTCATGTGCCACCGTTCCATCAACTACATGTCCGAGATGATGGAGACGAAGTTCGGCATCCCGTGGATCAAGGTGAACTTCATCGGCGCCGAGCAGACCGCGAAGTCGCTGCGCAAGATCGCCAAGTTCTTCGGCGACGAGAAGCTCATCGCCCGCACCGAGGAGGTCATCGCCCAGGAGATGGCCGAGTTGCGCCCGGTGATCGAGGACGTGAAGTCGCGTCTCAAGGGCAAGACCGCCGCGATGTTCGTGGGCGGCTCCCGCGCCCACCACTACCAGCACCTCTTCAAGGATGTCGGCATGCTCACGGTCGCGGCCGGTTACGAGTTCGCCCACCGCGACGACTACGAAGGCCGCGCCGTGCTGCCCTCGATCAAGATCGACGCCGACTCCCGCAACATCGAGGAGATCGAGGTCGAGGCCGATCCGAAGCGCTACAATCCGCGCAAGACGCCAGAGCAGCTCGAGGCCCTCAAGGCCGGCGGGTTCAACTTCAAGGACTACGACGGCATGATGGTGGAGATGAAGAAGTCCACCCTCGTGATCGACGACATCTCCCACCACGAGATGGAAAAGCTGATCGAGATGTACAAGCCGGACATCATCGGCTCGGGCATCAAGGACAAGTTCGTCATCGAGAAGTTCGGCGTGCCCTGCAAGCAGCTCCACAGCTATGACATCGGCGGCCCCTACGCCGCCTTCACCGGCGCGGCGAACTTCTACAAAGAGATCGATCGCATGATCGGCTCGAAGGTCTGGAAGCTCGTCACCCCGTCGTGGAAGAAGCCCGCCGACCCCGCCATCGCGCTCGGCAAGGGCGTCGACAGTCCCACCAACCAGGCCATCCGCGAGGTCGTCGCCGGCCTGGCGAAGGCCTGGAAGCCCAAGACCAAGGCCGCCACGGCCGAGGCCTGATCCACCAACCACCAGGAGGATACCAACATGTTAAACGGAACCACCGCCGAAATCGTCGAGCGCAAGGCGCTCCGCATCAATCCGGCCAAGACCTGTCAACCCATCGGCGCCATGTATGCCGCCCTCGGCATCCACGGCTGCATGCCGCACAGCCACGGTTCGCAAGGCTGCTGCTCGTACCACCGCAGTCATCTCACCCGGCACTTCAAGGAGCCGGTCATGGCCACCACCAGCTCCTTCACCGAAGGCGCCTCGGTCTTCGGCGGCATGGCCAACCTCACCCAGGCGCTGAAGAACATCTTCTCGATCTACAATCCCGAGGTCGTGGCGGTGCACACCACCTGCTTGTCCGAGGTCATCGGTGACGACATCCCGACGATCGTGCGCAAGTCGAAGGAGGAGGGCTCCATCCCCGACGGGAAGGTCGTCATCCACGCCAACACGCCCTCGTTCGTCGGCTCCCACGTCTACGGCTTCTCGAACATGGTCATGGCGATGGTGAACTACCTGTCCGAGAAGACGGGCACCACGCTCAACCAGGTCAACGTGATCCCCGGCTTCGTCGAGCCCGCCGACATGCGCGAGATCAAGCGCATCGCCGCGGAGATGGGCGTGAACATCGTGATGTTCCCCGACACCTCCAACGTGCTCGATGGCCCGCTCACCGGCCAGTACAAGATGTACCCGGAGGGTGGAGCCACCGTGGCGCAGATCAAGTCGGCCGGCGACAGCATCGCCACCGTCGCGCTCGGCCACTTCGCCTCCCACGTCGCCGCCTCCACGCTGGAGCAGAAGTGCAACGTGCCCGCGGCGTTCCTCGAGCTCCCGATCGGCGTCGGCGCGACCGACCGCTTCATCGACGCGCTGCGCGGCTACGCCGGCGTCGAGGTCCCGGCCTCGGTCGAGCTGGAACGCGGCCGCCTCGTCGACCTGATGAGCGACCTGCACCAGTACTTCCACGGCAAGCGCGTGGCGGTCTCGGGCGATCCCGACCAGGTCATCGCGCTCACGCAGCTCCTGCTCGAGCTCGAGATGAAGCCCGTGTACTGCATCACCGGCACGCCCGGCAACCAGTTCGAGAAGCGCATGCACGAGCTGCTCGACGAGAAGGTGCCCAACGCGAAGATCAAGCAATGCGGCGACCTGTTCGAACTCCACCAATGGATGAAGAACGAGCCGGTCGACCTGCTCATCACGAACACCTACGGCAAGTCCATCGCCCGCGTCGAGAACGTGCCCTTCGTCCGGTTCGGCTTCCCGATCCTCGACCGCGCCGGCCACCGCTTCAATCCGACAGTCGGATACATGGGCGCCGTCAACCTGATCAACCAGATGCTCAACGTGATCCTCGACAAGAAGGACCGCGAGTGCGCCGAGGAGTGGTTCGAGCTGGTGCAGTGAGCTAGTTTCCAGGCAGTGCGGGGGCGCCGGGGCTCGCCATAGTTTCCCCTCGGCGCTCCCAAACTGCGGGATCTTTCGCCCTCGGGCCGTCGACGGTTGTCAGGGTTGTTGGCCGTCGACGGCCGCGGGCCTCGCGCAAGGGCGCGCTTCCGAAAGTAGGAGCCTGCTTGCAGGCGATTTGGACCTAGTCCGCGAACAACGGAATCGCCTGCAAGCAGGCTCCTACACTCTCGAAAATCGCGACGAAAATGTCGCGATTTCTCCTCTGAAAATAGCCGCAATCAACGCCCACGCTGGCACCGGTTTTGCATAACACCGCCGACCGCACGAAACCATGAGCGAACACGAAAATTGCTGCTGCCATAAGCCTGAGGGCCTCGCCCTCCGCGCCGCGACTCCGGAAGATGCCGCGCTCCTGTGCGATTTCGTCCGTGAGCTGGCGGAGTTCGAGGGTCTCTCACACGAATGTGCGATCACGCCCGAGGCGGTGGCCGAATTCGTCCTCGGACCCCGGCGCTGCTCGGCGGCGATCATCGCCGAGATGGACGGCGTGCCCGCCGGTTTTGCGCTCTACTATCGGACGTTTTCGACCTTCGCCGCCAAACCGGGGATCTTCCTCGAGGACCTCTATGTCCGACCCGACTTTCGGAAGCGCGGCATCGGTCGCGCGCTGCTCGCCGCCGTGGCGGAAATCGCCCACGGCCGCTCCGCCGGTCGCTTGGAGTGGACGGCGTTGAAGTGGAATTCGAAGGCGCTCGCGCTTTACGCGGCGGTTGGTGCGAAGCCGATGGAGGAGTGGACGCTCCTGCGCATGGCTCCCGATGCCATCGCCAAACTCGCCGGTCCCTGCACCCCCCATCCGCACGACGGCTGCCGCTGCGGCGGCAAGGGTCCGCATCATCACTGACGCAACCACGAGGGCCATCCCATGACGCAACCACTCGAGATTCTCCCTTCCCGCGCCGCCTCCATCGCCGAGGCCGGCAAGGCCGGTGGTCCGATGCGTTGCGGCAAGACGAGCGTGGCGGGTTCGGTCTCGCAGCGGGCCTGCGTCTTCTGCGGCTCCCGCGTCGTCCTGTATCCGATCGCCGATGCTCTGCACATCGTGCACGGCCCGATCGGTTGCGCCGCCTACACCTGGGACATCCGCGGAGCGCAATCCTCCGGCCCGCAGCTTTTCCGCAACAGCTTCTCCACCGATCTCCAGGAGTTGGATGTGGTGTACGGCGGCGAGAAGAAGCTCGAGCGCGCGCTCCTCGAACTCATCGCCAAGCACAAGCCGAAGGCGGCCTTCGTCTACGGCACCTGCATCGTCGGCCTGATCGGCGACGACGTGGAAGCGGTCTGCAAACGCGTCTCCGCCGCCACCGGCCTCTCGGTGCTGCCGGTTGCGAGCGAGGGTTTCAAAGGCACGAAGAAGGACGGCTACAAGGCCGCCTGCGAGGCGCTCTACAAGTTGATCGGCACGGGCGACACCACCGGAATCTCGCCGCTCAGCATCAACCTCATGGGCGACTTCAACATCGCCGGGGAGAGCTGGGTGATCCGCGAGTACCTCGAGCGCATGGGCATCGAGGTGGTGGCGACGATCACTGGTGACGGACGGGTCGACGCCATCCGCCGCTGCCACGGTGCGAAGCTCAATCTGGTGCAATGTTCCGGCTCGATGACGCACCTCGCGAAGAAGATGGAGAAGGAGCACGGCATCCCGTTCAAACGCGTCTCCTTCTTCGGCATCGAGGACATGTCCGCCGCGCTCTACGAGGTGGCGAAGTTCTTCGGCGGCGAGGAGCTGATGGAGAAGGCGAGGGCGGTCGTGCGCGACGAGGTGGGCAAGATCTACCCGCAGCTCCGCGCCTGGCGCAACGACCTGAAGGGCAAGAAGGCCGCGGTCTACGTCGGCGGCGCCTTCAAGGCCTTCTCGCTCGTCCGCGCGCTGCGCACGCTCGGCATGCGTACCGCAGTTGTGGGCACGCAGACCGGCGATGCCGACGACTACGCCACCCTGCGCGAGATGTGCGATCCGGGCACGATCATCGTCGATGACTCCAACCCGATCGAGCTGGCGAAGTTCTGCCTCGAGCAGGATGTCGACCTCTTCATCGGCGGCGTGAAGGAGCGGCCGATCGCGTACAAGCTCGGCATCGGCTTCTGCGACCACAACCACGAGCGCAAGGAGTGCCTCGCGGGCTTCGTCGGCATGGTGAACTTCGGGCGCGAGGTGCACGCGAGCGTCTGCTCGCCGGTGTGGAATTTTGTGCCGCGGCGCGCGTCGAGGAAGGCTGTAGGGCCGGACCTCGTATCCGCGCCGCAATCGGCAATCCGCGATTCGAAACCCGCAATCGGAAAGGCCGTCGCATGAGCTGCTCATCCTGCAATTCCTCGGTTCCGCACCCGCCGGCCATCGGTGAGGATGGCGAACATCCGGAATTTCCGTCCGGTTCGACGAACCCCTGCAAGCTCTGCACGCCGCTCGGCGCGTGCCTTGCATTCAAGGGCATCGCGGGCACGGTGCCGCTGCTCCACGGCTCGCAAGGCTGCGCGACCTACATCCGGCGCTATCTCATCTCGCACTTCCGCGAGCCGATCGACATCGCCTCGACCAACTTCTCCGAGGACTCCGCGGTCTTCGGCGGACGCAAGAATCTTCATACCGCCCTCGACAACGTCGGCCGCCAATACCGACCGGCGCTTGTCGGCATCGCGACCACCTGTCTCTCCGAGACGATGGGCGAGAACATGCCGATGCTGATCGGCGAATACCGCAAGGAGACCGGAGAGCGGAAGGCGGAAAGCGGAAAGGACGCAGAAGCCGGAGTGGTCGGGTTCCCGGCTGAGTCGGCCGAACTGGTCCACGTTTCCACGCCGAGTTTCAAGGGGACCCACGCCGAGGGTTTCCACGCCGCGGTGCGCTCGCTCGTCGAGACGCTCGCCGGCAGCGCGACGGCCGAAGTGGCGTCCGCCCGACGCCTCGCTCTGTTCCCCGGAATGGTCTCGCCCGCTGACCTGCGCCACCTGCGCGATTTCTGCGCGGCCTGGGGCGAGGACACGATCACGCTGGTGCCCGACTACGCCGAGACGCTTGATGGCCCGAGTTGGGCCGACTTCGAGCGCATGCCCAGCGGTGGCACGACGGTCGAGGAACTGCGCGCGCTCGATCGCGCGACGGCCGCGCTCGAGTTCGGTCACTCGCTCGCCGCCGCGCCCGCGACAGCCGGCACGCACCTCAAGACCAAGTTCAACGTTCCGCTGCACCGTCTCGGCCTGCCGATCGGCGTGCGCGCCAACGACGCCTTGTGCACCGCGCTCGAGACCGCCACCGGCCGCGAGATGCCGGCGCGAATTGCCGCGGAGCGCGGTCGCCTGGTCGACAGCTATGTCGACGCCCACAAGTACCTCGCCGGCAAGAAGGCCATCGTCTACGGAGAGGACGATCTGGTTGCGGGTCTCGCGGTCTTCCTCGCCGAGACCGGCATCACTCCGGTGCTCGTCGCCAGCGGCGAGCGTAACCGCCGTCTTGCCGAAGCGATCTTCGCCGCAGCCCCGGAGTTGCGGAACCGCATCGAGGTCCGCGAGGGCTCGGACTTCGGCGACATCGAGACGCGTATCGCGGAGCTGAAGCCGGACCTGCTCATTGGCAGCAGCAAGGGCTACAAGCTCGCTCGCTCGCTCAACGTGCCGCTCGTGCGCTGCGGGTTCCCCGTCCACGACCGGATGGGCGCGCAACGCATCCAACTGCTCGGCTACGCCGGCACCCAACAACTCTTCGACCGTATCGTCAACGCCCTGCTCGAAGCCAAGCAGGAGAATTCGGACATCGGTTACGCCTACCTTTGAACCAACCGGAGAACTTTACCATGAAGGATGAAACCACCAGCGCCCTGATCGCCACGACCTCCGCCTGCCTGTCGGCCGACGACTCGCAGTGCGAAGAAGTTCCCTCCGTGGTCCATCAGACCTTGGATTTCACCAAGCACCCGTGCTTCAGCAAGGAAGCGCACGGCAAGTTCGGCCGCGTGCATCTACCGGTCGCGCCGCGCTGCAATCTGCAGTGTAACTTCTGCAATCGGAAGTTCGACTGCATGAATGAGAGCCGCCCGGGCGTGACGAGTTCGATCCTCCCGGTGCCGCAGGTCGTGCCGTACCTCGAGGAGGTCATGGCGCGCGTGAAGAACCTGAGCGTCGTGGGCATCGCTGGCCCCGGTGACCCGTTTGCCAATCCGGACGAGACGATGGCCACGTTGCGCGCCGTCCGTGCCCGCTATCCGGAGATGATCCTCTGCCTGGCGACCAACGGCCTCGGCATCGGGCCGCATGTCGAGGAGATCGCGGCGCTGAAGGTCAGCCACGTCACCTTCACGGTGAACGCCGTGGATCCGGAGATTGGCGCGAAGATCTATGCCTGGATTCGCGACGGCCGGAAGCCGATGCGCGGCGTCGAAGCGGCGAAGTTGCTGCTCGAGCGTCAGCTCGACGCCATTCGCCGCCTCAAGGCGCTCGATGTCGTGGTGAAGATCAATTCGATCCTCATGCCGGGCGTGAACGACACGCACATCCCCGAGGTGGCGAAGGTCATGAAGGAACTCGGCGCGGATCTCATGAACGTCATGGCCTTCCTGCCCGTGAAGGGCGCGGCGTTCGAGGACCTGGCGCCGCCGGACAATATGGACATGGCGCGCGCCCGCCTGCAAAGCGGTCTGCACCTCCCGCAGATGTCGCACTGCGCCCGCTGCCGCGCCGACGCCGTCGGCCTGATCAGCGAAGGGCTCAACGAGGAGAACATGGAGCGCCTCAACCGCTTCGCGCACGCCGACGTGCTCGGGGGGCGTGCACGGCCGTACATCGCGGTCGCGAGCGAGGAGGGTGCGCTCGTCAACCAGCACCTCGGCGAAGCGGCGCGCGTGTTGATCTTCAAGAAGGACGAAGGCACCGCCTCGGGCTTCAAATTCCACGAGGTGCGCAAGGCGCCCGAGCCGGGCACCGGCGACGGCCGCTGGCGCGACCTCGGGGCGCTGCTCCACGACTGCCGCGCGATCCTCGTCTCCGCCGCCGGCCCGAAGCCGAAGCGAGTGCTGGAGGAGACCGGCATCGAGGTTCTGGAGATGGAGGGCATGATCGAGGAGGGCCTCAGTGCGGTCTTCTCCGACCAGCCGATTCCGAAAGGCCTGCAACGCCGCTTCACCTCCTGCGGCAGCGGCAAGAGTGACGGCGGCTGCAAGGGCACCGGCACCGGCTGCGGCTGAGCGCACGTCTCCCGCGAGTTCGAAGATCTCCAATCCCAAATCGATCCTCCGATGTCTCCCACGATCACCGACTGTCTCTCCGCCCAAGGCACCCGCGAGATGTCCACCGCCAAGTCGTACTTGGCGATGGCCTACTGGTGCGAAAACCAGAACTGGAACGGTTTCGCCAAGCTCTTCCACCATCAGGTGGCAGAGGAGCAGGCGCACGCGAAGAAGTTCTTCCACTTCATCGTCGACCGCGGCGCGATGCCGCAGATCGGCGGAGTCGGGGCGCCGCGGAGCGAGTTCGCCAACCTGGCCGATGTCGCCAAGGCCGCCTACGACTTGGAGCGCGCCAACACCGCCGCGATCCACGGCGCCTACGAGCTCGCGCTCGCCGAGAAGGACTACGCCACTCAGGTCTTCCTGCAGGAGTTCATCGCCGAGCAGGTCGAGGAAGAGGCCTGGACCGACACGCTCGTCGACAAGGTCAAGCAGGCCATGTGCGCCGGCGCGCTCTTCAACCTCGACCGCCATGTCGTGAAGGAGGTCCTCGGCGAAGGCGCCGACTAGGCCTTCCGCCGTTTCATCCGAGCGGGGGACGGGCTTTGCGCAATGGCAACGAACCCCGCCCCATTATCGGAGAAGATCCGCCAGACCCTCATTCCCACACTCCCTCAGTCCCTTACTGCTTCTCACCATGAACATACCGAACCACCACCTCTTCGTCTGCGGCAGCTTCCGTGCGAACGGCGAGCGCCAGGGCGTCTGCCACAAGAAGGAGGCCATGAGCCTTCTCTCGTACCTCCAAGGCGAGATCCAGGACCGCTCCCTCGAAGGCGTTGAAGTCGCCGTCACCGGCTGCATGAACGTCTGCGTCAAGGGGCCGGTCATGGTCGACTATCCGGCGGGCAACTACTACCGCGTGCCGAACAACGACGCGATCGACGCCATCCTCGATGCCATCGAGAACGACTCGGTCGCCGAGGAGTATCTGCTGACGTGAACCGGGGCCGGCACAACGTGGACGGTTGGCGCGTTCTCCCGCGGAGGCCGGCGGCTCCGGGGAGGGCGGCGCTACGGTGTGTCGGACGAGTTCGATCGACCGCCGGGCCGGATGCGGTCCCGACCCTAAGGAAGTTGCCTTGCCTTGGCGGAAACCACTCACCCACAATTTCTTCGTTATGGCCTACAAAATTGACTCCGAAAACTGTGTTGCCTGCGGCGCTTGCGTCGAGGCCTGCCCCGAAGGGGCTATCTCCGAGAAGGATTCGGTCTATACGATCGATCCTGCGAAGTGCATCGACTGCGGTGCCTGCGAGTCGACGTGCCCCAACGGCGCGATCAGCGCGAGCTGACCTCGCAGCCGACGCTTTCCTTCCGACGCATCGCGCCGCTTTTCGCGGCGCGGCAGGCGTCCCCAAGACGGCCGCAGCACGACTGCGGCCGTCTCGTTTTCTCTCTGTCGCCGTGAGCGAAGGATCGCGGGCGCCGCGCGGTGATCGCAAGCCGGGCCGATCGGCGGTGGGCCGCGGCGACGGGTGGGGCGACAAGATTTGGGCCGGACTGGGCCCAGGCCTGCGCGTTTGCGCACCCGAGACATGAAACACCGTCGCCTGCATCTGATCGACACGACCTTGCGGGACGGCGAACAGGCCGCCGGCGTGGTGTTCGCCCGTGTCGACAAAGTTGCGATCGCGCGCGAGTTGGTCGCGGCCGGTATCGGGGAGTTGGAAGCGGGGATTCCGGCGATGGGGCCGGAGGCGCGGGACGATCTTCGGGCGGTGATCGACGAGGTCGGCGTGGATCGGGTGCTGGCGTGGTGCCGTGCCGACTGCTCCGATCTGGCGGCGGCGGCGCTCTGCGGCGCCGCTCGGGTGCACCTTTCGTTTCCCGTCTCCGATCTTCATCTGGAGACCTGGGGCAAGAGCCGCGCCTGGGTGCTGGCCGAGGTCGGCCGGATCGTTGGTGCGGCGGCCGACCGTTTCCGTTTCGTCTCCGTCGGGGCCCAGGACGCCACGCGCGCCGATCCGGGCTTCTTGGCGGAGTTCGCCGCGGCGGTGGCCGCCACCTCCGCAAAACGTCTTCGGATAGCCGACACGGTCGGAGTCGCGCATCCGGCCCGGCTGAAACGCGAGGTCGCGAAGCTGCGCCGGCGGTGCCCCGATCTGGTGCTCGAGATGCATGCGCACGACGATCTCGGGCTGGCCACCGCGAACACCTTGGCCGCCTTCGAAGGCGGGGCCGCGGCGGCGAGCGTCACGGTCAACGGGCTGGGCGAGCGCACCGGCAACGCCGCGCTCGAGCAGGTGGTGATGGCCCTGCGCGTCGCACACGGGGTCGATTGTGGCGTACGCACGGAGAAACTGGCGTTACTTTCCGCCTTGGTCGCGCGGGCTTCGGGCCGGAGTGTCGCCCTCGAGCAACCGGTGGTCGGTGGAGCGGCGTTTCGGCACGAGTCGGGGCTGCATTGCGCCGGTTTGCTGAAGGACACCCGTACCTACGAGCCGTTCGCGCCGGAGATGGTCGGCCGGCGCCGTGAGCCTTTCGCCGTGGGGTGGAAGTCCGGCGGAGCGGCGTTGGCGGCGGCGTTGCGCGCCGCGGGCGAGGCGAGCGACGAGGCCAGCGTCAGGCGGTTGCTGCCCCGGGTGCGCGCCATGGCGCGGGAGTTGCGCCGCACGCTGACTTCGTCGGAGTTGGCGGAATTGTACCGGGCGATGCGCGCGGAGGAACCGTCGTCGTCAGGGCGCTCCGGCCCGGCGTGAGCAGAAGTCTTTCTTCAACGTTCGAGGACTCCACCATGGGTTTCAAAGCCTACCGTTCCATCGCCCAACCGGACGACAGTTGGGCGCTAACCGATCCGGCGCCGTTGCGTTTTTCGGGCCCGCAGGGGCTGATCGCGCAATGGCATCGTCTCAACCAAATGGAGATCGGGGACGGCCCGTGGTTGGTGCCGGCCCGCGAGTGGCTGGCGCTCGCCTTCGGGGCGGAGGAGTCGGCGCGGCGCTGGATCGTCTTCGAACAGCTCGAGGGCGGCGGCCGGAAGGTGGCGCGGCTGGATCGGATCAGCGGCAGGTTCGGGGCGCAGACGCGGATCATGATGCAGTTCAAGCCGCTGCAGGGCCGCGGGGCGGGAACGCCGCTGGTGGTGATCGAGCCGGAGTGTGTCTGCGGCTGGGGCGAGGAGTTGTCGATCGACGGCGGTTGTGGCAGTGCCACCTGCTCGTGGCGCTGGATGACACCGCAGCTGGGCTTCTCGAGCGTGGTGGCGGGATAGTTCATCCATCCTGCGCCCGGCGCCGACGGCCGAGACGCATGACCCGGCGGGTCGTGCCGGCGCGGCCGCGAGATCGTTCGGACTCCTGGCGTGCCGCGGTGGGTTGGGAGCCATGCAGGCCGGCGCCGCGCGCCCAGCGGAGGCGGAGGTCGGGGCGGAGTCCCCGCCGCGCGAGTCTTCGCCCGCCGGCGCTGCTTTGTATCGGATCAGCGGAGCCAGACTTGGCGCGACCGCGGATTGCCCGAACATTCGAAATCGAGTCCCTCCTCGGACAGGAACGCGTTGAGCTCCTCGAGGGTGAAGTCGTAGCCGTCGGCGACGGCGGTCTTGATGAACTCCTCCCGGGTCTCGATCACGTTGTATTTGGCTCGCAGCACTTTGTCTTTCCCGCCCGCGAGGAGCAGCTTTTCGACGTTGGATTTGGCCATGATGGTGGTTTCTCCTGGTGTAGTAGAAATGGTGACGTTTTGCGTTTCCGGGCCGGCCCTGGGACAGCAAGTGGTGGGGCCGGCGGCGGTCGGTCGCGCTCTGCACGCGCCGTGCCACCGCGGTTTTCTCGAGCCCTCGTGCTGTCGGGCGGTGGCTCGGGACGTGTTGCGCGCAAAACTGCTCAGCGGGTGGAGCCGAAGGGGCTGCCGCGGCGGGTCTCCGGGCGCGTGTTGCCGGATGAGGGCATACCGTGCGGACGGGCGGATGGCGTGCGCTGCGGGCGGCTCGGAGTTGCGCGAAACGACGAGGTAGCTACCTAAGTCGACGGTCGGAGCTGATCGCCGACCGCGATGTTCCCATGCCTTTCCGCATCGTCCAGAAGGAGCACTATCTTCACGTCGTCTGGTTCGGCATGTTCACGCGTGCCGACTTGGGCGAGTTGTTGCGGGCGCTCCCGGAGGCGGCCCGGCGCTGCGGCTTCCGGCCGGATGTGCTCCACACCTTCGACGAGTTGACCGAAGGGGAAATCGGCTCGGGGGACGTGCACGAGTTCTCGCTGCGGCGCCGGCTCACGCCGATTCCGACGATGGTGAAATCGGCGATCGTGGCCGACACGCCGTTCGCGCGCGGCATGGCCCGCGTCTTCCAGGGATTCAATCGCCACCCGAACATCGCGATGGAGGTCTTTCCCTCCGCATCGGAGGCCGTGGCGTGGTTGGCGGAGGGAAAGCCCGACCCGGGCTGACGCAACGGGGTCGCGCGCACGAGTCTTCCGCCTTTTCGTTTTCCTTTTCGCGACTCCCTCGCAACCTGCCCGCCATGTCCTGGCAGTTCTACGCGATCCTCCACGTCGCCAGCATCCTCTTCCTGACCGGCGTCACCTTCGCGGTGTTCGGCGGGGCTTCGGATGCCCGGCGCAAACTCATCCTCATGGCCGGTGGCATTCTCAGCCTGCTGGCCCTGGTCGGCGGTTTCGGCCTCGCGGCGAAGAAGCTGGCGATGCCCAACCCGATGGACTGGCCCGCCTGGCTGTGGGTGAAGGTCCTGTGTTGGCTGTGGCTTTCGGCCATCGCCGGCATCGCCTACCGGCGCCGTGCGCAGACACCGCGCTGGATCGCCCTGACGGCGTTCGTCCTGCTCGTCGCCCTGGTGATGGCGTTCCTGAAGCCGGCGTTCGGCGGCTAACCGGTCCGCCCCGCTCATGCTCGGCGACGCCAGCCATCTTCCGATCTGCGGAGTCTGGATCGACGAGCAGGGGCGTGCGCATGTCTCGCTCGCGACGGAGGCCGGCGACCGTGTCGAGGGGATGACGGAGTTCCGGCCGTTCGTCTGGCTGCGCGACCACCCGGCGGAGCCGCCGCCGCACACCGAGATCGAGACGCTGGCCGGCGAAGGGCTGTATCCGCTGCTCGCGCATACGCGGGCGGCGCCGGCGCACGAGGCGCTGCTCAAGAAGGTGGGCACCGCCGGCTACGACGTGCTCCGGCCGCTCGAGTGCCAGTTTTTGCTGCAGAAACGGCGGCGGCTGTACGACGGGCTCCGATTCCAGCAGCTCCGCCGGTGCCAGCTCGACATCGAGACCGCGGCCGCGGGCGCAGATCATTTCAGCGACCCGACGAATCCGGGCGACCGCGTGCTCGCGATCGGGTTGCGGTTTGGCGAGCGCACCGAGTTGCTCGAACTGGCGGCGGACACCGACGATGCCGAGCGAGACCTGTTGCAACGGCTCAACGCGACGATCGCGGCCGAGGACCCGGACACGATCGAAGGGCACAATCTCTTCAAGTTCGACCTCGATTACCTGCGCGTGCGCGGCAAGCGCCTGAAGGTCGCGTGCGCGTGGGGCCGCTTCGGACAAAAGGCTTCGTTTCGCAACAGCCGGTTGAAGCTCGCGGAGCGCTGGATCGACTTTCCCCGGTGCGATCTCCCGGGGCGCGCGGTGATCGACACGTTTCTCCTGGCGCAGCTCCACGACATCTCGGCGCGCGAACTCACCTCCTACGGGCTCAAGGACCTGGCGCGCCACTTCGGCATCACCGACGAGCAGGCGGGGGACCGCACCTATCTGCCCGGCGCGCAGATCCAGCGCGCCTTCCACGACGACCGCGACCGGTTCCGCGCCTACCTCCGCGACGATCTGCGCGAGACGGCCGGTCTGGCCGACCTCCTCCTCCCGACCTACTTCGAGCAGGTGAAGGCGTTCCCCACCACGCTGCAGGAAGCCGCGCTGCGCGGCACGAGCACGAAGGTCGACCTGCTCTTCCTCGAGGAATACTACCATCGGCGGGCGGCGATCCCGGGCCCGGTCGAGGTCGCCTCGTTCGAGGGCGGCTACTCCCGCAGCTTCAAGGAGGGTGTGTTTCGCGACGTGATGCACTTTGACGTCGCCTCGCTCTACCCGAGCCTGCTCCTGAGCATGGGCCGCAATCCGCGCGGCGATTCGCTGGGCGTGTTCATCCCGCTGCTGCGGCAGCTGCGCGACTACCGCCTCCGGTACAAGGGACTGGCGCGGACCGAGCCGGACCCGGAGTTGCGCGCCGAGTACGCGGCGCGGCAGGCGAGCTTCAAGATCCTGATCAACTCGTTCTACGGATACCTCGGCTTCTCCGGCGCCCGCTTCGGCGACGGCGAGCTCGCCGCCGAGGTCACCCGGCGCGGCCGGGAGCTGCTGCAGGCGCTGATCGACGCGTTCGCCCGCAACGAGTGCGAGATCCTGGAGGCGGATACGGACGGCATCTACCTCGCCTCGGCGCGATGGTTCTCCGAGCCGGAGGCGCTGCTGGCGCGGGTCGGCGGAGTCCTGCCCGCGGGCATCGAGCTGGAGTACGACGGTTCGTACCGGGCGATGTTCTGCTACAAGGCGAAGAACTATGCGCTCTTCGACGGCGAGAAAGTCACGATCCGCGGTTCGGCCCTGCGCTCGCGCGGCATCGAGCCGTTCCTGAAGAAGCTCGGCGACCAGCTCGTGCGCTTCCTGCTCGGAGCGAGCACGGAGTCGCCGCTCCTGCTCCTGGAGGACTACCGCCGGCGCATCGCCGCCCGCGCGGCGGATGTGCGCGAGTTGGCGAAGTCCGAAAACCTCGGCCAGAGCGCCGAGGCGTACGAGAAGTTCGTCGCCGGCGGCGGCAAGCCGCGCCGGGCCGCGGCGGAGGCGGCACTCCAGCTCAACCCGCGGCCGCGGATGGGCGACCGGGTGGCGTATTTCATCGCGCCGAAGCAGAAGGGCATGACGTCCGACTGGCAGAGGGCGCGGCCGGTGGAGTCGTTCGATCCCGCCACCGCGCCCTACGATCCCGACTACTATCTGGAGAAACTCGACGACTGGCTCGATCGCTACGGCCCCTATCTCGGCGCGAAGCCGGAGCCGGCGCAGGGAGAGTTGTTCTGAGCCAACGATGCCATTGCCGCGTTGGCCAGCGTGCTGGCCTTCAGGTTCACCGGCGGTGCGGGCCAACTCGCTCGTAGGTTGGCGGCCATTGCATCGGCACGCGTAGGGTCACCTGATTTGTTCGCGGCCAGCCGACGCGCCCATGGGCTTGGCGAGGCTCAACGGTCGAACCAGTGCCGGTGTGCGGCGACGAAGCGGTAGAGGCGATCGCGCAACGGGCGCGGCACCAGGCGCGCGCCGGCGAGCAGGGCCCACGGCCAGCCGAGGTGTCGGAAGATCTCCAGGACTGCGGTCGACTGGACCTCGATCCTCTGGTCCTCAAGGTACACGACCGAGGAGAAACCGGCCGGGCGGAGGCCGTGGCGGTCGAGGGCGGTTTGCGCCTGGGGCGACCGGAGCGGGACGAAACGCAGCGCGCGGTCGCGGTCCCGCCGGCTGGCGAAACGCACGGCCGCCCGGCAGAAGGCGCAGTCCTCGTCGTACAGGACGATGGCGCGCTCCGGGTCGTTGGTGCGGCGCGACGGCATCGCGCGAGGCGCGGCAACTAGACCGCGACGGCGGCCTTCCGGGTGAGGGGGATGACTTTCTGGACCTTCTCGACCAACGCCTCGTTCTGGAACGGCTTGGCGATGTAGTCGCTGATGCCGAGATGCGTGGCTTTCTCGATGCTCGAGGCCCCGCCTTCGGCGGTGAGCATGATCACCGGCGTGCGGTCTCCGCGTTCACGCAGGAGCGTGAGCATCTGGATGCCGTCCATGTGGGGCATGGTGATGTCGAGCAGGATGATATCGGGCTTCTGGTCGGCCGCGACCTTGAGGCCTTCTTCGCCGTTGGCGGCTTCGCACAGGGCGCAATCGTATTCCTTGAAAGCACGCTGCAGGATGAGCCGGATGGTTTTCGAGTCGTCGATGGTGAGCAGCTTGGGCATGGCGGGAAAGGGTCAGTCCTCCTTGAACATCAGGTCGGCGAGCACGCTGTGCCCCTCGACGTTGAAGATGTAGGTGCGGCGGACGGCGCCGCGGGGCGGCTGGATGGCGATATCGGCGCCCCAGACGACCGTGGGGATCGTCAGCTTGCACGGGTAGCCGAGATCGTGGATCCGGTTCTTGAAGGTGCCGACCGTCATGTTCGTGAGTTCGCCGATGACATCGGAGGCCACTTCCCGGCCGGCGTCCTTCGCCTCGGCTTCGGTCATGCCGAGCATGTTCTGGACGACGGAGGCGACCAAGCGCTCGGAGAGGTAGATGAAGACCAGGCCACAGATCTCGCCGGCGAAACCGACGCTGCCGACGGCGATCGTGCCGTCGAGGTCCGCCGGGCGCGCCCAAGGCTCGGTGGTCGGCAGCGGCGAAGCGCCGTGGACGGGCGCGGCCTTCTTCTGCACCATGGTCTGGAACACCTTATCGACGGCGTGCTCGATGCACTCTTTGAATAATTCCTCGGTTAGTTGGGTCGGCATGGGCGAAGGGGCTTGCGGGCGAAATGGGGGAGGTGTCCTCCTCATCGGCTCCTCGGTCCGAGTCTTCAGCGGGTTTTGCGGGCCGGGGGAGATTTGTCCGGCAGCCCGGACGGGGCAGGCAGCCGTGTCCTCGGAGACGAGGGACGAGTGTCGGGGGGACGAGCGCCAAACCGTCGGCGAACTGGTCCAGTGCGCTGGTTGGCTCGGAGTCTCGCTGGGCACTCCGGCTCTCGACGCTCGTCGTCTCGACCCTCGACTGGCTGACTACGGAATCGCCGCAAGCCGCCCGGCGGCGCCCAGCCGAGGCGACTCCGCACGGTGGGGACAGGAGCGCCGGGCGGATGCGATCTGCGGGGGCCAGAATCGTGGACAGGCCCGGATCGTTCACGCGTTGCGAAAGCCGCCAAGACTTTCGCAACGGCGTGGAAGATCGTAACTCTGCCGAGCCTCGGACTACGGCCCGACGACCAGTGTGGAGTTGAGCACAGTGCCCGCGACGTCCGTGAGCTCGGCGGCGCAGTTTTGCGCGGGGGCCGCGATCCCGGCGGAGCTTTGACCGGCGGCCATCTTGACCTGCGAGAGCCCGGAGACCGTGATGGCGTCGCCGCCGCTTTGGGCGAGGTCGCCTCCAGCGATCCGAAATTGGATGCCGGCGCCGCTGCCGCAATAGAGGTAGGGCTGGGCGGTGCCGGTGGCATCGATGTCGTGCAGGACGAGCGGCTGCTGGGCGACGGTCATCACGCCCGGGGCGTAGAAGCCCGCGATGCCGATCCCGGCGGAGAAGTGGCCGTTGCCCATGTGGATGCCGCCCAAGCTGTCGCCGACGACGCCGACGGCGGCGATGTTGGCCCAGCCGTTGTAGGTGACATCCGCGCGCACGACGCCGGGGTTGTTGCCGGGGCCGACCGAGTAGAGCGAAACATGCGTGGAGGAGTCCGCCCCAGAAATGATCACGGTAGCGACGCCCTGCATGTAAAGGATGCCCGACTGGTTGTAGAGACTGGGAGCGACCGGACCGACCGGGGAGGCGAGGGCTATGGTCACGGCGCCGCGGCCCGACATCTCGGCCTGCACGATGCTGCCGTTGGCGTCGAGGAACGACATGCGGGCAATCTCGCCGGTGTCGGCCGTGAACGTGCCGGCGGAGCCGGTGAGGAGGAACTGGTCGTAGGTGTTTCCGTTGGGGTGCCGGATGTTCTGCCACTCGTCGCGGGTGAAGACGGCTCCGGCGGTGCGCGACCCGGCCACCGGGACGACGCCCACGACGGCGGGGAGCGTCAGCGCGTGGCCGCCCGTGGCCGAGGTCACGATGCAGTCGTAGATGCCCGCCTGGTCGGGCGTGACGCTCGGCAAGGCGAGCGTCGCCGTGCCGGCGGAGGCGTTGCCGGAGACGGCCACGCCGCCCCGGTACCACTCGTAGGAGAGACCGTTGCCGCTGGCGACCACGGCGAGCTGGGCGCTGGCGCCGGCGGCGACACCGGTGCCGACGGGCTGGGCGCCGATCGTCGGCGCCCCGGTCACGACCAGGGTCGCCCCCGCGGAGGTCACGGTACCCGTGGCGGAGACGATCGCGACCGTGTAGGTGCCGGCGTTGGCGGCGGTGGTGGCGGCGAGCGAGAGGCTGGCGCCGGTCGCGCCGGGGAGCGCGACTCCGTCCTTGTACCATTGGTACGAGAGCGCGAGCGAACTGGAAGCGGTCACGGCGAAGGTCGCCGGGTTTCCGGTCTCAACCGTCCGGCTTTGGGGCTGGGCGGAGATCGAAGTCGCGGTTCCGAGGCCGCGGGCCTGGTGCAGGGCGCCCTGCTGGAACATGGGCCACGCCGAGGCTTGCGGCCCGGCCGGGAGGTCGTAGGCGTGGATTTTCGCGTCGGCGCTGCCGAAATACAGCCGGTTGCCGGCGATGGCCGGGCTGGAGCGGATCCGGCCGCCGGTCGGATAGGTGCGGGCGAGGGTGCCGTCGTCGCGGAAGGCGTAGAGCAGGCCATCGTAGCAGCCCAGGTAGATCGTGCCATCGGCGGCGAGCGCCGGGGACGAGGCGCGGACCTCGTCGCCCAGTTGCGCGCTCCAGCGCTCGACGCCCCGGCGGTCGAGCGCGTGCAGTTTCTTGTCGTAGCCGCCGAAATAGACCGTGCCGTCGGCGGCGATCGCGAGCGACGAGGTCACGCTGTTGCCGGCGCCCGCGCTCCAGGACCAGCGTTGCGTGCCGCCGGGCTCGAGGGCGTAGACGGTGCCGGAGAGCGTGGCGAAGTGGATGGCGCCGTCGGCGCCAATGGCGGCAGAGGTGTAGATGTCGCCGTCGGCGGTGAACTTCCACTTGAGTGTCGCGATGGAGCCGCTGTCCTTGAGCGCGAGGAAATCGCCGCCGGTCGTGCCGACGTACACCGTCCCGTCCGGAGCGACCGTGGGCGATGCGTAGGTGCCTCCGGTGGTGGACTCGTTCAGCGGGTAGGTCCACTTGCGCAGGAACGCGATCTCGGTGTTCTTGATCGCGTAGAGCGTGGTATCGTCGCGCACGTAGATGGTGCCGTCGGCCCCGATCGCCGGGGTCGAGGTGATCGGCCCGCCGGCCGAGAAGCGCCACCGCAAGCGCTGGGAGGAGCTGTTCGGATTCAGGGCGTAGAGGTAGCCGTTGTTGGCCCCGATGTAGATCGTGCCGTCGCTGCCGATGGCGGGGGAGGAGCCGTCGAACGCCTCGCCGATGTCGTAGCGCCATTTGCGCACGCCGTCGCTGCCGATTCCATACACGGCGCCGTCCGTCGAGCCGAAATACACGGAACCGTCGCTCGCGACGGCCGGCGAGGAGGTGACCTCGTCGATCGAGGGAGATTGCCAGATGGCGTCGCTGATCGTCAGCACGAAGGAGTCGCCGTCGGTCCCGTCGGAATTGGTGTGGTCGACGAGGACCGAGTAGACGGTGCCCGCGACGGCGTCGAACGTCACCAGCGCGTCGGTGTTGATGTCGGCGCTGGTCTGTGTGCCGAGGTCGAGGCAGTCGTCGTTGGTGGCGAGGGGAGACAGCGTCGCCAAGGTGCCGCCGGTGTAGACGCCCACGAGGGTGTCGAGGATGGACGAGTGGACGGCGGCGCTGTAGCGGCCGGTCGTGGGTGCGGTCCAGCGATACCAGACCGAATGCCCCATGCCGTAGTCGACGATGGTCGGTTCGCCCGCTTCCCGGGTGCCGTTGCGGTTCGACGCGACCACGCGCACGGCGTTACCCGACACCGTCTTGGCGGCGGTGTAGGCGTCGTTGGCCGGAATCGAGCCGACGTGGAGCGCGGTGTAGCCGCTCGCGCCGGCTTTGCCGGCGACGGCGATGCGATAGGTGGTGCCGGCGACCGCGGCCAGGAGCACACGGCTGGTGGTCTGGCCGGCAGTGGCATCGTCGTTGGACGCGACAGATTGCAGGCCGGCGACGGTCGCGCCGGTATAGATGGCGAGGACGGTGTCGTAGTCGCTGCCGGTGGTGTCGATGGCGACCTGCGTCGTCTCCGGGGCCGTCCAGCTCCACCACAGCGAGGTCGAGGCGCCGGCGACTCCGGCGTGGGCGGGCTCCCCGGCCTCGCCGGTGGCGCCGGTGTTCGAGGCGCGTCCGCGGACGTTGACGCCAGCGAGTGTGGCCGCTTCGGACAGGCGATCGTTGAAAGGCAGGTTGCTGGTCGAAGTCAGCGCTTGGGCCAGATCGAGCCGGGCGCCGGTGTGGACCTTGCCGGTGAGCGCGGGCAGGCGCTTGGCGGAGCGGAGCAGGCGATTGATGGTCTGGCGGTAGGTGTCGCTCGGGAACTGGGCGCGGAGAAGGGCGACGGCGCCGGTGACCTGCGGCGCCGCCATCGAGGTTCCGCTCAAGGTCGTCGTCGCGCTGTCCGAGGTGTGGTAGGTCGAAAGGATGTCCTCCCCGGGGGCGGCCAGATCGACGCTGCCGGAGCCGTAGTTGGAGAAGCCCGAGAGCTCGTCGCGGCGGTTGGTGGAGGCGACGGCGACGATGTTGTCGAGAGCGTAGCCGGAAGGATAGGACGTGAGGGCATCGTTGTCCGCCCCGTCGTTGCCGGCGGCGGCGACGACGATGACGCCGGCGTCGCGCGCGGCCTTCAGGGCATCGTACTCGGCGATGGAGTAGCTTTCGCTGCCGTAGCTGGCGTTGATGATCTTGGCGCCGTTGGCGATCGCGTACTCGATGCACTCGATCTCGTCGGAGGTGCTGCCGGTGCCGGAGGAGTCCATGAAGCGGAGGGCCATCAACTTCGCGGACCAGGCGACGCCGGTGGTGCCGACGGAGTTGTTGCCGACCGCGCCGACGATGCCGGCGACATGGGTCCCGTGCCCGTCCTCGTCGGTCGGCTGGTAGTGCTTCGGGTAGACGCTGGAGACTTGGGCGTTGATCCCGTGGTTGCCGCGGGGGGATCCGGTCCAGAGGTTGGCGGCGAGGTCGGCGTGCGTCAGGCGGATGCCCGAGTCGACGATCGCCACGACGATGGCGTTGCCGGTCGCGTCGGTCCGGGTGTTCCAGGCGCCGAGCGCGCCGATATCCGCGCCGATCGTGCCGCCGCTTTGGCCGGTGTTGGCCAGCGCCCACTGTTGGGCGAAGAGCGGATCGTTGGGGGTCGCCTTGGCGAACAGGAGGCGGTCGGGCTCGACATACTCATAGCGGCCGGACGCGCGGAGGCGGGCGATCGCGGCGCGGGCGGTCTCGGTCGAGGCGAGCCGCAGGACGCGGATGGGGCCGACGCGCGAGAAACGCCGGTGGACGGACAGGCCCTCGGCGGACTCGGCCGCCTCGGTCGACTCGCGGAACTCCGCCCGGGGCTTCGCGATCACCAGGTCGTCCCGGAAACCCTGGGCCACCTCCTGGCGGGTGAACGCGAGCGCGGAGCTCGTGGCGAAGGCGCCGAGAGCGGCCAGCGCCACCCACGCGCTGGTCCGAAGGCGTCGCGCGGCCATGGCGGGCCCGGTCGGGCGTTCGACGCTTCCGCGGCGCGCCGCGGCGGCGGCATGGCGATTGAGTTCAGCCTCATCCGGCTGGCCAAACGGATTGCTCTTCATAGGTCGGTGTTCAGACGTTTCCTCCGGCGAAATGCTCCGCCGAAAATCGGTGTGATTGGGTTTCCTCATCCACTGCAAGGGGGGCCGCGAACGTTGTCGCAGGCGGTTTGCGGTCAGGCAACCGCCGAAAATCGCGGCAAGACTGTCCAATCCGGTTCGCTGCGGTGCGCCCGGCGGATCTCGCTTCGGGCGGTCGGGAAACGGGGCGTGCGCCGCGGCGGACCGCACTGCGTCCCGCGTGCGCGCGACCGCGGCGGCGGTTCGGTCCGCGACGAGGGTGAGCCCGATTCCCCCGGGGCGACGGAAACGATGCGGGCTCCGCGCGCCGAAGGACCGTCCCGCCCGGGCCCGTAGGTGTTCAGGAAGTGGTTGCTGGAGACGGGGCGTGCGCGGAAGGCGCGTGCAGGCGCTCAGGCCGCGCGGGCCTTGGCGAGCAACGGCTCCGCTTCGGCGGGGGGGGCGAAGGGTTCGTCGGCCTCGGAGTCCTCGGCGGGGAGCGGATACATCTGCTTGAAGTGCGTCCACTCGACCAGTTCGAAGCGGCCGTCGAGGTGCTCGACCAGCGCGGTGAGCGATTCGACCCAGTCGCCGGAATTCAGGTAATGGATGTCGCCGACCATCTTGTCGGCCGCGGTGTGGATGTGGCCGCACATCACGCCGGTGCAGGCGTGCCGGCGGGCGAGCTCGACGATCTGGTCCTCGAACTTCGAGACGAAGTTCACGGCGGTCTTCACGCGCGCCTTGATGGCCTTGCTGATCGAGTAGTACTCGCGGCCGCGCCAGGCGCGGTAGGCGTTGTAGAGGCGGTTGAGCCGCATCAGGAGCTGGTAGCCGAAATCGCCGAGGTGCGAGAGCCAGACCATCTTCATGGTGATGGCGTCGAGCACGTCGCCGTGGAGCACGAGGTAGCGGCGGTCGACACCCTCGTGGATGTGCTGCTCCACGATCTCGAGGTTCTCGAACTGCAAAGGGAGGAAGCGGGCGAGGATGTCGTCGTGGTTGCCGCGGAGGTACACGATCTTCGTGTCGCGCTTCTCGAGCATCTTGAGGACGATCCGGATGAAGCGGGAGTGCTGCTTGGTCCAGCTCCCCGAGCGGCGCAGCTGCCAGCCGTCGATGATGTCGCCGTTGAGGATGAGCTTCTCGCAACGGACATTCTTGAGGAAATGGTTCACCTCGCGCACCCGGCAGTCGGCGGTGCCGAGGTGGACATCGGAGAGGATCACGGTCTTGACGCGGAGCTTTTGCATGCGGTGCGCCTGAGCGCGCCGAGTGTATAGCAGCCCCGTCGCGCACCGCCTAGGGGCCCGGCTCGAATGTCACCGAAACGTCACGGGAGGGCGTCGCTCCGCCTTCTGGGGACTTCTCCGCCGAGGAGACAAACAACGACCTAGGCCTCGTTCACATGAACGGCCGCATCTACAACCCGTTGCTGGGGCGGTTCTTGTCGGCCGATACGATCATTCAGTTCCCGGGAAACCTTCAGAGCTACAACCGGTACGCGTACGTCCATAACAACCCACTGACGTTTGCCGATCCGAGCGGGCATGTGCTTGCTCTGGGCGCGTTTATCGGTGGCAGCATCGATTTTGCCGCACAAGTGTTCATCGAAGGGAAGGCGGTGAGGGACGTGAATTACGCATCTGTATTCATTAGCGCGGCCGCCGGGGCAACCGGGGCTGGGCTTGGTGGTGTTGTTGCGAATTTCTCCCGAAGCCTTACGCGCTCCGCGATCAAGCAAGTAGCCATTCGCGCAGCAGGGAACATGGCTATAGGTGCAGGTGTGGGATGTGCCCAAACAGCGGCGACAAATGCTTTCTCCGACAAGAGCGAGCAGAAAAGCCTGTCGGCTGGCACCCTATGGGGGGCAGGCGGCGGTGCTTTCGGTTCTTTGGTTGGCGATGTCGTTGAAGCAGCCGCAAACAAGATAGGCTCGGCCATCGTCACAACTATCGCTGACACGTGTGTGGAGCCCAATGCCTTGCAGACGAAGTTGATTCAGTCGGGAACGCTTCAAGTCACCAACACCGTGGGTGGAGACCTGAGCAGAGTGGCTGCTGGTTCAGGTGAGGTCGCTGGCGCTGTGGTTCCTGATCTGGTTTCAAGAGTGATTGAGAATGCGGAGTCGGAGTCGCCGACCGAAGAGCCAGCCCCAGCGCAGGAATCAGACCCGCAGGAGGAAGAACCTGCTCCGGTGGAGCCTATCGAGTTGCCAGATGCGATAATCCCATGGAAGAAGAAGTAACACCGAAGAATGAATCCTGTTGTTAAGTACTTTGCTCGAAGTCGCCTTGCGGCTGGGTCTTTCTGGCTGGTTGGATTCCCTTCGATCATTGGGGCAATGATGGCGGGCCTGATCTTGATTCCGTTAGTGTTGGTGAACGTTTTTGTTCCCCTTGGTACTAGACGAATTGGGTTCATATCGTGCTGCTTCTTCTTCGTTGGGTTTCTGACAGGGCTGCCGCTCGCTTGGCGAAGATTCCGGGAGCACTGGGAGATGATTCGACGGTGGCGGAGTTCCCGGTGATTTCCCCTGTTCAACAACCGGTCGGTTGTTGAAGGCTGTCGGTCCCGCTCGGCCGGACGGCGTCCTTGCGGGGAGGCGGTTACTGAAGGGCGAGCGCGCGGGGCTCGTCACGCCGGCACGAGAAAATTCAGGCTCCGGGGCTCGAGGCGGACTTCGATCTCGCCTGCGGCTTCGCGGGTTTCGCCGTCGACGTGGATCACGCCGGGGGCGGAGCGGATGATCGTGAAGCTGGAGCCACAGGCCGAGAAGACACCGCGGGCGCGGCGGACGTCGCCGGCGAACATGCGGCGCACCAACCCGATGGCGCGGAACGCTCCGACGGGCGGAATGGCGACGAGATCGAATATGCCGTCGTCGACTGCGGCACCGGGGGCGATGCGGGCGTTGTTGCCGTACTGGTCGGAGTTGGCCACCGAGAGGAGGAAGGCGGTGACCGAGCTGGTGCGGCCGTCGGCGGTGCGCACGGTGTAGGTCGTGGGCGGGTAGCCGAAGAAGGCATTCCAGCCGGTGCGCACGTAGGTGCGGAGGCCGCGGGTGGGCAGACTGTTGAAGCGGCGGGCGATCTCGGCGTCGAAGCCGACGCCCATCACGTTGCAGAAACGGTGACCGCCGGCCACGCCGGTGTCGATCGGACGGACACGGCCGTCGCGCACGATCTCGAGCGCGCGCCGCCAGGAGCCGTGCACGCCGAGGTGGCGGCCGAGGCCGTTGCCGGAGCCGCACGGCACAAGGCCGAGGGCGGAGGGCGTGTGGACCACGCCGCAGGCGACCTCGTTGAGGGTGCCGTCGCCGCCGATGGCGACGATGCGCTCGCAGCCGCGGGCGGCGGCAGCGCGCGCGAGCTCGGTGGCATGATGGGGGCGCTCGGTGGTGACGAACTCGGCGTCGAGCGCGGCCTCGGCGACCCAGTCGCGTACCTTGAGGATGAAGCCGGGTTTGCGGCGGTTGAATCCAGAGTGCGGATTGAAGATGAAGCAGAACCTCGGCATGCGGCGACGAAGGCCGCAGCTTGGTGGCCGCTGGCGGTGATGCGAGGCGAATGTCGCGACGCGGCCTCTGCCCCGGATCCTCACGATGCGATCGGGCTTGCGTTGGTAGGGACGCCG
>JAEXPQ010000233.1 GCA_023446735.1 Verrucomicrobiota bacterium
CACGTAGCCCGCGCGGTCCATCGCCTGCGCCGCCGCCTCCCGGGCCAGCCGGAACACGCCCTCGGCGCCGAAACCAATTCCCAACGACAGCGCGGCCAGCGCGACCACCGTCGCGCTCATCGCCCGCGCGCCCGCCGGCACGGCCCGCGTCGCATCCTCGGGCGCCGCCCGCCAGAACCACGCGAGCCAGATCTTCAGCATGCTCACCAGCGTGAGCACGCTTGCCACGACCGAGGCGCCCACGAGCACCCATTCGCCGAGCCGCAGACCCTCGACGATGATCAGATACTTGCCCCAGAACCCGCTCAACGGCGGCAGGCCCGCGAGCGAGAGCGCCTGCAGGAGGAACCCCGCCGCCAGCCACGGCGCGGCGCGCATCAGCCCGCCCGCGGCGTCGAGCCGGTCGTGCCCGCAACGGTGCTGGATCGCCCCGCCCACCAGGAAGAGCGCGCCCTTCACAACGATGTGGTGCATGATGTAGAGGATCGCCGCCGCGATCGCCAGCGGCGTGCCAAAGCCGATCGCCAGCACCATGAAGCCGATCTGGCTGAGGATGTGGTAGGCGAGGATGTGTTGCACCCGGTCGCGCGATACGGCGCCGAGCACGCCGAGCACCATCGTGGCGCCCGCGCCCCAGGCAAGCAGGTCGCCAATCCACGGCGTGGCGGGCGGGAACACGGTCACGAACACCCGCAGCAGCACGTACACGCCGACCTTTGTGAGCATGCCCGCGTAGAACGCCGCAATCGAGCCGGGCAGGATCGGGTAGCTGTCGGGCAGCCAGTAGTAGAGCGGGAACAGGCCGGCCTTCACCGCGAAGACCACCAGCAGGATCAGACCGAGCAGCACCACGCGCGGGTCGCCGCCGGCGGCCGCGAGCCGCACGGAGAGCTCGGCGAAGTTGAGCGTGCCCAGCCAGCCGTAGGCCAGCCCGCAGCCGAGCAGGAAGATCGCGCTGCCTACGAGGTTGATCGCCAGATACGACCACGCGTGCCGCACGTTGCGGTTGTCGGACTCGAGGGTGAGCAACGCGTACGAGGCGATGAGCATCACCTCGAAGGCGACGAAGAGGTTGAAGAGGTCGCCGGTCACGAACGCCAGCGAGATGCCCACGAGCAGGAACTGCAGCAGCGGCATCTGGAGCGGGTGCTCGCGCACCGCCGGCCGCGCCGCGAACGCGAAGGCCGTGCTCGCCAGCGCCGTGAGCGCGGCCAACGCCAGCATGATCGCCGCGAGCAGGTCGACGACGAACACGATGCCCAGCGCCGCGCCCCACCCGCCCGGCGCGAGCACCAGCCGCTCGCCGCCCGCGGTGGCCGCGACCAGACCGAGCGCCACCGCGAGCTGCGCCGCGGCGGAGGCGCCGAAGAGGAAACGGCGCGCACGTCCCGGCCGCGAGACGAGCAGACCGGCCACGCCGGTGAGGAAGGGCAGCAGCAGGGGCAGGATCGGCGCGTTGTTCATCGCGGGGCCTCCTGGCTCTCCGGAGCCTCGTCCGGCGCCTCGCCGAGCGTCTCGAGGTCGGAGGCGTCGTGGTCGACAAACAGCCGGTAGAACAGGAAAACCAGATACGCCAGCACGCCGAAGCCGATCACGATCGCCGTGAGGATCAGCGCCTGCGGCAGCGGATCCACCATCGCCGCCCCGCCGGCGGCATCGACCACCGGGGCCGCGCGCCGCGACGGGTCGCCCGAGACGGCGAGGAGGCCGAGGTTCACCGCGTTGGAGAGCAGGAGGAAGCCGAAGAGGATGCGCACGAACCCGCGGTGCAGGATCAGCCACACCGCCACGCCGACCATCAGCCCCACGAGCACCGCCGTGTCGAGTTGCACGTTCATCGGCCGCCCTCCTTGCGCTCGCTCTCGATCGGCTCCTCGTCGGGCGCGGCGTAGGCGCGCTCCTCGTCGACGATGAACGCCCGGTAACCCTGCACCGACTTCACCAGCGGGAAGACGATCTTGAGCACCACGCCGACCACGACCAGATAGACGCCCAGGTCGAAGAACACCGGCGTGCCGAGATAGACGTCGCCCAGGAGCGGCACGTCTTTGACGTACGGATGCAAGTGCTGCAGGAACGGCCCGCCACCGAGCACACCCACCAGCCCCGAGGCGACCGCCACCAGCAGACCGGCCGCCGCCAGCCGCATCGGGTCGACGCGGAGGAAGCGGTGCAGGCTCTCGATGCCCTGCACGAACCCGAGCATCACAAAGGAGAGCGCCGTGCACAGGCCGGCGATGAAGCCGCCGCCGGGCCGGTGGTGCCCGCGCAGGAAGAGGTACACGGCGAAGACGTTGATCAGGAAGAACAGGAACGTGACCACCGCGGTGAGGATGAAGCTGTCCCCCACCGGCGGCCGGGCGCCCGCGCCGGTGTCGCGCACGGCCGGGTGCGGCGGCGGATCCACGCGGCGGCGCATCAGCAGCCCGAGGCAGCCGAACGTGGCGATCGCGAGCACGAGGATCTCGAAGAGCGTGTCGAGCCCGCGGAAGTCGACCAGCGTGGTGTTGACCGCGTTGGCGCCCTTCGCCGCGGGCAGCGTGGCGGCGAGCACGGCGTCGCCAACGGTCGGATGCGCGCCGCCGTTCTGGAAGAGGAGCAGGAAGAGCGTCGTCGCCCCGCCGGCGCCGAGGGCGAGCAGCAGCCGCACGCCGCGGTAGCCGCGGCCGGCGCGGCCGCGCCGCTCGACGTGGCCGCCGCGCCGCAGGCGCATGATGAAGACGAGCACGAGCAGCAGGCCCGCGGTCTCCACCAGGATCTGCGTGAGCGCGAGGTCGGGCGCCTTGTAGAGCACGTAGAAGAAGCTTACGAGGAAGCCCACGACCGAGAGCGCGAGCAGTTGCAGCAGCCAGTTGCGCGCCGCCACCACGACCGCCAGCGCCGCCGCACAGAGCGCCACGACGAAGTAGCGGTGGTAGCCGGCCAGCGCCGCCGGCCAGGGCTCGATCCGCCCGAGCAGTGCGCGAAACCACTCGGCGTTGGCGCCGAGCCAGGCGGACCACAAGACCAGCGCCGTGCCGAGCACGACCGGCAGGTAGTGCAGCGGGCGGCTGCCCTGCGTCCAGCGCACGCTGGCCGCGCCGAGCGTAGGCAAGCCATCGACCGCGCCATCGAACCAGCGGTCGAAGCCGAGCCACGCCGGCACGCCGCCGCGGTCCTGCCGCCAGCGAAACTTGAGCACATAGAACACCACCCCCGCCACCACGATCCCGATGCTGGTGAGCAGCGCCGGGGTGACGCCGTGCCAGAGATGGAGCGCCGCCGGCACGTCGACGTGTTTGCCCGGGATCGCGAACGCCGCGCAGAGCGCGCCAAACGCCCCCGGCATCGAGCCGAAGACGAGCGCCGCGGCCGCGAGCAGCAGCGGCGGCACTTGCAGGCCGAACGACGGCGCGTGCCAGTGGTGCGCCAGCGGCGCGGGGAAAGCCCCGCAGAACACGCGGTGGAAGATCCGGATCGAGAAGACGATCTTGAGCACCGAGGCCAGCACCACCGTGCCGAACACCCAGTCCACCAGCAGATGCTCGCCGCGCCAGAACGCGAGCGTCGTCTCGAGCAGCATCTCCTTGCTCAGGAAACCGGTCGTAAACGGCACGCCGCCCATCGTCGCCACGCCGACCAGGCACGCGAAGGCCGTGAGCGGCATCTTCCGGCCGAGGCCGCCGAGCTGCCGGATGTCGCGCGTGCCGGTGCTGTGGTCAACGATGCCCACGACCATGAACAACGCCGCCTTGTAGAAGACGTGGTTGAGGATGTGCAGGTAGTCCCACTCGACCGGCACGCCCTTGGGAAACAACCCGTAGTAGCCGACGAGCAGGCCGAGCTGGCTGATCGTCGAATACGCGAGGATCGCCTTCAGGTCGTATGCGACGACGGCCAGCGCCGCGCCGAGCAGCATGGTGCCGAAGCCGAGGAGCACCAACGCGGGCGTCCACGCCGGCAGATCGTGGAAGACCGGCAGGAGCCGCGCGGTGAGGAAGACGCCGAGCTTCACCATCGTGGCCGAGTGCAGGTAGGCGCTCACCGGGGTGGGCGCGGCCATCGCGTTGGGCAGCCAGAAGAAGAACGG
>JAEXPQ010000282.1 GCA_023446735.1 Verrucomicrobiota bacterium
CCCCCCACCCCCGATGTCCACCGCCGCTCCCGCCGCCTCCGTTCCCGCCCCGCGCCTGCGCGCCGACCTCGTCGCCACCGGCCTCGGCCTCGGGGCGCTCTGGCTGGTCGTCTGGAGCCAGCAGAGCCTCGAATGGACCGTGAATCCGCTCTACAGCTACGGCTGGGCCATTCCCGTCCTCGCGGCCTACCTCGTCTACGAACGGCTCCGCGACGCCGCCCCACCCCGCCCGGTCGCCCTCGGCTGGGTCCCCGCCGCCGTGCTCGCGCTCGTCGCGGTCGGTCTCGTACCATTGCGGGTGATCCACGAGGCCAACCCCGATTGGGTCCGCATCAACTGGCTCATGGCCGCCGGCGCCCTCGGCGGCACCGCCGCCGTGCTCTTCGCCTGGGGTGGCGCGCGCTGGCTCTGGCATTTCGCCTTCCCGCTCGCCTTCACGCTCACCGCGCTGCCGTGGCCGGTCTGGGCCGAGGAGGCCTTCACGCAGGGTCTCATGCAGCTCAACACCCTGCTCAGCGCCGAGGGCCTCTCGCTCTGCGGGGTACCGGCGTTCGCGCAGGGCAACACCATCGCCATCGGCCGCACGGTCGTCGATGTCGAGGAGGCCTGCAGCGGCATCCGCTCGCTCCAGACCGCGTTCATGATGTCGCTCTTCCTCGGGGAGTTCTACCGCTTGCGCCTGGTCCGCCGGATCGTCCTCGTCCTCTCCAGCTTCGTCGTCGCCTTCCTCCTCAACATGGCGCGCACGATCACCCTCACGTATGTCGCCGGCCGTGACGGTCCCGAGGCGCTCCACCGCTGGCACGATCCGATGGGCAACTTCGTCATGATCGGTTGCATCGCGGGTCTCTGGGGCCTCGCCGCGCTCGTCGCCCGCGGCAACCGCCCGCGCACCCTCGCCGGCGGCCCGGGCGCGTCGTTCCTCGCCACGCCCCGCCTCGCGGTCGCCCCCTTCCTCCTGCTCCTCGCCGGCCTCGGCCTCGGCGAGATCGCCACCCGCTTCTGGTACGGCTACCACGAGGCCAAGCTTCCCCCGCCCCTGCGCTGGGACATCGCCTGGCCGCGCGAGCGTCCCGACTTCCGGTCCACCGAATTCGACGAGCGCACCGTCAAGCTCCTCAAGTTCACCGCGGGCGAACGCGGCGCCTGGACCGACTCCGCCGGCATCCGCTGGCAGGCCTTCTTCTTGCGGTGGGATCCGGGCCGCGTCTCCAAGTTCCTCGCCGGCTCCCACTACCCGGCCGTGTGCTTCCCCGCCGCCGGCATGGACCTCGTCGAACAGCGCGACATCCTCCCGCTGCCGGTCGGCGACCTCGTGATTCCGTTCCGCACCTACGTCTTCGAGCGCGCCGGGATCCGCTTCTACGTCTTCCACGGCCTCGTCGAGGAACGCCCGTCCGTCTCCGGCGAGCGCCTCGACTACCGCCAGGTCGGCGCCGACGAGCGCCTCGCCTCCGTCCTCGCCGGCAACCGCAACCTCGGCCAACGCGTCCTCGGCATCACGCTCGCCGGCGCGGTCGCCGACTTCGATGCCGCCGTCGCCGCCCTTCAAAGACAATTGCCCCACCTCGTCCGTTTCGAAAGCGCACAACCATGAAAACCGCCCCGTCGTCCGCCTACCTCCCGGCCGCGCTCCTCGCGTCGACCCTCGCCCTCCCGTCCTCCGGTCTCGCCTTCGCGGAGGTCGCCCGCGGATCCCTCACCCTCACGACCACCGGCTCCGTCGCCTACGACACCAATCTCTCGGGCAACACCAACAAGATCGACGACACCGTCTTCACCCTCGCCCCCACCCTGAACTACTCCCGCGAGGTCGGTCTCGGCACGATTGAGGCCTCGCTCGGCTCCGCCATCCATCGCTACCTCGATCTCTCCGACCTCGATTCCGAGGACCTCTTCGCCAACCTCGCCGTCTCCCTCCCCACCCCCGAAGGCGCCCGCCAGAAGGGCGGCTTCAACGCCACCTACGCCGACCGCACCGACATCGACGAGACCGTCGGCTCCCGCGTCCGGGCCAAGACTTGGTCGGCCTCGTTCTCCGGCACCTACCGCGCCGGCCCCCGGACCGACCTGCGCAGCAGCCTCAGCTACAACGACACCACCCGCGACACCTTCGCCGACACCACCCGCTGGGCCGCCGGGATCGGCTTCGACTACTCGGATTTCCTCGGCGGCTTCGGGCTCGAGGGCGACTACCGCTATGCGAACACCGACAGCACCTCCTTCACGTCGGGCGTCGACACCTCCCTCGACCAGAGCTCGCACCACGTCAGCTCCGGACTGTTCTACAAGTTCGTGAGCGGCCTGCGCGCCTCCGTCGATGCCGGCTACCGCTGGATCGATCGTGGCGCCAACGAGGTCCCGGGCGACAAGTCCGGCGACAGCATGACGTTCAGCCTGCGCCTCGACGGCCCCTTCCTCCCGGCCTCCCGCTTCCCCAAGCTGCGCAGTTCCTTCGCCATCGGTCTCGAGAAAGGCGAGACGCTCGGCCTGAACGACACCGGCTCGACCACGGTGGTGGGCAACCTCTCCCTCGCCTGGCAGGCCCGCGACCGCACCGCCGTCACGTTCACCGCCGCCCGCAGCCAGGGGCTGAGCAGCGCGAACCTCTCCAGCATCGACAACTCCATCCAGCTCGGCGCCACCCAGGCGATCGGGCTGAAGACCTCCCTTTCCGGCACCGTCTCCCAACATTGGAGCAGCTACCCCGGCACCGGTCGGAGCGACAAGCGCACCCGCGCATCGGCCAACCTCGGCTACGCCCTCAACCAATATTGGCAGTTCGGTACCAGCTACGCCTACACGCTCTCGCGCTCGTCGAACGACTTCCTCGACTACGACCGCCATCTCGTGAGCGCTTTCGCCTCCTTCAAGTTCTAGCCCCTCCCGCCTCCTCATCCCAGTCCTACTCCTGCTCCTACTCCCACTCCCCTCCGTCCCCCGCCCTCCATGTCGGCCCTCAGCCACTCCGAACGCTTCGCCCTCGCCACGCTAACCGTGGCTTGGGTGGTGCCTGCGTGGTGGCTTGGGGCGTCCACCGTCCAGGGCCAGTCTTTCGCCGCCGCGGCCGGCGCCCTCGCTGTCCTCGCCGCCCTCTTCGCCCGCCGCTCGCCGGCCGCCGTGCGCCGTCCGGCGCCCACCACACTCGCCATCGGCGGCAGCCTCGTCGCCTTCGTCGCCTTGTTGCTCTGCCAAGCGCTCAACCCCGACCGCATGCTCGTCCCCGACCGCCGCCCGGTCGGCCTGCTGCAACCGCTCGCCCATTCCGCGTGGTTGCCGACCGGCATCGCCGGGCCCTTCGACCGCTTGCCGGGCGACTTCCTGCTCTTCGCCGACGCTTGGCGACACCTGCTGATCGCCCTCGCGGCGCTGCTTCCGCTCTGTGCCTGCGCCTTGCTGCTGCGCCGCCCCGCCGTGCTCCGTGCGTTGCTTGGTCTGCTCTTCGTCCACGCGGTGCTCTTCTCCACCTTCGCCTTGGCGCACAATCTCTCCGGCTCGAAGGCCGTCCTCTGGATCGTGACCGACGCCGCCTCCCACCTCGGCGCCCCGCAGTTCCCCTTCAAGAACCAACAGGCATCCTATCAACTGCTCCTGCTCGCGCTCGCTGTGGGCGCCTGGCTTGCGCCGGAGCCCTGCCGCCCCTGGTCCGCCGCCCGGCATCGTTCGCGTTGGATAGCCCTCGGCCTCTGTCTTGTTTTCCTCGGTACTGTCACCACTCGTTCGCGCTTCGCCCTCGCCGGCACCCTGGCGCTCTCCGGTCTGGTCGCACTCCTCCTCCTCTGGCCCCATCGCCACGCCTGGCGCCGGCACCGCCGCGGACTCGCCCTCGCCGGCGCTGCCGTGCTGCTTTCGCTCGCCGGTCTCGCATGCATGCCCCCGGTCCGGGCCACCCTCGGCCGTGTCGCCGAGCTCGCACGGGAGCCGGCCGACCTGCTCGTGGGCGGCTCGTACCGTCGAATCCTCCGCGACATCGCCTGGGAGATGACCAAGGACCGCCCATGGTTCGGCCACGGCGCCGGTTGCTACGTGCTCCTCTTCACCACCTACCATCCGCGGGTTCCCGCGTTCATGGACGCCGTCCGCCGCCACCAACCGAACTGGAATCGGCCCGTCCATGTCCACGCCGACTCCGATTGGATCGAGTTCACCGCGGAGTACGGCGCCGTCGGCACGGCCCTGTTCGCCACACCCTGGCTCCTCTGGCTGGCCACGCTCCGCCGTCTCCGCCCCCTCGCGCCCGCCGTCCTGCTGACCGCCTCGGGCGCGCTGCTGGTCCTGGCGCACGGCTGGATCGATTTCGTGCTCCGCAACCCGGCCATCCTGGGCCTCGCCGCGGCCGCCGCCCTGCTCTCCGTCGCGATCGCCCGCAGCACCTCGCCCACCACCGCACCGCTCTCCGCATGAGTTCTCCCGCCCACCCTCCGAGCTCCGAAGTCGAAATCGTCATCCGGCCCAGCACCGCCTGGTTTACCGTCGACTGGCGCGGTCTGGTCGCGTACCGCGATCTCCTCCGCCAGCTCGTCCAGCGCGACTTCACCGCGAAGTACAAGCAGACGATCCTCGGCCCCGCGTGGTTCTTCATCAACCCGCTGCTCACCACGCTGATGTTCACCGTGGTGTTCAACAAGGTCATCGGCGTGCCGACCGACGGCGTGCCGCCCATGCTCTTCTACCTGTGCGGCATGCTCGGCTGGTCGTATTTCGCCGCTGTCCTCGCCGCGACCGGCAACTCCCTCGCCGGCTCCGCGGCGCTCTTCTCGAAGGTGTACTTTCCCCGTCTCATCCCGCCGCTCGCCCTCGCGACCTCGAACCTCTTCGCCCTCGCGATCCAGCTGATCACCTTCCTGATCTTCTTCACCCAAGCGCGCTGGCTCTCGGCAACGCCTTCGGTTCCCGCCCCGGGCCTCCACTGGCTCGCCTACCCTGGGATCGTCCTGCACATGGCCGTGCTGGCCCTCGGGGTCGGCCTGATCCTCTCCACCCTGACCGCCAAGTATCGCGACCTTAACCACATTCAGGGTTACCTCGTGCAGTTGTGGATGTACGTAACCCCGGTCATCTACCCGCTCTCCCGCGTCCCCGAGAAGTGGCAGTGGATCGCGCACCTCAATCCGATGACGGCGATCGTCGAGGCCACTCGCCGCCTGCTCCTCGGCGTCGGCACCGTCGACCCGACCCAGTACGCCACCTCCGTTGCCCTCTCGCTTGTGATCTTCTTCATCGGCCTCTTCGCCTACCAGCGCGCCGCCCGCACCTTCGTCGACACCGTGTGACCCCGCGCCACCGCGCCCTCCGCCAACCGTCCACCGACCACCGTCCACTGACATGTCCCGTCCCATCATCGCAGTCTCCGGCGTCTCCAAGAAATACCGTCTCGGCCAGATCGGCATGACGTCCCTCCGCGACGATCTCCAGCGCCTCGCCGGTTGGCTCCGCGGCCGCGCCCCGGAGCAGCCCGGGGTCGAGGACAAGCGCGACTTCTGGGCTCTCCGCGACGTCTCCTTCTCCGTCGAACCCGGCGAAGTGCTCGGCGTCATCGGACGCAACGGCGCCGGCAAGTCCACCCTGCTCAAGATCCTCTCCCGCATCACCGAGCCCACCACGGGCGAGATCCGCATCCGCGGCCGCATCGGCAGCCTGCTCGAGGTCGGCACCGGCTTCCACCCGGAGCTCTCCGGCCGCGACAACATCTTCCTCAACGGCGCCATCCTCGGCATGACCCGCGCCGAGATCGCCCGCAAGTTCGACGAGATCGTCGAGTTCTCCGAGGTCGGCAAGTTCATCGACACCCCCGTCAAACGCTACTCCAGCGGCATGTACGTGCGGCTCGCCTTCGCCATCGCCGCCCATCTCGAGCCCGAGATCCTCATCGTCGACGAAGTCCTCGCCGTCGGCGACGCACAGTTCCAGCGCAAGTGCATCGGCCGCATGCAGGAGATCTCCCACGGCCACGGCCGCACCATCCTCTTCGTCAGCCACTCGATGCCGACCATCCGCCGCCTCTGCCGCAAGTGCGCGGTGCTCGAGGGCGGCAAGCTTCTCGGCGTCTTCCCGGTCGACGAGGCCATCGAGCTCTACAACCGCCACATCGGCCCCTCCGGCCTCGACATCGACGTGTCCCAGCGCCAACGCGACTGGGGCACCGAAGGCCGCACCGCCCGCCTCCAGCGCGTCCGCGTCGTCTCCCCCGGCGGTCTCCGTTTCAACGACCCGCTCCAGCTCGAGATCACGGTCGACGCCGCCGAACGCCTCGACGACGTCATGCTCGGCTTCGCCTTCAACACCGTCGAGGGCCAGCGCATCCTCACCCTCGACAGCGACGCCGACGGCCGGACCTTCACCCTGCCGCCCGGCCGCTCCGTCCTGACCCTCGCGCTTCCGCGCCTCCCTCTGCATCCGGGTCGTTACTACTGCAGCACGGCCCTGGGCCGCGGGAAGCACTTCTTCGACATCGTCGACGGCTATGCTCTGTGGGAAGTCCACACCGGCCGCAACGACTGGGAGAGCGACCGCGGCTTCGGCGGCTGCCGCCTCTGTCCCTCCCTCGCCGTCACCCCCGCCTGATTCGCCCCTGCCTCGCCCCTCCGGCCGTAGGGTCGGACCTCGCGTCCGGACCGTTCGGGCCCCCGTCGTTCAGCCCCCCTTCACCGTCGCTGGAGAACGAAGTCCTTCAGCCCCTCGCCCACGATGTCGCCTCGCCGCACCATCCTCGTGCTCACCCGCCACACGCCTCTCCCTTGGGAGGACGGCGCAGGCGCGTACCTGTTCGACATCCTCGACTACCTCCATTCGCGCGGTTTCGAAATCCATGTCGCCTGGCTGGCCCCCCACGACCACCTCCGCTGGCAAGGGGTGTGGACGTTGCCCGCCGACTTCGCCCGCGTCGTGCACCTGCACGCGCCCGGCGCCATCCGCGTCGGCCGCCGCCTCGTGTTTCCGGCCGTCTACTGGCAACCGCTCCAGGCCCGCACGTTGCACCTCGTCAAACGTTGCTTCGCTGCCCTCGGTATCCGCGTCGGCCGCCCGCGGCCCACCGCCGACCGTCCACCGCCCACCGTCCACCGGCCACCGACCGCCGCCTGGATGGCCGAACCGTCCGCCGCCGAACACGCCTACGCCGCCCGCCTGCTCGCCGCCCTGCGCCCAACGGCGGTAATCGCCAACTACGCCTGGATGACGCCGCTCTTCACTGCGGCGCCGGAGCGCCTCTCGTTCCGCCGGGTCTGCCTCCACCCGGACGTCGCCTGGAAACGGGCCGCCCACCAGTCCTCCCTCACCCGCCAAACGCCGGCGATCACCCCGGACGCCGAGGCCGCACTGCTGCGCGCCGCCAACACCGTGGTGAGCATCTCCGAGGCGGACCTTCGCGATCACCGTCTTCTGGCCCCGGAGACCGATCTCGTTCTCGCACCCAAGGCCGTCCACGCCGCGGCGCTCCCGCCCGCCCGCGAACCTCGACTACTCTTCGTCGGCAGCGGCAACAGTTTCAACGCCGCCGGCCTCGCCTGGTTCCTCGCCGAGGTGTGGCCGCTGATTCGCTCCGCCCGACCCGACGCCTCGCTGGATGTCTGCGGCACCGTCGCCACCGCAGTCGCAGCCCGCCCCGAAGGCGTGCGATTCCACGGTCCCGTCGCCGACCTCGACGTCTTCTACCGCACGGCCTCCATCGTGGTGGTCCCCTTGCTCCACGCCACCGGCTTGAACATCAAGCTAGTCGACGCCGCCGCCCGCGGCCGCGCCATCGTCACCACGCCCGCCACGCTCGACGGCGCCCCGTTCCTCGTCGGGACCGTCGCCAGCGCCGCCGCCCCGGCCGAGTTCGCCGCGATCACCCTGCACCTGCTCGGCGACTCCGCCGCCCGGGACGCCCTCGCGGAGCGCAGTCTCGCCGCGGTCCGTGAGCGCCTCGCCCCCGAGGCCTGCTACGCGACGCTCGCCGCCGCTCTCGCCTGACCGCCATGGAAACCCCGGTCGTCTTCATCGTCTTCAGCCGGCCCGAGGTCACGGCGCAGGTCTTCGCTCGTATCCGCTCGGCACGACCCGCGCGTCTCCACGTGATCTGCGACGGCCCCCGCCCGCACAAGCCGGACGATGCCGCCAAGGTCGCCGCCGTCCGCGCGATCATCGACCGCGGGGTGGACTGGCCTTGTCACCTCGTGCGCGACTACTCCGAGCACAACCTCGGTTGCCGCGATCGCATCGCCACCGGGTTGAACCGCGTCTTCGAGCAGGTCGAGGAGGCGATCATTCTCGAGGACGACTGCCTGCCCGACCCGTCCTTTTTCGGGTTTTGCGGCGAACTGCTCGCGCGCTACCGGCACGACGAACGCGTCCTCCACATCGGTGGCACCAATCTCGCCGCCGGCCACATCCGCACCTCCGACAGCTATTGGTTCACCCATCACGCGTGGATCTGGGGCTGGGCCACCTGGCGGCGCGCGTGGCGTCGCTACGATTTCACCATGCGCACGTGGGACGAGCGCCGCGCCGCGCTCCACGCCTCCTTCGCCAGCCCGTGGGAACGCCAGTACTGGCTTTCCACCTGGGAGCCGGTCCGCCGCGATCCGGTCGCCGCCAACACCTGGGGTTTCCCCTGGATGTACACCGTCCGCGCCCTCGGCGGCCTCTCCATCCTGCCCACGCGCAACCTCGTCGAGAACCTTGGCTTCGGCGTCGACTCCACCCACACCCACGCCGATGTCGCCCGCCTCCGCACGCCGACTGCCGCAACCGGCGCGCTGCGCCATCCGGCCCGCCTCACCGTCTCCCGTTATCGCGACGAGCTCATCACGCGGGTCTATGCCGGCGCTCCGGTTGGTTTCGTCGCCAACCTTCGAGCACGTCTCCGCCTCGCGCTCCGCCGCTGAACCGTCATGCGCCGCCTGCTCAAACGCCTTTACCACACGCTCCATCACCCGGGAGTGGCGATCGGCGCCGACGCGTTCGTGTCCCGTCGCGCCCGAGTCGACCGGACGGCGTCCATCGGCGATCGCTGCCGCGTCTTTGCCTCCACTATTCTCTCACACACTCGCCTGGGCCCCGCCTGCGTGATCGGCCACCAGGCGCGTGTCGGCACGAGCACGCTGGGTTGCGATGTCGGTCTGGAGGAAGGCGCCGAAGTCTACGGCTCGACGCTCGGCGACCACATCCGACTACAGCCCGGCGCCTCCCTCACCGACACCACCCTCGGCCGCTCGTCCTACATCGGCCGCGAGACGCGTCTCAACCTCGTCCGCGCCGGCAGCTTCGTCTCCATCGGTCCGCGGTGCCTGCTCGGCACCGGCGAGCACCCGAGCAACCTCCTCAGCACCGCACCGGCATTCTACTCCGCCGCTCGCCAGAGCGGCCTGAGCTTCGCCGCCACCACCGCCTTCGCCGAGCGCCGGCCCATCGGGATCGGCCATGATGTCTGGATCGGCGCCCACGTCTTCGTGCGCGACGGCGTCAGGATCGGCGACGGCGCCATCGTCGCCGCCGGCGCGGTCGTCACCGCCGATGTGGAGCCCTACGCCATCGTCGGTGGCGTGCCCGCGCGCGTGATCCGCCATCGCTTCGCCCCCGAGCACTGCGCTCGCCTCCGCGCCCTCGCGTGGTGGGACTGGTCGGACACGCGCCTCGCCGCCGCCCAGCCGCTGCTCGCCCAGTCCGACCCGGAGCAACTCCTCGCCTGGGCCGCCGCCCACCCCGCGCCATGAGCGAACCCGCCGTCACCGTCGCCCTCCCCGTCTACAACGCCGGCCGCTACCTCGCCGCCGCCGTCGCCAGTATTCTCGGGCAGTCCTTCCGCGATTTCGAGCTGATCGCCGTCGACGACGGCTCGACCGACAATTCACGCGCGCTCCTCGAGGGCTTCGCCGCGCGCGATCCACGCGTGCGCGTGATCTCCCGGCCCAACACCGGAATCGTCGGCGCCCTGAACGACGCCTGGCAGGCCGCCCGGACGCCCCTCGTCGCCCGCATGGACGCCGACGACATCGCCTTCCCGGAACGGTTCGCCCGCCAAGTCGCGTTCATGAATGCCCGCCCGGAGGTGGTGTGCCTCGGGGCGGCCATCGTCTACCTCGATGCCGCTGGTTCTCCCGTGAAGCCCTGCCCGCGCGCGGCGGAACACGAGGCGCTCGAGGCGGCGCTGCTGCGCGGCGACGGCGGCTCGCTCATCCATCCGGTCGTCATGCTCCGTCGCGCTGCGCTCGTGACGGTGGGCGGCTACCGCCGCGAGGCCCAGTACGTCGAGGATCTCGACCTCTATCTCCGCCTCGCCCGAGTCGGCCGCCTCGCCAATCTTCCGGAGCCGCTGCTCTTCTACCGCGTACACGGTACGAGCATCAACTTCACGAAGAACGCCGGCCGCCGCGAGACCAAGCTCCGGGTCCTCGCCGACGCGCACCGCGACCGCGGCCTTCCGTTCGATCCCGCCTCGGTGCCGCCGCCAAGCAACTGGGCCGATGTCGCCGCGCACGACCGCGACTGGGCCGTGACCTCGCTCCAGTATGGTCGGCGCCGGATCGCTGTGCGCCACGCGCTGCGCGCCTGCCGCCTCCAGCCCGGCAACCGCGCCGCCTGGCGTTGTCTCGCCTACGCCCTCCGCGCGCCCAAGTCACCCATCCCCACCGACCTCCCCTCGCCCGACTGGTTCCGCCCGTCCTAGCCCCTCCTCCCACTCGTCCTCCTACTCCTGCTCTCCCTTCCTCGTTCTCATTCACGTTCCCATTCTCCTTCTCGAAACCACGCCGCCCCCCGTCCTTCCTTCGTCCCCACGCCGTCGCCCCGCCCGAGAGAACGAGAACGATCCAGCCCAGGTCAGTTCCGTGTTCAGAGCTCCTCGTTCAGTGTTCAGCGTTCAGTGTTCGGAGTTCGAAGTTCGCCTCTCCCGTTCCCCGCTCCACCTTCCGCTCGACGGCTTCCGCCCTCCTCCCATGCGTCTCCTCTACATCGGCCAAGCGCCCGCATCGGGGACCGGATCTCCGGTCACCCTGCTGCGCCATCTGCGCCGCTTCGCCGCCGACGGCTGGGACATCGAGCTCCTCCCGAATTGGGGCGACAACACCGCTGAGGCCGAGCAACACGGCTGGCGCGTCCATCGGCTGCCCCACCGTCGTTGGTGGTGGCCGCCCTACCAGCACGACAGCGAGTTTTCCCGCCAGCTCACCACTGCGCTGTGGGCACGGGAACTCGACCGCCTCGTCGCCCGGCGGCCCGACGCCGTTCTCACCTATCTCGCCTTCCACTCCGATCTCTTCGCCGAGATCGCCGCCGCCAACGGCCGGCGCACCCGGGTCCCCGTGTCTTGCCTCGTTCATGACGACGCCGTGGAGTTCGAGACCGGGCGCGCGCGCCGCGCCCAACTCCGCCGCCGGCAGCACCGCATCCTCCGCCACAACCACCGCAACTGGTTCGTCTCCGCCGCCCAGGCCGCCGAGATGGCTCCGGCCGGGGCGCACGCCGCCGTGCTCGCGCCCATCCCCGAGGGTTACACCGGACCGAAGCCGTCGTGGCGGCCGGCCTTCGGTTCGCGGCCGCTCGTCTACTTCGCCGGTTATCTCTGGCCCGAACAGGGAGCCCTCCTCCGCGAGCTCGCGCCCGTGCTTGCCGCCGCGGGCGCTCGTCTCGTCGTGCTCGGCCGCCGCACTCCGGAGGTCGCCGCGCTGGTCGCGGACGATCTCGCCGACCATGTGCCGTCTTTCGCCGCCAACGCCGCCGCCCTCGCCCACCTCGCCACCCACGCCGCCGGCCTGATCGTCTCCTACGCCG
>JAEXPQ010000335.1 GCA_023446735.1 Verrucomicrobiota bacterium
ATGTCGTGCTGGTCGGGCGCGAGTGTGGTGCCGAGCAGGAGGTGGCCCATGCCGATGACGCCGTTGAGCGGGGTGCGGATCTCGTGGCTCATGTTGGCCAGGAAGGCGCTCTTGGCCTTGTCGGCGGCCTCGGCGGCCTCCTTGGCGGCCTGGAGCTGGGCGTTGGTGTCGGCGAGCAGGGTGTTGGTGGCGTTGAGTTGGCGGTTGCTCCGGCCGAGCTCGAGGGTGCGTTCCTGCACCCGGCGCTCAAGGTCCTCGGCGAGACCGCGGTAACGTTCCTCGCTGAGGGTGAGATCCGCGGCCTTGGCCTGCGTCGCTTCGATCTGGGCGGTCAACCGCGTGTTGGCGTCGTTCAGCTCGGCTGTGCGGACACCGACGAGTTGTTCGAGCCGCCGTTTTTCCCGTCGCTCGAGCAGGGTCGCCGCCCAGATCAGTCCTATGACTAGGATGATGAACGACGTGCCGTAGCCGACGTACGCCGAAGTCGAGCGGTACCAAGGGGGCATAATGGTGAAGGCGAGGCTGGCTTCGCTCCCGATTTCGTCGCCCCGCACGGGTCGAACCCGAAAGACGTAGCGGCCCTCCTTGAGCCGAGTGAGGACGGCAGTGCCGCCAATACCCGCGTCCAGCCAACCGGCGGCACCACCTTCGAGCATGGTTTCGAAGCGCGCGGGCGCCCCCAGGGGAGTGCCGGGGGCGCTGAAGTGGACCACAATCGAATTGGAGGTGGATGAATAGGGGATGGGAGGCAGGCTCGCGTTGCGGGGATACAACGTGCGGTCGTCGGCGGTCAGATCGACTCTCGTGATGAGGGTCCGGAGGGCGGGCTCGGCCGGGGAGGTGACCGCCGGATCGTAGCGCAAGAGATAGTTGTCCCGGTGGAACCAGATGACGCCGTCCGCTTGGGGGATGATGTAATACGGGCGCAGGCCGAAAAGGCCGCGCACCGGTCCTCCCGCGTCGCCGGTGAACCGGTAGACAAACCCGCCGGCAGTACACCAATAGTTGCCTAGGGTGTCGTAGGTCGAACGCCCGGAGGCCGTGGTGGCGATTGCCGAAGCTCCTTCCGGATGGGTCGTGTCTTCGACGAACCGATCGAGTTCCGGAGCGAAACGAAGGCGATGGCCGGAGGCACCGACCCGGACTTCCCCCTTCAGCAGGTACGCTTGAATCCAGCCGCTGTTCAGGCCGTCGTCGGTGGTGTAGATGCGGACCTTCGGGATTGTGGGACTCGGGTCGAACCAAGCGCATTTTCCGGCGCCGAGTTCGAGCCAGACCACTCCGTTCTGGTCGACCACACCGCCGTACGTTCCCTCGATTTCCGGAACTGGGAAGCTCTCCCGTTGGTAGCCGCCTTCGGATCGGTAGATCCGACCTACTTCGTGGCGTGTGGCGTAGGCCCAGACGGTTCCGTCCGCAGTGAGGGGAAATGGGCGGATTCCTGCAGGGCCGGGAAGGGCTAGCTCCCATCCGGAGTCAGTCCGCAGGTAGAGCCCGTTGTCGGTGCTCGCGAGGATTCGTCCCGTGCCCGGATCACGGGTCAGGCTGTCGGCGTTCTTTCCGCCCGGACGGTCGGGGTCGAAGCGGACGAGGCGGCCGGCTCCGTCATAGATGCCGCGCAGGGGGACGCCGTCGGCGCAGAGCCAGAGTTCGTTCTGGTGGCGGGCGATCTGGACGAAGTTGAAACCGCTGTCGACCAGTGGTTCGAGCCGTGAGACCGGGGACGGAAACTCGATGCGGGCGATACCGGCGCCGAGCACGGCCCACACCTCCCCCTCGCGCCCGAGCATGATATTACGGGTACGGGCCAGCCGGTGATCGCTGCGGCGTTCGAGGACCTGTACGGTGCGCAGGTTCCGGTCGAGAAAGAGAAGGCCGTAGCCCTCGATCGCGAGGGCGTAGTAGCCGTTGGCGACCGCGCGGAAGGCGTTGGCGCGGTTGGTGCGCAGAAGCTCTGGACCGTCCTGCGGCGTGAGATGCCGGCCGTCGAAGAGAAAGAAGCCGCCGCGGCTCGTGCATAGGAGCCGCCGGCCGTCGGACCAGTGGGCATCGCCGACCACCGCGAGGTCTGGGCTGGCGGATCCGGGCCCGAGCAGGGGCTCGAGCCCGGTGGGGCGGCCGATGCGGGAGAGTTGCCCGGTACTGTTGTCGCTGACGTAGGTCTGCCCGTCGTGTTCGAAGAGGTGGCTGATGAGGTTCAGCTTCCCGACCTCCTCGATCGCAGGTCCGTTCTTCCATTGATAGAGCGCCCCACTGTAGCCGTTCCAGAACCAGCGATCGGCGAACAGGGTGGCCCGGGCGAGCCCGGGGTGGGTGTTCAGATGCGCGGGAAGCGAAGCGACGATCTCGCTGGTCCAGCGTTTGTCGTCGGTGAAGCGAATCTGGACGATGTTGTCGCCCATGCCGGCGAGGAGCCGGCCCTGGTCGTCAACCACCATGCATTCGAGCCCGGCGACCGACTCGAGGGTCGCGCCCGGTTTGTGGTTGAACGACTCCCACCGCACGCCGTCCCCGATGGCGATCTGCAGCGAGGCGGAGGCGGCCCATCGCCCGTCGGGCAGCTGGACCAGATGCAGCGGGGCGGTTTCCAGTCCGAGGGCCTCGGGGCTGAGCACGACGAAATTCGGAATCCCGGATTCGATCATTCCGGCGGCGGGAGATGGAATGATCGCGGAAGCCCGCTGGGATTGGGCGCCTTCTGCGGATGCACCAAAAGTCACACAGGCCACTGCAACCGCCAGCAGGTACTCGGTGTGCCGTCGTTGGGGTGTGGGCGCCATGCCGTTTGGTCTATCGGCGGAATTCATTCCAAGTTAATCGTCTCCCCGGGGCGAACCGGCATCCGGCGTGGCAGCCAGGAATGCGGCAGAGGGACGGTTCTTAGCGATTTGTCATAACCAGCGTTTTGCGGATAGCGGCGAGGGTTGCCTCGGCCACTGCTGTTGTCAGCGGTTATGGTTCCATTGTTGGACCCGTTGGATGATCGCGACGACGGATTCCGGCGTGAGCGGTTTCGAAATGTAGTCGTCCATACCTGCTGCCAAGCAGACTTCGCGGTCGCCCGAGAGGGCATTGGCGGTCATGGCGATGATGGGAGTGTGGCGACGGGGTGCGAGGGCGTTGGTTTCAACCTGACGAATCACCCGGGTGGCGGCGAGACCGTCGAGGATAGGCATCTGGACGTCCATGAACACGAGATCGAACGACTCGTTGGCGAGGCGGTCGACCGCTTCCTGACCGTTGGTGGCCAGGACCGCCTTGTGTCCAAGGCTGGCGAGAAATCGCAGGGCGACCTTCTGGTTCACCGGGTTGTCTTCGGCGACGAGGATGCGAAGACTCGCGGCTACGGCGGGAGCTTCTTGCGAAACGGCCGGAGACGCCTTCTTCGTAGTGGCGATGGCTCGGCATAAAAGGTCGTGCAGGCGGTTCTCGGAGATCGGCTTGAACTCGCAGGAGAAGATGTCGTGTTCCTGGAGGATCGCCGCGGGCGGCCGTTCGTCCTGCGAGGTCAACATCACCAGGGCTGGGTGGCCGAGCATGGGGCGGGCGCGGATCTGGCGGGAGAGGTCGAGCCCGTCGGCCTCGGGCATGTGGTGGTCGAGCAGGACGAGCTCGAAGGGGCGGCCGGCCGTGGTGGCCCGCACGAGTTCCTCGAGGGCGCTGGCGGCGGAGTCGGCCTCGGCGTACAGCGAAGCCCAGCGCTGGAGCAGGTAGCGGTACACCTTCCGGTTCGTGGCGTTGTCGTCGACGAGCAGTATCCGGCGGTTCTGCAGGCAGGCGAGAGCGGGGGCCGGCGGAGGCGGTCCGACCGGAGGGTCGAGGGGCACGGCGAACCAGAAGAGCGAACCTTCGCCGGGGGCGCTGACGACGCCGATCTCGCCGCCCATCAGCTCGACGAGACGGCGGCAGATGGCCAGGCCGAGGCCGGTGCCGCCGAAGCGGCGGGTGGTGGAGCTGTCGGCTTGGGAGAAGCGCTGGAAGAGATGGGCCTGGTGTTCGGGTGCGATGCCGATGCCGGTATCTTGGATCTCGATGCGGAAGCGGCCGTCGTCGGCCGGCAGGGCGCGGAGCACCACCTCGCCCTTGGCGGTGAACTTGATGGCGTTGCCGAGGAGGTTGAGGACGATCTGGCGCAGGCGCACCGGGTCGCCCCGGAAGCGGCGCGGCAGGTCGGCGGTGTAGTCGAGGAGCAGTTCGAGATCCTTCTTGCGGGCGGTGGCGGCCTGGAGATCGAGGCAGCGCTCGAGCTGTTCGTGGAGATCGAAGTCGATGGATTCGAGCACGAGGCGACCGGCCTCGATCTTGGAGAAGTCGAGCACGTCGTTGATGACGCCCAGCAGGGTCTCGCCGGAGAAGATGAGGGTGTCGACCAGGTCGCGCTGGTCGGCGGCGAGCGGGGTGCCGAGCAGGAGGTGGCCCATGCCGATGACGCCGTTGAGCGGGGTGCGGATCTCGTGGCTCATGTTGGCCAGGAAGGCGCTCTTGGCCTTGTCGGCGGCCTCGGCGGCCTCCTTGGCGGCGTGCAGCTGGGTATTGGCGTCGTTGAGCAGCGTATTGGAGGCGTTGAGCTGGCGGTTGGTGCGGTCGAGCTCCGCGGTGCGTTGCCGGACACGCTGCTCGAGCTCGCCGGCGAGGCCGCGGTAGCGCTCCTCGCTGGAGGCGAGCTCGGCCGTGCGCACCTTCACAAGGTGTTCCAGACGGCGTTTTTCCCGGCGCTCGAGCACCGAGGCGAACCAGGCGATGCCGCCGATCGCGGACAGCAGGCCGATCGCGTAGGCGACGTAGGCGCTGGTGCTGCGGTACCAGGGCGGCAGGATCTTGAAGGCGAGCCGCGCCTCGACGCCTTCGGTGTCGCGCACGCGGGGGCGGACCCGCAGGACGTAGGAGCCCTCCGTGAGGCGGCTGAAGGTGGCCGAGCCGGTGGAGCCCGCCGGCGTCCAGCCGGCGGAGGAGCCCTCGAGCATCGTCTCGAAGACCAACGGCACGCTCACGGGGGTGCCGCTGGCGCAGAAGTGCACCGCGAGCGAGTTGGAAGTGAAGGGGATCTCGGGGATGCTTTCGCCGGTTGGGTAGAGGGTGCGGTTGTCGGCGGTGAGCTGGACGCGGGTGATCAGCGCGCGCGGGGTGGGTCGGGCCGGCGCCGGCACGGACGGGTCGTAACGGGTGACGAAATTGTCGCGGTGGAGCCAGACGACGCCGTCCTCCTGCGGGATAATGAAATAGGGGCGTTGCCCGTACAGACTGTCGATGTTGAGCGCGCGGTCGCCCTCGAAGAGACGGAGGTCGCCGGCGGACACGAACCAGAGGCGGCCGTCCTTGTCGTACATGCAGCGCGAGCCGACATCGCCCTCCTGTTCCACGTACCGGCGGTGGAACTCCTCATCGAGGACGAAGCGCCGCTCGGGGCCGAGATAGCGCATGACCCGGCCGGAGACGGTGATCCGCACCTCGCCGTGGAGGAGGAAGAGCTGGATCCAGCTGTTGTCGAGGTTGGCGTCGGCCCCGAGCAGTTCGAAGACCAGCTGCGTGTGGCGGGTGTCGATCCGGCCGCACTTGCCCGCGCCGAGCTCCACCCAGACGACACCGTCGCGGTCGACCACGCCGCCGAAGGTCGTGCCCAGGCCGGGGGCGGGGAACGATTCGCGGACAAAACCCTCGGCGGTGCGGCACACCCAGCCGATCTCGTCGGCGGCCGTGTAGAGCAGGCGCGCCGGATCGTCGGGCAGGGGGAAGACCCGCATCCAGGGCGGGCCCGACACCATCAGCTCCCACCGGTCCTCGACTCGCTGGTACAGGCCCACGTCGGTGCAGGCGATCAGCCGGTCGTTGAGTGGGTCGGTGACGAGGCTGGAGACGTTGCGGTCCGGCGGCGAATCGGGGCTGAAGCGCAGGAGCCGGTGCTGGTCGTCGTAGACGCCGCGCTGGGCGACGCTGTCGGCACAGAGCCAGAGTCGGCCCTGATGGCGGGCGGGCAGGGCGAAGGAGAAGCCGGCTTCGACCAGAGGCTCGATCCGGGAGACCGGCGAAGGGAAGTCGATGCGGGCGATGCCCGCACTGAGGACCGCCCAGAGATCGCCGGCTGCGCCGAGTACAAAGCGGCGCACATGGGCGAGGCGGTGGTCGTTGCTGCGGTCGAGCACCTGGACCACCCGCAACTGCTGGTCGAGGAAGAGGAGCCCGTGATTCTCGACGGCGAGCGCGTAGTAGCCGT
>JAEXPQ010000003.1 GCA_023446735.1 Verrucomicrobiota bacterium
GCCTGGACCTGGACGGCCACCACCGTGAGGTAGTGTCCGAGCCCGTCGTGGATGTCGCGCGCGATACGATTGCGTTCGGTCGCGGCGGCCAGCTCGGCGGTGCGCTCGGAGGCGGCCCGCAGCTCCGCGTTCGCGGCCTCCAGCTCCCGCGCCAGCCCTTCCGCCTTCTCGCGGGACCGGTTGGCCCAGCCCGCCAGGGCGGTGCAGGCGACGGTGAACACGACGCCCACGCCAAGCGAGGTCACGGACGAGACAATGTTGGGCCACGTTCCGCCCACCCGGTGAAGGAACACGCCGAAGAGCACGAGCTCGCCGGCGGCCACGGCCACGATTCCCGGCCAAGGTAGCGTCGCCGCCGCCTGGCTGACAACCGGCATCACCAGGAGCCAAGACGTGTAGCGCGGCACAGGCAGAGACAGCACGGCCGCAAACACCAGGATGTGCATGATGTAGTACGGCCAAGCCCAGCGGCGCGGCCACCATCGCTCGCAGAGGTCCGAGCCCCACCACATCAACCCGCCGAAGACGGCCACGAGCGCGACAAAGGCCAGGTTGTGCGCCGCGCGCGGATCGAAGCCGCGCCCGCACACGACCGGGATCAGCGCCGCGACCATCACGGCGATCAACGCCGCGCGGAACGCGCCGGCAACCTTGGAATGGGACGAGAAATCCAGCACCCCGCCACGTTGAGCGCAGCCCGGGGCGGAAGCAATCGGCCGAAAGTCACGGTGGCGGCGACGCGGCTCCGCGACCGGGGCGGGTCGAGCAAGCCCCGCTGCCTCGCGCGGCGCACGGCACTCCGTTGTAACCTCCGCCACCGCGTCCGCGTCCTCCGCCGCGTGCCCGTGCCCACGGGCGCCAATCATTTTTCTCCCCGCCATGGCCCGCTCCGCCGGTTCGTTCCTCCGCACCTCCCTCATCCTCCTCGTCGCCGCCGGCCTCGGGGTCGCCGGTCTCCTCTGGTGGCGCAACCGCCCGGCACCGACACCGTTCTTCACCACGACCACCGTGACCCGCGCCGACCTCGTGCAGAACGTCACCGCCACCGGCACGCTCGAGTCCGTCACCGAGGTCGAGGTGAGCTCCCAGATCTCCGGCCTGATCCTGGAGGTGCTCGTCGACTACAACACACCCGTGAAGGCCGGCGACGTGCTCGCCCGCATCGACCCCTCCACCTACGAGCAACGCCTCAAGCAGGCCGAGGCCAACGTCGCCTCCTCCACCGCCTCCGCCAAGCTCGCACGCCTCAACTCCGATCGCCTCCGCGCGCTCCGCGCCCAGAACCTCGTCTCCCAGCAGGAGCTCGACCAGTCCGAAGCCCAGCGCGCCCAAGCCGAGGCCGCCCTCCTCACCCAGCAGGCCTCCCTGGCCGATGCCCGCGTCAACCTCGAACGCTGCGTCATCAAAGCCCCCATCGACGGCATCGTCCTCGACCGCGCCACCGAGAAGGGCAAGACCGTCGCCGCCAGCCTCAACGCCCCCACCCTCTTCACCATCGTCAACGACCTTACCAAGATGCGCATCGTCGCCTCCGTCGCCGAGGCCGATGTCGGCTCCGTCGAGACCGGCCAGAGCGTCACCTTCACCGTCGACGCCTTCCCCAGCCGCAACTTCCGCGGCACCATTTCCCAGATCCGCAACGCCCCCAAGACCGTCTCGAACGTCGTCACCTACGAGACTGTCGTCGATGTCGACAATGCCGACCTCAAGCTCCGCCCGGGCATGACGGCCAACGTCTCCATCATCGTCGCCCGCCGCGCTGGCGCCCTCGCCGTGGCCAACTCTGCGCTGCGCGTGCGAATCCCCGACGACATCCTCGCCGCCCGCCGCCTCGAGCCGCCCGCCCCCGCCGCCGGCGACTCCGCCGCTCCCGCCGCCAAGCCGCTCTCCGAAGAGGAGCAGCGCAAGCTCCGCCGCGAGCTCATGCGCGAGGCCGGCTTCGTCCCCGGTGGCGGCCCGCCCTCGCCCGAGGTCATCGCCAAGGCCAAGGAACTCGCCAAGGCCCGCAACCTCGACATCGACTTCAGCTCCCGCCGCGGTGGCGAGCGCGGCGACCAGTCGGCCGCGGCCGCGTCAGCCCCGGTCACCCGCACCGTCTTCAAGCTCGTCGGCACCGATCCCGCCACCGCCCGGATCCAGCCGCTCACCGTGAAGCTCGGCATCACCGACGGCCTCAACACCGAGGTTCTCGACACCCTCGCCGAAGGCGACCAGCTCGTCACCTCCGTCTCGACCAGCGCCGCCGGCTCCGCCGCGGCCGCCGGCAGCAACAACCCCTTCGCCCCGCGCATGGGCGGCCCGCGTCGTTGATCCACCCTCGGAGCGCCGAGCTCCGTCCTTCCTCATTCTCCATTCTCCCTTCTGCCTTAGGCCGCCGCAACCATGTCCGCCGTCGTCCAACTCGAGGACATCCACAAAATCTACGACTCCGGCGAAGTGCCGGTGCACGCCGTACGCGGAGTCTCCATCGAGATTCGCCGCGGCGAATTCGTCGCGCTCATGGGCGCCAGCGGCTCCGGCAAGTCGACGCTGATGAACCTCCTCGGCTGCCTCGACCGCCCCACCCGCGGCCGCTACCGCCTCGACGGCACCGACGTCTCCGGCCTCGACCGCGACCAGCTCGCCGACATCCGTAGCCAGAAACTCGGGTTCGTCTTCCAAGGCTTCAACCTCCTCGCCCGCACCACCGCCCTCGAAAACGTCGAGCTGCCCATGATGTACGGGCGCCACAAACTCTCCGCACGCGAGATGCGCGCCCGCGCCCTTGAGTGTCTCGGGATCGTCGGCCTCGCCAACCGCGCCGACCACTTCCCCAACCAGCTCTCCGGCGGCCAGCAGCAGCGCGTCGCCATCGCCCGCGCCCTTGCCAACAAACCCGAGGTCCTCCTCGCCGACGAACCCACCGGCAACCTCGACAGCAAGACCTCCGTCGAGGTCATGGGCGTCTTCCAGCAGCTCAACGACCAGGGCATCACCATCGTGATGGTCACCCACGAACTCGACATCGCCCACTACTGCAAACGCAACCTCGTGCTCCGCGACGGCCGCCTCGTCGCCGACACCCAGGTCGCCAACCGCCTCCTCGCCCCCGCGGAACTCGCCAAGCTCAAGGCCGCCGAAGCCGACGCGCGCCTCACCACCGGCTGACCATGCGTTTCACCAACACCACCAAGGTCGCGCTCCGCGCGCTCCGGCGAAACAAGATGCGTTCGCTGCTCACCGCGCTCGGCCTCATCATCGGCATCGGCGCCGTCATCACGATGGTCAGCATCGGCAACGGCGCGAAGAACCAGGTCGAGTCGCAGGTCGCCTCCCTCGGCCAGAACGTCATCACCGTCTTCCCCGGCAATTTCACCTCCGGCGGCATGCGCTCCGGCTGGGGCGGCGCCTCCTCCCTCACCCTCGAGGATGCCGACGCCATCGCTCGCGAAGTACCCGGCGCCGTCGCAGTGAGCGCCGAGTCGCGCGACCGCCAGCAGGTGCTCGCCAACGGCCTCAACTGGAACACGCAGGTTCTCGGCGAATCGCCCGACTACGCTTCGATCCGCGCCTGGCCTTTCGCCGCCGGCGGCACGTTCTCCGAGCAGGATGTCCGCACCATGGCCAAGGTCGCGATCGTCGGCAAAACCGTCGCCGACCAACTCTTCCCCAACGAGGACCCGCTCGGCGGCACCATCCGGATTCGCAACATCCCCTTCAAGATCGTCGGCGTGCTCAGCGCCAAAGGCTTCAACCTCTTCGGCCAGGATCAGGACGACGTCGTAATCGTCCCCATCACCAGCCACATGAAGCGCGTCTCCCGCCGCACCAACCTCAGCTCCATCCTGGTGCAGGCGCAGAGCGCCGAACAGATCGACAACGTCCAGCAGCAGATCACCGACCTGCTCACCCAGCGCCGCCGCGGCCGCGAGCCCGACTTCACCGTGCGCAACCAGGTCGAGCTCGCCCAGATGGCCACCGCCACCTCGAAGACCATGACCGGCCTGCTGCTCATCGTCGCAGTCGTCTCCCTCATCGTCGGCGGCATCGGCATCATGAACATCATGCTCGTGTCCGTCACCGAGCGTACCCGCGAGATCGGCACGCGGCTGGCGGTCGGCGCCCACGGCCGCGATGTCCTCCTCCAGTTCCTCACCGAGGCGATCATCCTCGCCGCCGGCGGCGGGCTGATCGGCATCGGCCTCGGCATCGGCGCCTCAAACATCGTCGCCGCCCAGATGGGCTGGCCGATCGAGATCTCCGTGCTGTGGTCGGTGATCTCGTTCGGCGTGAGCGGACTCATCGGCATCGTCTTCGGCTTCTTCCCCGCCTGGAAAGCCGCCCAGCTCGACCCGATCGAAGCCCTGCGCTTCGAGTAGCTCCAACAGGCCGGAACATCGGGGTCGACTTCCAGTTCGTCGAGTGGGCGCAGCACGCCCATCGCGAACGCCTGTGTCACAAGCACCTGTCTCAATCGCGGGCAATCTGCCATTTTGACTCAATTCTTCTGTTTGTTGACACACACCGCCGTACACCTTCCGGCCCAAGAAGTTCATTAGTTGCTGCCAATCATTCTCTTAAAAACCTACCCCACCGCTGGCACCCCATTTGCAAGAGGAGCCTCCATCAGCGCAATTCCACTCTACCGCGCACACCACTTCTGAGGACTTTCATATGAGCAAAATCATCGGCATCGACCTGGGCACCACCAACTCCTGCATGGCGGTCATGGAGGGCGGCGAGCCCGTCGTCATCCCCAACGCCGAGGGCGGTCGCACGACTCCCTCTGTCGTCGCGTTCACCAAGACCGGCGAGCGTGTCGTCGGCCAGGCCGCCAAGCGCCAGGCCGTGACCAACCCGAAAAACACCGTCTTCTCCGCCAAGCGCTTCATCGGCCGCAAGTTCTCCGAGGTCCAGAACGAGGCCAAGAACATGCCGTTCAAGGTCGTGGAAGGAAAAAATGGCGACGCCTACATCGAGGTCGAAGTCGGCGGCAAGACCGAGCGCTTCGCCCCCGAGCAGATCTCCGCCATGGTGCTGGCCAAGATGAAGGCCGACGCCGAGGCCTACCTCGGTGAGCCGGTCAAGAAGGCCGTCATCACCGTCCCCGCCTATTTCAACGACGCCCAGCGCCAGGCCACCAAGGATGCCGGCACCATCGCCGGACTCGAGGTCATGCGCATCGTCAACGAGCCCACCGCCGCCTCGCTCGCCTACGGCCTCGACAAGAAGAAGGACGAGACCATCGCCGTGTACGATCTCGGCGGCGGCACCTATGATATCTCCGTGCTCGAGCTCGGCGACGGCGTCTTTGAGGTCCGCGCCACCAACGGCGACACCCACCTCGGCGGCGACAACTGGGACGACACGATCATCAATTGGCTCGCCGACTCCTTCAAAAAGGAGAACGGCATCAACCTCCGCGGCGATGCCATGGCGATGCAGCGCCTCAAGGAAGAGGCCGAGAAGGCCAAGATCGCGCTCTCGTCCGCCCAGAGCTACGACATCAATCTCCCCTTCATCACGGCCGACGCCTCCGGCCCGAAGCACCTCACCGTCACCCTCTCGCGCGCCAAGCTCGAGCAGCTCTGCGAATCCCTCGCCCAGCGCACCATCGCCCCGTTCGAAGCCTGCTTGAAGGACGCCGGCGTCTCCAAGGACAAGATCGACGAGCTCGTCCTCGTCGGCGGCATGACCCGCATGCCCGCGATCATCGAGATCGCCAACCGCCTCGCCGGCAAGGACGCCCACCGCGGCGTCAACCCCGATGAGGTCGTCGCCGTCGGCGCCGCCGTCCAGGGCGCGGTGCTCTCCGGCCAGAAGGACGACGTCATCCTCCTCGACGTCACCCCGCTCACCCTCGGCATCGAGACCGCCGGCGCCGTCTCCACGCCGATGATTCCGCGCAACACCACCATCCCGACCAAGAAGTCGCAGGTGTTCTCGACCTACGCCGACAGCCAGACCGCCGTCGACATCAAGGTCCTCCAGGGCGAGCGCCCGATGGCCAGCGACAACAAGATGCTCGGCAATTTCCGCCTCGACGGCATCCCGCCGGCCCCGCGCGGCACCCCGCAGATCGAGGTCACGTTCGACATCGACGCCAACGGCATCCTCCACGTCACCGCCAAGGACCTCGGCACCGGCCGCGACCAGAAGATCTCGATCACCGGCTCGTCCGGCCTTTCCAAGGACGAGGTCGAGCGCCTCCGCAAGGAAGCCGAGGCCCACGCCGCCGACGACCAGAAGAAGCGCGAGGCCGTGGAGTCCAAGAACATCCTCGACCAGTCGATCTACCAGGCCGAAAAGCTCTTCAAGGACCTCGGCGACAAGTGCCCGGCCAACAAGAAGGCCCCCGCCGAGGCCGCCATCGCTGAAGGCAAGAAAGTCCTCGAGAACACGAGCGCCACGCCCGAGGAGATGAAGGCCGCCGCCGAGAAGATCAACCAGGCCATGCAGGCCATCGGCAGCGAGATCTACTCGAAGGTGAAGCCCGAGGGCGCCGCTGGCGCCGGCCCCGAGGCCGCCCAAGGTGGCGCCGCCGAGGAGCCCAAGAAGAAGGCCAAGAAGGACGGCAACGTCGTCGACGCCGACTTCGAGGTCGTCGACGACAAGGACGGCGATAAGAAGTAACCCTTCGCGAACCCGCGACGCAGCCCACGAGGCCGCGCCCGGGTTTGCCGTTTCCGCCTCCGCCCTTCCGCCAATCGCAAATCGGCAATCCACAATCGAAAATCTCCGAATCTCATCGGCGCCCGGCGCCGATCCAACCTCCCAACCAAAACAGTAACCCAAGCAACTCATCCATGAGCACTGCCAAACAGACCATCAAGCCCCTCGGCGGCCGCATTCTCCTCAAGCGCGTCGAGGAGAAGGAACAAATCAAGGGCGGGATCATCATCCCCGACTCCGCCAAGGAAAAGCCGCAGGAGGCCGAGGTCATTGCGCTCGGTACCGGTAAGCGCGACGACAGCGGCAAGATCATCGCCTTCGAAGTGAAGGCCGGCGATCGGGTCCTGATTTCCAAATACGGCGGCACCGAGGTGAAGGTCGG
>JAEXPQ010000146.1 GCA_023446735.1 Verrucomicrobiota bacterium
CCCCCTCCCCCCCCGTTGGTTTGGTCTCACCACGGGTAGACAAAAAACCCGCCCCCCGTCGCCCACCCGCCACCCTCCGCTGCGGGTGGTCCAGTTCCCCGACTTCCCCGATCCCCGCCGAGGTAACCGCAACGAACGCAGAGCACACAACGAATCAAAGCCACCGCTCCCCGCATGCTCAGCGCCCTTTGCGTTCTCTGCGGCTACTCCCCTGCCGTCCTCCGTGTCCTCTGTGACCGGCCCGATCAAACCACCGCTTCCGGACCCGTGTCCATCGGTGTGCCTCTGCGAACAAACGCTCCGCTCTCAGTCGTCTGTCCTCCGTCGTCTGTCCTCCGCCTTCCCGGCTTGCCTCCTCTTTCGACTGCTTTATCCAGTCATTCAGCTGCTTTAACCAGTCATCATGGACCTGCTCGCCATTCTCTTTCCCCAAGTCCGCGCCCAGGTCCTGCGGCTGCTCTTCGCCGATCCCGCCGCCGAACTGCATCTGCGCGAACTCACCCGCCGCAGCGGCCTCGCCCTCGGCACGATCCAAACCGAGCTGACCAAGCTCGCCACGACGCAACTCGTTGTCAGCGAACGCGACGGAAACCGTCGCTACTACCGCGCCAACGCCGCCCATCCCCTCTTCCCCACACTCCAGCGACTCGTCCTCCAGACCACCCCCGGCGCCGCCCTTCCGCCTCCGACACGAAACCCTGAACTCGAAACCCTGAACCGGCCAGCCCGGCTGGCCACCGCCAACCGGCAACGGTCCACCGAGCACCGTCCTCCATCCCGAAACCCGGAACCCGAAACCCCAAGCCGGCCGGCTCCGCCGGTCACCCTCACCCTCAACGAGTTCGACTAACACCGCTCGCTTTCCTGGTTTCCAGTTCCCGACACTCCGGTTTCTGTCGTCCCCTCTTCACTCTCCTCCTCGCTCTCCTTCGTCCGTCTTCCGTCGTCTGTCCTCCGAGTCCTCGCTCCTGACTCCCGAACCATGTCCCTCGCCGCCTACGGTTGGAACGACTCGCTCGCCGCCGCCTTCGCGCCCCATGCCGCGCCGGGCATCGTGCCCGCGCGCGTCACCGCCGATTTTGGACGCGGTTGGGGTGTGACCACCGACGACGACGATGGCGAGCTGCTCGCCGAGCCCGCCGGCAAGCTCCGCCACCGCTCCACACGCCGCGCCGAGCTGCCGGTCGCGGGCGACTGGGTCGTGCTCGAGCTCAAGCCGGGCGAACGCCGCTGCAAGCTGCTCGCCGTGCTGCCGCGCCGCACCGTGCTCTCGCGCCAGGCCGCCGGGCACCGCCGCGCCGAGGAGCAGATCCTCGCGGCCAACCTCGACACCGTCTTCATCGTCGTGGGCCTCGACCAGCCCGTGAACCACCGCCGCATCGAACGTTTCCTCACCGCGGTGCGCTCCGGCGGCATCACCCCCGTGGTCGTGCTCAACAAGTCCGATCTCCACCCCGACGCCGAGGCCGAGCGCCTCGCCACCGAACGGATCGCCGGGGGCGCGGCCGTCGTCGCGGCGAGCGCCACCAAACGCGGCGGCGCGAAATCCCTCAAGCCCTGGCTGAAGAAACGCGAGACGGTCGCCTTCCTCGGCACCTCCGGCGTGGGCAAGTCGTCGCTCGTCAACCGCCTGCTCGGCGACGAGGTGCAGGCCGTGCAGGAAGTGCGCGAGGCCGACGCCAAGGGTCGCCACTGCACCACCAACCGCGAGCTGTTGGTCGGGCCCGGCGGCGTACTGCTGCTCGACACGCCCGGCATGCGCGAGTTTCAGTTCTGGGATTTCGATACGCCGCTGGAGGAGCTCTTCCCCGAGGTGGTCGCCGCGGCGGCCCAGTGCAAGTTCCGCGACTGCCGCCACGGCACGGAGCCCGGCTGCGCCGTGCAGGCCGCGCTCGCCGCCGGCACGCTCGAACTCGGCCGCGTGACGAGCTACCTCAAGCTCAAGGCCGAGCGCGCCCTCGCCGCCACGCCCTGGAAGCGCCGCTGAGCGCGGCGGCGTGGCGCGAGTTCGGAATTCAGAGTTCGGGGTTTCGGGGGCACGGCTCTTCCGTTGGTGGCGCAGCCCGAGGGTGGACCCGCTTGCCCCAACCGGGCCGTGCGCGCCTCCCGCCACGAGAGATCGTCGGCTCCCGCGTCCCCTCCGCGCGTCCTTGGGCCATTCCGACACCGCCCGCAGCCGCGTTGCGGGCAACGCAGCCACCGTCCACCGGTCACCGCCCACCGGTCACCGTTCACCGACTACCGCCCCTTCGCCAGAAACCCGATCCGCCGCCGCGGCGGCTCCGGCGGGGGCGGCGGCGGATCGATCAGCGTGAGTATCCGCTGCAGCACCCCGACGATCGCCGCCTCGTGGCCGTCGAGCCGCCCGGTGAGCCGCCGATCCAGCGCGGCCAGCTGCCGCGCGAGTTCCGCGGTGCCGCCGAGCAACGCCCGCATCTGCACGAACGCCCGCACCACCAGCACGCTCATCCGCACCGCCTGCGGCGAGTTGAGGACGTTCGCCGCCATGATCGCTCCGTGCTCGGTGAAGGCGTAGGGAAGGTGCCGAGGATCGCGGTGCTTCTGTGAACCGGTCACAATTCGTGACCGGTTACCATCCGGCCCTGCGGATGCGGTCACAAATTGTGACCGCATCAGTTCATCCACCTCGGCCTGCGTGAGCCGAAACCGGAAGTCTTCGGGGAATTTCGCCGCATTGCGGCGAACAGCCTGATTGAGGACCTTCGTCGGCACGCCATAGAGCCGGGCCAGATCGGCATCGAGAAGCACTTTCCGCCCGCGTACGGTGCGGATGAGCGCTTCGATTGCGGCGGGGGGCCAACCTCCTTCGACTGCTTGCTTGTGGGACGCATGGTGAAACAGGGTTCGACATGCGGGGGCGCGAACAGCCTGCCGGCTTCCGGCCGCACCACCAAGCATGGAATACAGGCGCCCCATCCGACAGGGATCACCGCTCCCGGCTACAGCACCCCGCCCAAACCCGCCGGCACCTCGAGCCGGGCCACCTGCGCCGCGAGCAACTCGGGCTTCGTCGCCAGCACGAGACTCAGCGGCCGCAGATCGAGCGAAAGGTCGAGCGGCCGCGTGGCCGCCAGCGGCGTGCCGGCGAGCCGCACGGGCACGATGAGCTTCTTCGCGTCGAGACCAAACCGCGCCGCGATCGCGCAGCCGAGCTCGTAACGGGAAACCGGTTCCGCACCGGCCCAGTGCAGCACCCCCGCGGCCGCCGCGGGGGCGCAGAGCTCGAGCAGGGCGGCGGCGAGGTTGTCCGCCATGCACACCTGCCGGATCTCGTCGGTGAAGAGCCGGGCCGGGCGCCCCTCGGCCCACTCGCGCAGCAGCCGTTCGTGCACGCTGCGGCGCCCGCCCGGGCTGTTGCCCATGAGCAGCGGCACCCGCACCACGGCGGCGAGTCCGGGCGCCGCCGCGAGCACCGCGCGCTCCGACTCCACCTTCTGGCGACCATAGGGCGTGAGCGGCGCGACCGGATCGCCGACGGCGTACGGCGCCCGCGTGCCGTCGAAGATCTGTTCGCTGGAGACGTGCACCAGCCGCACGCCGAGCTCGGCCGCGATCTCCGCGAGCCGCCATGGCAGCTCCACATTGAGCGCCGCCGCAGTCGCCGGTTGCCGGTCGCACTCGGCCGGTTCCGACAGCGCCGCGCAATTGACGATCGCCTGCGGTCGCGCCGCGCGCACGGCCGTCACGAGAGCGGCGTCGTGGCACAGATCGATTCGCAGCTGACGCTCCAGCCCGGGGATCGGCGCGCCGGTCCAGCCGCCCACGACACCGACCACCTCGTGTCCGCACTTCCCTGCGACGGCGGCGAAATTGCCGCCCAGCAGACCCGAGGCTCCGGTGAGGAAGATGCGCATGGTGCGATCCTCAGCCGGGAGCCGGCGCCGATCCAATCCCGGAGAACGGCGGGGCGCAGATCGGCCACTCCCCCCGCCCGTTCCGCTCTCCGGTTTCCGTCCAATCGCAAATCGGCAATCCAAAATCGAAAATCCCTTCCTCCGCCTTCCGCCCATTCCGCAATCCGCAATCCGCATTCCGCAATCCGTTCACTCGTCGCCCGCGACCAACGCCGGGCTCACCAGCCAAAGCAGCGTCCAGGGGCCGCCGCGCACGATGCGTTCGAGACAGGCCACCGCGCCCTTCTTGAGCTCCACGCCGCCGCCCGTCGCGCCGAGCAGCAGACCGGCGAGCGTGGAAAGGTGGGGTTCGTGGCCCACCAGCATCACCGAATCCCCATGACGCCCCAGCGCGGCCGCCATCGCCGCCGGCGGATCCTCGGGCAGAAGCCCGGGCACCTCGCGCAGCCGCGCCTTCAGGTGCAGCCCCTCCGCGAAGAGCTCCGCCGTCTCGCGGGCGCGCACCAACGGGCTGTGCCAGATCTCCGCCACATCGGGCCCGGCGTGCCTCCGTATCCAGCGCGCGGTATACTGGGCGGCCCCGCGGCCCTTCGGACTGAGCGGGCGAGCCGGATCCTCGGCATCGGAGACCGCATGGGCATGGCGAACGAGGTAGAGTTTCATGGGAAGAAGACGTGGCGACGGAGGGTACGCGGCGCCGACTGCCCGTGCCAAACGCTCAGCCGACCTCCGCCGGCTGCTTCCTGGGCGACTGGGCGAGCGGCGCTCCGCCGGCCGGACGACGGGTGCCCGGGACGGAGACCTGCGCCGCAGGCGAGGCGAGGGCGCGCTCGCCACGGCCGTGGACCACACCCACCAGATCGTCCACCAGCCCGGAGATCTCGTGCGCCTGGGCCGAGAGCTCCTCGGCAGCACTGGCGGACTCCTCGGCGTTGGCGGCGTTGGACTGCACGACGGACTCGAGCTGTCCAGTCGCTGCGGACACCTGGCCCAGGTTCGCGGTGAGATCGGCGGTGGCGAGGGTGATGGACTGGACCTTCTCGCCGATCACGGTGGCGGTCTCGACGATCGACTCGAAGTTGTCGTTCACCCCGCTGATGCCGGCCCCCGCCTGGCGGATGAGGGCGATGTTGCCGTCGAGTTTGACCTGGGTGGTGCGGGCGGCCTCGGCGGCGCGGCCGGCGAGGTTGCGAACCTCCTCGGCCACGATGGCGAAACCGGCCCCGGCCTCCCCGGCGCGGGCGGCTTCGACCGCGGCGTTGAGCGCGAGGATGTTGGTCTGGAAGGCGATCTCGTCGATGGTCTTGATGATCTTCCCCATCTCGCCGCTCTCGGCGACGATGCGGTTCATCGCCTGCGTCATCTCGACGATCGCCCGCAGAGACTGGCCCGACTTCTCGATGTTCTGTTTCATCAGGTCGTCGGCGCCGCGGGTGAGGCCGGTGACCTCGGTGCCGCGGGTGGTCATGCCCTGGAGATTGTGCGCGGTCTCGGAGAGAGCGGCGGCCTGCTGGCTCGCGCCGTCGGCCACCTGCTGGCCGGCATCGGCGATCATCCCGGCGGCGCCGAGGATCTGCTCGGAGCCGGCCTTGAGCTGGTCGGCGATGCGGACGAGCTTGCTCGCCAGCGCCCGCGCCGTCGCTAGCCAGAACAGCACGGCGACAACCGTGGTGACCACGAGCACCGCCAGAAGGCTGCGCGCACCGGCTTGGCCGATGGCGGCGAGCTTCTGCGGCGCCGCCATGAACTCATCCTCGTAGGAGCCCGCGCCGATGACCCAATCCCAGGCCGGGAAATGGATCACGCGCGCGATCTTGCGCCGCGGTCGCGGGTCGTCGGGGTTCTGCCACAGGTAAGCGACCTCGCCGGTGGTGCCGGCCGGGGCGGCCTTGGCGGCCTTGATGAGCTCCTGGATCGCGAACTGACCGTCGGCGTCCTTGGTTTCCCAGACGTTCTGCCCGTCGCGCTGGCCGTTCTGCGAGATCACGTAGTTGCCCTTCGAATCGAGGACGTAGACGTACCCGGTGGAGCCGACCTTGGTGGCGAGGATCTGTTGGCGCAAGCTGGCCATGCTCTGCTCCTTCACGCCCACGAAGACCATGCCGAGCAGGGTGCCGTCGGCGGTGGCGAGGGGGGCATAGGCGGTGAGGTACCAGCCGTTGACCACGTACGCCCGCCCGACGAAACGCTGGCCCTTGAGGACGGCCGCCACGACCGGGTTGGCCTGCCCGTCCGTATCGCGGGCCGGGATGTAGGTGCCGATCGCCCGCCGACCGTCGTTCTGCACGTTGGTCGCCACACGCAGCATGTCGCCCGCGTCGTTCATCCGCTGGAAAACGGTGACCGCGCACGAGACCTGGCCCGCGATGGCGTCGACCACGGGGGTGAGCGCGTTCGGGTCGTCGTTCTGCCCAAGCCACTGCCCGCCGATCTCGAGGGCTGGCAAGGTGACGGCGGTCGTCTGCTTGGTGAACTGGTTGGTCGCCTTCCACTCCACCGCCTTCGCGCCCAGCGTCGGGGCGCCCGTCCGGTCCAAGGTCGTGCGCGCGACCCGCAGCGAGGACTGGAGCATCTGCTCCAGGGTCTCCTGCTGGGCGGCGCACATGGCGAAGACGCCCTTGGCGATGTGGTCGAGGTCGGCTTGGGCGAGCGCCATGCTCTCCGCCACGGCGACGGCCGTCATGCGTTCGTTCTGGCGATACACGATCACCGCGATCACGGCCAGGGGGAGGGCCGAGAGCGCGATGCCGGCGCACAGCATGCGCGCGCGGAGGGAGAGGCGGGGCGAGGTGTTCATGGCGGTGGCTTCAGCGGCCTTCGGCGATCGAGAAGATCGAATCGAGCTTCATCTCGCGGAAGAGGTGGAAGATGGGGGATGGCACGCGGACGAGGGCGAGCACCGCGCCGTGGATGGCGAGGTCCTTGTAGAAGACCAGCAGCTTGCCGATGCCGGCGCTGCCGATGTGGCTCACCCCCGCGAAATCGATCTCGACACGCTGGGGCGCGCCGAGCGCGACGTCGCGCAGACGTTTCTTGAGCTCCTCGGCGGCGAGTTCGTCGATTTCCCCCTGCAGGACGAGGCGCACGGAGTGGTTCTCCCGGGTGATGGCGATGTTCATGATGTGACGTGGTTGGCGGTTGAGAGGTGGGGAGTATTCCAGAGATCGAGGCGCGGGATCGGGCTGCGGCCCGCGGGCGGGCAGAACGTATGCTCGTCGCCGAAGAACACGGTCAGGTGGCGACCACCCTCGGACCAGCGGGCTTCGTCGGCGAAGCGCCGGATCAGGAAGAGGCCGCGGCCCGAGGGCTTGGTGCGGTTCTCATGGGAGGTGGGGTCGCCCACCTGGTCCCAGACGAAGCCGGCCCCCTCGTCGATGATCTCGAGGCACGCGTCGTTCCCGTACCGGCGGCGGACGACGATCCACTTCGCGGGATCCTCGCGGTTGCCGTGGTGCCAGGCGTTGTAGAGCGCCTCCTCCAAGACGATGTGCAGGCGCATCAACGAGGCGGTGACACCGTGGCGCCGCCACTCCTCCTCGATCTTCGCGCTGATGCGGGCGCGCTGGGCCCGCAGCTCGGCCAGGCTGGTCGGCCGCAGGCAATCCTCGAAGGCCGGCCCCGGGGTCTCGACCTGCGCCACCACCAGCGCGACATCGTCGGGCAGCGAGTGGGCGGCGGCGGCCTCGTCGCAACGAGAGCCGGCGATCCGCTCAAACAGGCGCTTGGCGAGGGGAACGGCATGCAGTTCCGGCTGCTCCGCGACGCTCTCCGCCAGCAACCGGCGGAGATCCTCCGTGGAAAGGTGGGGGGCGCCGCGCGCCGCCGGCACCTCCAGCAGCCCGTCGGTATACAGCAGCAGCTTGTCGCCCGGCTCGAGCTGCACGGACGCGGCGGAGTACCGGTGCCGGTCGATCATGCCCACCGGCAGGTTGGTGCCGGCGCCGGAGGGTTCGGGGAACGAGCGGACCTCGCCGCCACGCACCAGCAGAATCGGCGGGTGCCCGGCGACCACGTAGGTCATCCGCAAAGTGGCGTGGTCGATCTCGAGGTTCACCGCGGTGAAGAAGTCCCCGTCCTGGAAGAGATGCGACCGGCAGATCTCGCGGTTGAGCCGGGTGACGACCTCCGCCAACCCGGCGTGGGCCCCCTCGGGGCCGACCAGCGCGTTGTGGAGCAGGTCGGTTATGATGCTCCTCAGGATACAACCGACCTCGTGGCCGGACTGGTCCTTGAGGCTGACCAAGGTGCGGCGCCCCTTGGCATCGGCGAGATGGCGCACGAAGAAATGGTCGCCGCCCTCGAGGCAGCGCGGGATCGATTCGCCCGCGACGAAGAGGTTCCGCCCCTCGGGCAGCGGGCTGTTGCGCGGCTGCTCGGCGTTGACGAGGAGGAGAACTTGGTGGGCGAGGCCGATGTTCATCTCCTGTTTCGCGAGCAGGAGGCGCAGCGAGGCGTTGCTCTGCGCCAGCTCCGCGGTGCGCTGCACGACCCGGTCCTCGAGGTCGGCGTGCGCCCGGCGCAGGAGCTCCTCCGCCTGCTTGCGCTTGGTCTCGTCGACGAGGAAGCCGGTCACGCCCACGGGCCGGCCGTCGCGCTCGATGAGGTGCGCGTAGCTCGCGCCGACGAAGGAGGTGCCGTCCCGGCGGATGAAGCGGTACTCCTCCCCGGCCAGGCTGTGGCCGGCGAGCAGGCGCGCCCAGTTGGCGCGGAGCCGCTCATGGTCGTCCGGATGGATGAGGGAGAAGAGGTTGACGCCGCGCGCAAGGTCGGCGGGCGTCAGCTGTCCGGCGTTGATCGCCTCCCGGTTGAGCACGAGCACGTTGCCCTGCAGATCGAGCTCGTAGACGACCTGCGGCAGCGAATCGACCATCAGGCGGTACTTCTGTTCGCTGGCGGCGAGCGCCTGCTGGGCGCGTTCGCGCTCGGCGATCTCGTCGCGCAGGCGGGTATTGGCGGTCGCCAGCTCGGCGGTGCGCTCGCGCACGCGGTCCTCGAGGTTCGCGTGCGCGCGCTGGAGCGCCTCGGCCGTCTGCTTGGCGGCGGTGATGTCCGCGAGCATCCCGATCATGCACCGGGCGCGGTCGGGGGTGACGATGAAGTAGCCGCGGTCGCGGAACCAGAGGTAGCCGCCGTCGCGCCGGCGCATCCGGTATTCGGCGTCGAACGGCACGTAGGTGCGCGAGCTGCGGCGCAGGAGGGCCAGCGTCCGGCGCCGATCCTCCGGATGCACGAGCCGGATCCAGCGGATGAGGGTGCCGCCCATCTCGGAGAGAGCGTAGCCGAGCACCTGGTCGACGCTCTCGCTCCAGAGGATGAAGCCGGTCTCCAGATTGTACTCGTAGGCGATCTGCCCGGAGGCGACCGCGACCAGTTCGTACCGACGTTTCCACGCCACGATCTCGGTCTCGGCCTGCTTGCGCTGGGTGATGTCGCGGATGCTCTCGATCGCGCCGATCACCCGGCCGCGCGGGTCGTAGAGCGGCCGCGCGCTGCCCCAGATATGGGCCCCGCGTCCGCCCCCGAGGCAGGGCGCGTGCGCCTCCCCGAACACGGTGCCGCCATCGTTGGTGAACTGGTCGTAGTGGCGGCTCGCCGGATCTCCGGGCCGCAAGGCGAGGTCGACGAGCATCGGGCGCCGTTCGCCGAAGAACGGCAGGGCGTACTCGAAATTTCCCCGCGCGAGCATGTCGGCCTTGGGCACGCCGGTGAGCGTCTCCATCGCCTTGTTCCAGGCGGTGACGGTGCCGAGCGCGTCGACGACGAAGGTGGCGTCAGGCAGGAACTCGATGATCTCGTTCAACCGCTCGTTGGCGCCGTGCAGCGCCGCCTCGGCCTCGCGCCGGGCCTGGGCCTCGAGCACGAGCGACACGCAGCTGCCGACGGCGGAGGCGAACGACTGCTCGGCGGCGCTCCAGACCCGCGACGTCCCCACATGTTCGTGGCGAACGACCCCCACCACCCGGCCGGCCAGGCGGACCGGGACATCCAGCACGGCGCCGATCCCGTGCGGCCGCAGGTGCGTCTCGACGAAGCTGCGGGTCGCCGGATCGTGGGCGGCGTCGCCGGCGGCCACGACCTCCCGGCGCTCGAGCGCGGCGAAGTACTCGGGATGCTCGGCCACGGGCAGGCGCGCGGCGGCCCGGTCGGGGCCCGTCACCCGGGCGTTGCCGGCGTCGCATACGAGCGCCGCGCCGCCGGCGTCGAAGAACCATACGCCCACGCGGGCGACCCCGAGGGTCCGGGCGGAAGTCTCGGCCACCAGCGCGAGGGCCACCGGACGGTCGGCGCGGAAGAGCTGCTCGTTGGCCGCGAGACCGGCCAGGGCGTGATTGAAACTCTGCGACCGCGCCTCCCGCAGCTCGAGGGCGACCTCGGCCCGGCGGCGGGCGGTGATGTCTCGGTAGGCGCAGAGGACCCAGAGCCGGTCGGCGATGCGCACCGGCGAGACGACCACCGACAGCAGGAGCTTCTCGCCGCCGCGGGTGCGGGCCGAGACCTCCGCCTCCCGGGTCTCGCCCGTCGCCAGGGCGTCGCGCACGCGCTCCTCGGCCCGGCGCCATTCGCCGGCCTCGGGATGCAGCACGCGCAGGAAGCCCGGCAGCGTGCCGGCGAGCGCCCGGGTGTATCCGGTGATTCGCCGCATCTGGCGGTTGAACACGACGAAGCGGCCGCGCTCGTCGGACAACGTGAGGCCGTCGCCGGTCTTCTCGACGACGATGGCGAGCTGGCGCGCGATGCTCTCGGCGCGTTCCCGGCGTGCGCTGCCCGGCGCCAGGGCCAGCAGCCCGCGCAGCCGGGCAGGCAGGCTCGCGAGGTTCTCCGGCGTGAGCCCGAAGTAGTCGACGGCCCCGGCGCGGATCCAGCGCACGGCCTCCCCGACCTCCGGCCGGTCGGTGAACACCGCCACCCGAGCCGGACAGGGGCGCTCGAACAGCTCCGCGCGATGGCGGGTCGCCACCTCGAGGGAGACCAACGCCAAGTCGACCTGGCAACTCGCCACCTCGGCCTTCGCCGCCGCGAGGGTCTCGTGCACGCCGATCGAAAGATCCCGTTCGCCCGCCAGAGCGGGCAGCAGCCGCGTGGTGCAATCGGCCATGCGACCCAGGATACAGAGACGCCACAGCGCGGAACCAGCCGGTGAAAGGGCGTTATCCATCGGGGCCGCCCAACCACGGGGGGACGCCCGCGTACCGGAGCCACCGAGGCCTGGTGTCGCGACGCTGAGCACTAGGAACAATCCCCCATTCCAGCATGGCACCTACTCATCGGCCAACCGCGCACGGGGTTGAGCAAGCGATTCGCCTTCAAAACGGCGCCGAGATCCATAGCGTGGCGCCGAGTCGCCCGCCCCGCTCACCCCAAGCCGGAGCCGTTGCCCCGCATGAACCTCGAAACCCGTCTCTTCGCCTACGGAACCCTCAAGCGCGGATCGCCCATGCACGATCAACTGTGCCGGGGCGTGTGCTCCGTGATCCCGGCCCGCATCTGGGGCCGTCTCTACGAATTGCCCAGCGGGTGCCCGGCGCTGGTCGTGCCGACGGAGGCGGTGCTGGGACTCGCCACCTTGGACCGGGAGGACGACCATGTCCGGCTCGGGCAAACCCTGCATGCGTCGCCCGCGGAACACTCGCGCGAGCAGTGGCGCCCGGTTTTCGGCCAACTCATCACGCTGGCCGACTACCGAACCGCCTGGGCCACGTTGGACGCCTGGGAGGACGCCGCGCCAGACCGGCCCACGCTTTTCCGCCGTTCCATCGTGCAGATCGAACGCGAGAACGGCGTGCCGATCACCGCTTGGACCTATCTCGTGCCGCAACTCCCCCAGGGCTCCCGCGAACTCGTCACCGGCGTCTGGCCGGTGCCGATTCCCTTGCCGGCCGGGGAGTGATGCCCGTCCGCGCTCGCCCTCCCGTCCGGTTCTGCCAAACACGATCAGCCCTCAACTCGTCCTTCCGCTCATGTTCCACGTCGCCATCAACCGCGTGCAATCCGGTCCCTTCAGCGAAGCCGACCTCCGCCAGCGCCTCGCGCGGGGGGAAATCGGCATCAACGATCTGTGTTGGAAGGAGGGCTGGCCGGCTTGGCGCAAGGTAGGCGAAGTCTTTCCCGCCGCCGAGCCGCCGGAGCTGCCGACCACCCCGCCGCCGCTCGGGGCCCCGGAGACCGCGAATCCGTTCACCGCGCCACCGCGTCCCGCGCCGGGGCAGTCCAACGGTGTCGCGACCGTCAGCCTGGTGTGCGGCATCTGCGTGTTCGTTCTCTTTCCGCTCTTCTTCCTTTTCGCGATCGCGGCCGTCGTGTGCGGCCATGTCGCCCATTCGAAGATCAAGGCATCCGGTGGCACGCTCGGCGGCAGCGGCGCCGCCACGGCCGGCTTGGTGATGGGATACCTCGGCATCGCGGGCGTCCCTGTCATCGGACTGCTGGCGGCGATGGCGATCCCGGCGTTCCAGAAAGTGCGGCAGAACTCGCACGAGGCCGCGGTGCGCAACAATCTCGTGCAGATCTGGCACGGCGCCGAGCAGCAGATGATGGAATCGGGTGCAGAAAGCGTGAGCTACTCCGAGTTGCTGTCCGGCGGGATGCTGGGCCAGCCGCTGAAGCCGATCACCGGTGAGAGCTACGACGGGATTGTCATCCACCGGGGCGACGAGTCGCTCGAAGTGACTTTGGCCAACGGTCGCACCGTCACCTATTTCGCCGGCAGCCCCGCCGGGGGCGGAAACGATGGGATGGCCCCGGCGACCGCCGACGAGGACCAGCCCACCGAAGCGCCGGAGGCGGGAGCGACCGAATCTCCGACAGCGGATGAGCCGAAGCCGGAGGCCGCTTTGCCGCTTCCGGCGCTGGCCTGAGCGTCCCGGCAAGCGCTCCAAGTTGGCGAACGCCCATTCCACTCCTCCAGGGCAACGAGCCGGCCCACGGGGCGTTCGTTCAGGCAGGCGGCGCCAGCAACGTGCACGGCCACCACGGCAGGTTGCGCACAATCCAGTAGAGAACCAACACCGTCAGGACGACGGCCGCGGCGGGATGAGGTAGCGCGAAGGCGGGCCGGTCGTGGCGGATGGCGCGCCAGAAGTTCCACGCCGTCCACAGCGCGAGCGGTGGCAACGCGACGACCAGGAGCGGATTGAGCGCGAAGGCTCGCGCGAGCTCCCCATGCACGAGCGCATGGACCGCGCGCCCGGTGCCGCAGCCGGGGCAATGAAGTCCGGTCAGCAAGTGCGACGGGCATGGCGGGTACCACGCCGGCGGGCGATCCCCGAGCAACCAGACGGCCAGGAACCCCAAGCCCGCGCCGGCGGCGAGCAACAGAGCCGTGCGGCGCGGAGTCACAAGCGCGGGACGCCCCTCACTGCGGGATGCTGCCGAGCGCGCCCATCGTACCGAACAAGACGATAATCGCGAAATAGGCGATGACGCCGATCAGGCCGGTGGCGAAGGCGATCCACGCCCACATCTTCGCGCGCTGCGAGGATTGTTCGGCGCCGGCGTAGTCGCCCGCGGCGAACTTCGAATCCACCTGCGCCGCGAAGATGATCGAGACGATGCCAAGCGGCAGACAGCACAGCAGGGTGGAGAGGATCGACCACACGAGGTAGTTGGCCGGTTTCGCCTGGGCCGAGAACGCCCCCGATGTCGGGAGGGAGGTCCGAGCCGGGAGAGCGCTGGGCGTCACCGGCGGCGGCACCGGAGCGGTTGCGCCACCGAAGACCTCGCCGGCGGGACGCCAGGCCGGCATGCCTTCGCACCAGACCAGGTCGGAGGAGAGGATCTCGCCGCTCTGCAGGCGGGCCTTCGCGTCGGCCTCCGGATAGACGCCGAGCTTCTGGTTGTTGCGCGCAACGTGGTAGTCCATGGGTAGAGAGAGGATACGGTGTGAAACGACCGAGGGTTGCCCCGAGGAAACCCAACCGCGGGCCGACGGCAATCCCCAAGCCGGTGCCGAGCGCGGTGAGAAGAAACGAAACGCCCGGACGGCGAAACCATCCGGGCGACAATGAAGGGCGACGACTTGCGGATCAGTCGAAGGTCGTGCCGAGCATCTTGGCGATCTGTTCGCCGATGACGGGCAGCGGCTTGATCACGCCGTTGATGGCGTTGATCAGGCCCATGATCCAGAGAACAAAAATGCACAGGCCGATCGGGATCGAGAGCAGGTTGAGAAGCGGAATGAATCCGAGAACCGTGTTCGCCACGCCGATGATCAAGAGACCGAGCGACTGCCGGAGATGATAGGCGGCGAGCGGGGTCTTCTTGTTGTTGTGCATCACGATCGCAATCACGATGCCCACGCCGCAGAGCAGGGGGGTCACGTAGGCGAGGATCGCGTTGGTCTTGTCATCGCCAGCAGGGGCCGCCGGGGCGGGGGGAGGAGGAACGGGTGTATCCGACATGGTGTGTTTGGGTTGAGGGATTCGCGGCGAGCTGCCGTTGCCGACCTGTTCTAGCAGCCGATTCGTATCAGGCAAACCGGTTTTATCCGGAGCGAAAGCGGACGCCAGATTGGAGCCGGGGCCCCCGGGGGCACGACGCCCGCGGAGCGCGGGCCACCAGAGACCGGAAGCGACGCGGAGCCGGATCCGGGCCCGCCCGGATCCGGATGGGCAACAGTCAAGCGACGGAGGCCGGGCGCTCCGACTTGGCCGGCTCACGAACTCGGTCCGGCGACGAGCGCCGACCTGAGGATCGAAACGCGGCGACCTCAACCGCGGCGGCGGCGCTTGAGGTCGAGCTGGGCGTACGCGAAACGCATCACGCCTTCGAGGCGTTCGGCTTCTTCGGCGCTGATACTCTGCTTCTGCGCGAGAGCTTCCTCGGCCCGGCGGCAGGCCTTCTCGACGGCCGCCTCGTCGATCGCCGCGACATTGATCGCCTGTTCGGCGAGCACGCTGACCTTGTCGCCGGCGATCTCCGCAAAGCCACGACCGCAGGCGAGGGATTCGGTCGCGTGGCCTTTCTGCACGCGCAACTCGCCGTCCTCCAGCTGGGTAAGCAGCGGGATATGGCCGGGCAGGATGCCGATTTCGCCCTGCACCGTGGGCAGCACGACGGTGTCGACCGTATCGGAGTAGACGCAGCCTTCGGGGGTGACGATTTCGAGGGTCAGAGGCATGGCCTGGACGAATTCAGAAGTTGGAGTGCAGAATACAGAAGACTAGTGGGAGAATGCGGAGTCCCGGATCGGGATCGGTTTCAATTCTTCAGTCCGCATTCTCCATTCTGCCTTAGGCCGCCGGCTTGGCGGCCGCGAGCACGTCCTCGATACCGCCCTTGTTGTAGAAGTCGCCCTCGGAGATGTGGTCGAGCTCGCCGGAGAGGATCATCTTGAAGCCGCGGATGGTCTCGGCGACCGGGACGATCTTGCCGGGCACGCCGTTGAAGACCTCGGCCACGTTGAGCGGCTGGGCGAGGAACTTCTGGATCTTGCGGGCGCGATAGACCGTCTGCTTGTCCTCGGGGGAGAGCTCGTCGAGGCCGAGAATGGCGATGATGTCCTGCAGATCCTTGTAGCGCTGGAGCACACGCTGCACGCCGCGAGCGACATCGTAGTGCTCCTGGCCGACGATCGCGGGGTCCAGCGCCTTCGAGCCGGAGGCGAGCGGGTCGACCGCCGGGTAGATGCCGAGCTCGGCGATCGAGCGCTCGAGCACGATGGTCGAGTCGAGGTGGGCGAAGGTGTTGGCGGGGGCCGGGTCGGTCAGGTCGTCCGCGGGCACGTAGACGGCCTGGAACGAGGTGATCGAGCCCTTCTTGGTCGAGGTGATGCGTTCCTGGAGAATGCCCATCTCGTTGGCGAGGGTCGGCTGGTAACCGACCGCCGAAGGCGGACGGCCGAGCAGCGCGGAGACCTCCGAGCCGGCCTGGGAGAAGCGGAAGATGTTGTCGACGAAGAGCAGCACGTCCTGGTTCTTCTCGTCGCGGAAGTACTCGGCCATCGTGAGCGCCGTCAGGCCCACGCGCATACGGGCGCCCGGCGGCTCGTTCATCTGGCCGTAGACGAGGGCGACCTTGGACTTGGAGAGGTCCTCCTGCACAATGACCTTCGACTCGCTCATCTCGTGGTAGAGGTCGTTGCCCTCGCGGGAGCGCTCGCCGACACCGGCGAAGACGGAGTAGCCGCCGTGCGTCTTCGCGATGTTGTTGATGAGCTCCATAATGACGACGGTCTTGCCGACCCCGGCGCCGCCGAAGGCGCCGATCTTGCCGCCCTTCATGAAGGGGCAGATGAGGTCGATGACCTTGATGCCGGTGGTGAGGATCTTCGGCTTGGTCTCCTGGTCGACCAGCGCCGGCGCGGGCCGGTGGATGGGCGAGAGGCGATCGTAGTTGACCGGGCCGCGGTTGTCGACCGGTTCGCCGATGACGTTGAAGATGCGGCCGAGCACGCCGGCGCCGACCGGGACGGAGATGGGCGCCCCCGTGTCGGTCACTTCGGCACCGCGGACGAGGCCCTCGGTGCTGGACATGGCGACCGCGCGCACGATGCCCTCGCCGAGGTGCTGCTGGACCTCGAGGACGAGGCGGCTGGTCTTGCCCTGCAGGCGGATGTCGACCTGCAGCGCTTGGAGAATCGGCGGCACGCTGCCGGCCGCGAACTGCACGTCGACGACGGCGCCGATGACCTGGGTGATCTTGCCTTTGTTCATGAGCGGAAAGGGAGTGGGAGGACGGGGCGAGGGGTGGGTCAGGCCGACTGGGCCATCTGGGAGGCGGAGATCTCGAGGATCTCGGCAGTGATGCCGGCCTGGCGGGCCTTGTTGTACTGGAGGGTGAGGTCGTCGAGCAGCTTGGAGGCGTTGTCCTTGGCTGTCTTCATCGCGACCATACGCGCGCTGTGCTCGGAGGCGCGGGCGGAGAGCACGAGCTGGTAGAGGTGGCGGTTGACGTAGAAGGGCAGGAGCGCCTCGAGCACCTGGTGCGGGTCGGGCTCGAAGAGCATCTCGCGGTCGTCGGCCTTCGCCGTCACCCCCGAGTCGGTCTGGAGCTGGGCGAGGAAGTCCTTCAGGTTGGAGAGCGGCAGCACCGGACGGACGGTCGGCTCCTGTACGAGTGTGTTACGGAAGCGAGGATACACCACCTCGATGGTGTCGATCTCGCCGTCGAGGTACTGCTTCACCATGTATTCGACGATCGGGCGCACCTCGGCGAACGGCGTGCGGTCGCTGACGGTGAAGTCCGCCACCAGGTTGCGCTTGGTGCGGGTGAGGAACTGCGCGCCCTTGCGGCCCACGGCGACGAACATCGCCGGGGTCTTGATCTCGGAGACGAGGCGGAAGAGGTTGCTGTTGAGCGGGCCGCAGAGGCCCTTGTCCGTCGTGATGAGCAGGATGCCGCGGGTCTTCACCGGGCGCTCGGCGAGGAAGGGGTGGAGGGACTCGTCGACCCGGGAGGTGATGGCCGCGAGCATGTTGGCCAGCAGCTGCGCATAAGGCCGGCCCGCCAGTGCGGCCTGCTGCGCCTTCTTCATCTTCGACGCCGCGACCAACTCCATCGCCTTGGTGATCTGGCGGGTGTTCTTGACGGACTTGAGGCGGCGGCGGATGTCGCGGGTGGAGGCCATTGAGGGATGACGCGGAGAAGTGGGTGTCGGGGGGAGCGCGGGACGGCGGAGGTCGCTTCGTGGTGGTGCGTTCGCCGCGCTCTAGTCGATGCTGGCTGCGCCGGGTTTCCTAGACCGTGAACGTTTTCCGCCACTCCTCGACCGCGGGCTTGAGCTCGGCGGCGAGGGCGTCGTTGAAAACCTTCTCCTTGGCGAGGGTGGCGAGGTAGGCGGCCTTCCGGGCGGAGAGGAAGTCGCGGAGGCTGGCGGCCGCCTCGACGATCTTCGCCACGGGGATGGAGTCGAAGAAGTTGTTCTGCATGGCCCAGAGCACGGCGGCCTGCAGCTCGATGGGCTGCGGCTGGAACTGGGGCTGCTTGAACAGCTCGGTGATGCGGGCGCCGCGGTCGAGCTGGGCCTTGGTGCGGGCGTCGAGGTCGGAGCCGAACTGGGCGAAGGCGGCCAGTTCGCGGAACTGCGCGAGCTCGCCCTTGAGCTTGCCGGCGACCTGCTTGGTCATCTTCAGCTGGGCCGAGGAGCCGACGCGAGAGACCGACAGGCCGACCGAGATGGCCGGGCGCTGGCCCTGGTTGAAGAGATCCGTCTCCAGGAAGATCTGACCGTCGGTGATCGAGATGACGTTGGTCGGGATGTACGCGGAGACGTCGCCGGCCTGCGTCTCGATGATGGGCAGCGCGGTGAGCGAGCCGCCGCCGTTCTCGTCGTTGAGACGCGCGGCGCGCTCGAGCAGGCGGGAGTGGAGGTAGAAGACGTCGCCAGGATAGGCCTCGCGGCCGGAGGGACGCTTGAGGACCAGCGAGATCTGGCGGTAGGCGACGGCGTGCTTGGAGAGATCGTCGTAGACGACGAGGGCGTCCATGCCGTTGGCCATGAACCATTCGCCGATCGCGGCGCCGGAATAGGGCGCGAGGTACTGGTTGGCCGGATTATCGGAGGCCGGAGCGGAGACCAGGATCGTGTACTCCATCGCGCCGGCTTCCTCGAGCGTGCCGATGGTGCGGGCGACGTTGGCGTTCTTCTGGCCGACGACGACGTAGATCGAATACACCGGACGGAACTTCGGGTCGCCCGAGGCGAGGCCGGCCTTGTTGATCCGGGCCTGGTTGATGATGGTGTCGACCGCGATGGCGGTCTTGCCGGTGCCGCGGTCGCCGATGATGAGCTCGCGCTGGCCGCGGCCGATCGGGATCATCGAATCGATCGACATGATACCGGTGAGCAGCGGCTGGTTGACGGAGCGCCGCGCGATGATGCCGGGGGCGATCTTCTCGACGGGGTTGGTCTCCTTGGCGTCGATGGGGCCCTTGCCGTCGATGGGGCGACCGAGGGCGTCGACCACGCGGCCGAGGAGGGCCTTGCCGACCGGGACCGAGAGCAGGCGGCCGGTCGTGCGGCACTCGTCGCCTTCCTTGAGCTTGGCGACATCGCCGAGGAGGACGCAGCCCACCTCGTCTTCCTCGAGGTTGAGCGCGATGCCGATGACATCGCCGGGGAACTGGACCATCTCGTTGTACATCACGTCCGAGAGGCCGTCGACCTTGGCGACGCCGTCGGCGAGCGTGCGGATGTGGCCGACGTTCTTCTTGACCGTGCCGGTCTGGAGTTTGGCGATCTGTTGCTCGATTTGTTCGATGACGGAGCTCATGGGCGCGTGCGCTGAGGGAGAAGGAGAGGCGGAGAAGGGAGGGGGCCGGCTGGGTCAGACGGCGGCGGTGGAGAGAATCTCGAGCTGGCTGGCGATGGAGCGTTCGAAGACGTCGTCGCCGATGGAGACGCGGACGCCGGCGATCAACGCCGGGTTCTCGACCGCGGCGGCCGAGACGGGACGCTGGTAGATCTTCGAAAGTTCCGCGACGATGGACGGGATGGCACCGCCCGCGAGCGCGCCGGAGAATTCGATACGAGCGCGCGAGCGGTTGAACTCACGAAGGGCCAACCGGTGGTATTCGCGGAGAAGGGAGGCGGCGTGGGCCGGACGCTTCTGCTCGAACCACGCCAGCACGCCCTGCACCTTCGGCTCGGAAAGCTGGCCGTTGTCGAGGCTGAGCGAGAGCAGGAGCTTGGCGGTGGCGCGGATCTGTTTGGTGGCGGGCATCTTGGCGCGGGTGCTGAAGTGAAGCGCGTCGGGCTGCTCAGACGCCGGTCAATTCACGGGTGGCGGCCTGGGTGTAGCGCGACTTTTCGTCGGCCGAGAGCTCCTTGGCGAGGACCTTCCCGGTGGTGAGGGTGACGAGGCGGGCGATCTCGGTGCGGACCTCGGCGATCATCTTGCCGCGCTCGAGTTCGATCGCCTGCTGGGCCTTGGCGAGCATGGCGCTGGTCTGGGCGGCGGTGTCCTGCGTTTGGCGGTCGGCCAGCTCCTTCGCGGTCTTGCGGGCGTCGTTGACGATCGCCTGGGCCTCGAGGGCCGCCTTGCGGAGGAACTCCTCGCTCTGCTGGTTGGCCTGCTCAAGCTTGGCCTTCATCTCCTCGGCGTACTTCAGGCCGGATTCAATCTTGTGCTGGCGCTCGTCCATCGTGGCGAGGACGGGCTTGAACATCCAGCGGTAGAGGATCAGGGCCAGTGCGGCGAAGGTGATGAACTGGACCAAGAAATGGCTCCACTCGATACCGAAGGTCTCCAACAGGCCGCGGATGCTGTCGAGAAAGCCGCCGGAGGAGGGACCATGAGCTTCGGGAGCCGCCGAAGCGAGGAAGAGCAAGTGGTGGAGCATGGCGAGTGGAAGGGAAAGGGCTCACGCCGGCAGCGGCCGGCGTGAGGAAAGGAGACGATTACTTGCCGAGGAACAGCGCGTAGAACGCGACGGCTTCGGCGAGCGCCATACCGATGATGGACTGGACGAGCACTTTGCCCGAGGCGCCGGGGTTACGGCCGACGGCCTCGACGGCCTTGGTGCCGATGAGACCGACGCCGATGGCGGCCGCCAAGCAGCCGAAGGCGCCCTGGATGCTGCCGGTGATACCTGTAGCTTCAGCGAGGAACGAGATCATGTGATGGATGGTGGTTGGTTGCGGTGTTGCGCCCGCCCGTCCGCGCACGTTGGCACGGTCCCGAGCGGGAAAGTGATCAATGGTGGCCGCCTGCGCCCTCGGTCCCGTGGTCGTCGCCGTGGTTGCAGATCAGACCGATGTAAACGCTGGTCAGCAGCGTGAACACGAGCGCCTGCACGAAGCCGATCAGCAGCTCGAGGAAGTAGAACGGGAACGCGAAGGGAAAAGTCTGATGCAGCAGGTTCTCGCCGCCAAAGACATTGCCAAACAGTCGGAACGAGAGCGATACCGGTCGGAAACAGATCGAGATGATCTCAATGCCGCCGACGAGGAAGAAGATCAGGAAGAGGAAATAGTAGATGACCTTCGGCACCTCGTTCTTGTCGGCCTTGTTGCCGAAGATGTCGAAGAGCAGAACCTTCGGGCCCGCGTAGCGCATCACGATATAGAACCACGAGATCATCGCCACGGCCGCGAGCGCCAAGGTGGCGTTCATGTCGGCGGTGCCGGGGCGGATGAAGGGGATAAAGTGTCCGTCGTGCTCGAATCCGATGCTGCCGACACCAGGCAGCAAGCCGGCCCAGTTCTGAAGTAGAATGAAAAAGAACAGGCAGAGCAGAAGCGGCAGCGCCGCGCCGATGGCTTTCTTGCCGACGATCGGCGCCACGATGTCTCGGACACCGCTCAAGGCCGCTTCGACGATCGCCTGACCTCTACCGGGGACGAGCTGCGGCCGGCGGATCATCAGACGCACCACGACGAGAATCAGCAGGGAAACGATCCAAGCCGTCACGATGCTATTGGTGATCGGCAGACCGAAGATCCTCAAGAGAACGTCCGCTTTCGCAGCGACTCCTTCGGAAGCATGCGCGACTCCGGCGGTGGCGACGGCGATGAATGCACTGGTCAAAACCCGACCGTTCATGGGCATGTGGGCAAGTGGCGGAAGGAAAGGGGGGACGGCTCCAATCGGCTCAAGCGCGAGTAGACTGAATGAAAAATGGCGGGACACGAGAACGAAGAACGCCCCCGGCCGAAGCAAAACCTAAAGATCCGGGCCGGAAAGCTACAACGCTCGCTCATTAGAGAGGGCGGAAAGATTAGCGAGATTGCGACGTCGGCAAACCCGGCACCGGTCTTCTCCGCGGCGCAGGGTATCCAGCGCCCGAGCGCCACCGCCACCGTGTTTTCAGCACAGCGGGCGCGGCCAAGTCACGCCACCGCGGCCACGAGCGACTGGAAGGCGGGGGCCTTGAGCTGAAACACCGTGGCCTCCTCGAAGGGCCACGGCGCCTCCGGTACCAGGCGCCAACGCGAATCGCCCGCGATGACCTCGCGACCGGCGGCGAAGTATTCCTCGTGGTCGGTCCGGAAATAGAATCGGCCCCCCGGCGCCATTCGCGCGGCCAACGCCGCCATGAAATCGGGGCGGACGAGGCGGTTCTTGTGGTGCCGCTTCTTCGGCCACGGGTCGGGAAAGAGCAGGAACACCGTCTCGAAGACAATCCCGGGCGGGAGGGATTCGAGCAGTTCGACCGCCTCCGCCTTGTGGAAACAGAGATTCTTCAGTCCGGCGCGGTCGCGCTTCCGCGTCGCCCGTTCCAGGCGATCGGCGATGATATCGACGCCAAAACAAAACTCCCCCGGGTTCGCCTCGGCATAACGGGTGAGAAAGTGCCCATGCCCACAGCCAATCTCGAGCGTGATCCGGGCGGGCGGCACCGGCAACGCGGCCGAGAGCTCGGCGCGGAGTCGGGAGAGGCGTTCCTCGACATGGCGGACGAACTCGGGCTTGGCGCCGGGGTGGAATTGCATGACCCCTCCATGCACCGGGTCCCCAGCCACGCTGACAACCGAAAAGTACCGGCGAGAACGCTCGTTACGGTGGGCCTCGCCAGCTATCTTCCGTCTGATCCGTGCTGGAAGGCGGGCGCAGCGGCGACCGGCACCGGAAACGTCAGAACGATGGTCGTCCCCTGCCCCGACGTGCTTTCGGCCCAAACCCGTCCGCCGTGCAGCTGGACGATGTGTTTGACGATGCTCAGTCCCAAGCCGGTGCCGCCAGTCTCGCGGGAGCGGCCTTTGTCGACGCGATAGAAACGTTCGAAGATGTGCGGCAGATCCTTGGCCGGAATGCCGGGACCGTTGTCGACGATGCGGATCTCGAGCTCCTGGCCGAGAAGCGCCGCGCGAATCGCGATGAACGATTGGGCGGGCGTGTACTTGAGCGCGTTGTCGAGAAGGTTGTCGAAGACTTGGCGAAGGCGAACGGGGTCGGTGGCGATCGCGGGCAACTCGGGCGCGAGGTGGAGGTCGATCCGGTGCCCGGAATTATCGGCCCGTTGGCGATAATCGTCGGCCAGTTCGCGTAGTAGGCGCGTGAGGTCCGTCGGCTCGAGCCTCAGTCCTGGATTACGCGATTCGAGCCGCGACAGGGTGAGAAGGTCTTCCAGGATCAGGTGCAGGCGATCCGTGTGCCGCTGGATGGTGCGCAAAAACCGGTCACGGTCGCCCTCGGGGATCTCACGGTGACCGTCGACCAAGGTCTCGACGAAGCCCTTGATCACGCTCAGCGGAGTCCGGAGCTCGTGGGAGACGTTGGCAACGAACTCCTTGCGCATGGATTCGAGGCGCCGTTGCCGCGTGACTTCATGCAACACACAGAGCACCCACCGGGCGCGGGTGCCGTCCCAAGCCGGAATCGCCGCACCGGTTGCTTCGACCCACAGGGAGCCGTTGTCGGTGGCGAACTCCAGCTCCACGCGATTGGCGGCAGTGCCGCGGCGGACTTCATCCAAGAAGAGCGAGAAGGCGCTGCCCTGGATGACCGATTCCACTCGCTGGCCGAGGACCGCGACCGCTTTCGGAAAAATCTCCGCTAAGGCTTTGTTGGCCAACAGGATATTGTTCTTTTCGTCGACGGCAAGAACGCCTTCGCGCAGGCTGCCGAGGGTCGCCTCCAACTGGTTGAGCTGCCCGCTGCGAGCCGTTTCGGCAGTGCGCAGGGCCGCGATCAGCTCGTTGGCGGCAGCGGCGGTCGAGCGCCAGGCGTCGCCCAAACCTCCCCCACCCTCGTCCACCAAATACGGGGTGCGTTGGCGCAGGGCCTCACCCAGGTCGCGCTGGCGCCGTCGCGTGGTCCACAACACCCTCGACAGCAGGACGATGACCGCTGCCTCGACGATGAGCAGCAGGAGCATCATGCCGGATTCTGCGGGTCGATCATTCGATACCCCACCCCGCGCAACGTCTCGATCAGGTCGGCCTGATCGCCAAGTTTCTCGCGCAAGCGGCGGATGTGGGTGTCGACCGTGCGCGTTTCGATCTCCGTCTCGTAGTTCCAGACATTGAGGAGAAGGTGCTCGCGCGTCTGGACCCGGCCCTTGCGCTCCATCAGCAGGCGCAGCAGGCGAAACTCGGTCGCCGTGAGCTCGATCGGCGCGCCCCGCAGCGTCGCCGCATGTCGCTCGCTATCGAGCGCGATGGCTCCGATCTCCAGGCGTTTGGGTTGATCGTCAGCGCCCTCGGCGCCGGAAGCGCGGCGCAACAGGCCCTGAACCCTTAGGATCAACTCCTTAACACTGAACGGTTTACAAATATAGTCATCCCCACCGACCTCCAATCCGAGCACTCGGTCAGCCTCTTCCGCCCGCGCCGTGAGGAAGACCACCGGAATCGTCTTCGTCTTGGGGTCGGCGCGAAGCATCCGGCAGATCTGAATGCCACTGATCTCAGGCATCATCACATCCAGGATGACAAGATCGGGCTGAAAAGACCGGATGCGGGCGATGCTTTGGGTCGGGTTGTTGAGCGCCTCGACCGCGAAGCCTTTCGCACGCAGTTGGTAACTGACGAGCTCGGTCACATCGGGCTCGTCGTCGACGATGAGAATGCGTTTCGACCGTGTGTCGGCCATGTGACGCAGGCTAGTTGCGGGACCCGGGCTTTCCAGAGAAAACCCGGGCGTCACCGGATTGTTACTTGCGTTACCCCGGCGACACGAACGGAGGGCGCCTCACACGGGCAACACCGGCGCGGCGGTCGCCGGCGCCTCGCCGCCGCGCTCCCCTGCCCTGCCCGCCTCGATCAACACAAGCAGCACGCTCAGGTCCGCCGGGCTCACTCCGCTGATGCGGCTCGCCTGCCCCAGCGTGGCCGGCCGCACCTCCGTCAGCTTCAGCGCGCACTCCTTGCGTAGGCCGCGCACCGCCTTGAAGTCCAGGCCGGCGGGGATCTTCACCCGCTCCAGCCCGGAGAGTCGCTCGATGTTGCGTTGCTCCCGCTCCAGGTAACCGCGATAGCGCACCCGGTACAGCACCTCGTCGCGCACCGGCGCCGCCTCGGCCTGGAAACTCGCGGGCAACATCGATTCCGACTCACTCCGGCGCACGTGGTCGCCCCAGCTCGACCCTTGGAAGCGTTCGGTCTCCAGGACCTGCAGCCAATGCCCTACCCGCTCGGCCTTGCGCTCGATTCGAGCCAAACGATCCGCGGGCACTACCCCCAACCGACGCAGGTGGGGCAGTAGCCGCAGTTCGGCGGACCCGTGATTGAGCAGCAGCCGATGCTCGGCGCGACTGGTAAACATCCGATAGGGCTCGTTCGTGCCCTTCGTGACAAGGTCGTCGATCAACACGCCGATATAGGCCTCATGCCGCCCGAGCACCAGTGGCTCGACGCCCCGGACCTTCAACGCGGCATTCACACCCGCCACCGCCCCCTGCCCCGCCGCCTCCTCGTAGCCCGAGGTACCGTTGATCTGGCCGGCAAAAAACAAGCCCTCCACCTTCCGCGACTCCAGACTCGGCCAAAGTTGGGTCGGCGGCGCAAAATCGTATTCCACCGCATAGGCCGGCCGGACCAGCTCCGCCCGCTCCAATCCCGGCAGGCTCCGCACCAGCTCCAGCTGCACCTCCAGTGGCATGCTCGTGGAGAGGCCGTTGATGTAGTACTCGTCGGTATGGCGCCCTTCCGGCTCGAGAAAGAGCAGATGGCGCGGTTTGTCGGCGAAACGCACGAACTTATCCTCGATGCTCGGACAGTACCGCGGCCCCACCCCCTCGATCTCGCCGGAGTACATGGCCGAGGTGTGGAGATTGCGCCGCACAATCTCGGCCGAACGATCGGTCGTGTAGGTCATCCAGCACGAGAGCTGGTCGGCGCCCGGTGCCCAGCCCAGGCGTTGATGCCCCCGGGAATGTTCCACGTGGAACAATTCGCCCGGCGCCCGGGTGTCGTGGAACGCGAACAGGGTCGGGCGCGCATCACCCTTCTGCTCCTCCATCCGGCCGAAATCGATGCTGCGGCCCAAAACGCGTGGCGGTGTGCCGGTTTTGAGCCGCCGGAGCTCGATTCCGGCCTCCTGCAGGCTGGCCGAAAGCGTACGGGCACTGAAATCGCCGAGGCGCCCGCCCTCGTTCTTGTTCCGCCCGATGTGGAGCAACCCGCGCAGGAACGTCCCCGTGGTCACCACGACCGTCCGCCCCCGGAAATCGATTTCGAGGTTGGTCTGGCACCCGACCACTCGCCCGGCTTCGTAGACCAGGCCCGTGACGGTCGCTTGGAACACGAGCAGGTTCGGCTGCAGCTCGAGGGTCTGCTTCATCCGGAACTGGTAGGCCTTCTTGTCGCATTGCGCGCGAGGCGACTGTACCGCCGGCCCCTTGGACTCGTTGAGTAGGCGGAATTGAATGCCCGTGGCATCCGTGTTCATGGCCATCTCGCCGCCGAGGGCATCGATCTCGCGCACGATGTGGCCCTTGGCCTGGCCGCCGATCGCCGGGTTGCAGCTCATCTGGGCGATGGTGTCGAGATTGCCGGTGAGCAACAGGGTATCGACTCCAAGGCGCGCCGCGGCCAGGGCGGCCTCGCAACCGGCATGGCCGGCGCCGCACACGATCACATCGAAGACCTTGCCCTGGAAAACATACGCCATGGTGGATCCCCAGCGGAAACCCCGCAGCCACCAGATGGCAACGAAGGAAACAAAGCCGATCCGAACCGCAGAAAGTCGAAACCGCAAAGAACACAAAGGGGAGAACTTGGACCAGCCTCCGCGCTCACCCCACCATTGCCCTCAGCGGAAACCGATCTGCTCGTTCCCCAGCAGGGCAGGGAACCTGCCAAACCTACCCCTCCAGGACGCAACAACCCCAAAGGATCGCCTCTTTGCGCCCTTTGCGTTCTTTGCGGTTAACACTCCGAATCCGTTCGACTGCTCCCTCACCGACCGCCGGTGGAGTAGGGGAGCAACGCGCTATTTGCCGATGCAGAAGCTCGCGAAGAGCTTGTCGAGGATCCGCTCGTGGTCCACGCGCCCGCCGATTCGCCCGAGCGCGTCCAGCGCCCCGCGCAGATCCGACGCCATCAATTCGTCCGCCGCCACCGCCGCATCGCCGAGTTTGGCCTCCGCCTCCGCCAGACACTGCGTCGCCTCCGCGAGGTCGCCGGCGTGCCGGGCGTTCACGGCAATCAGGTCGCCATCAAACGTAACTCGTTCTCTATCTATTAGTTCCGTTACAGCTTGCTCCAGCGCCTCGATGCCTTCGCCCGTCAAGGCCGACACCGCCACGGCCGTGAAACCGGTCCAAGCGGCCGGCACCGCGCCGGGCGCGGCGAGGTCGGCCTTGTTCCACACCAGCACCGTGTTGGCGACCGTGAGTCGGTCGGCCACGGCGGCGGGCAGGGTGGGGCAGGGGCGGGTGGCGTCGAGCACCACGAGGAAGAGGTCGGCCTCGGCCGCGCGCTCCAGGGTGCGCGCGATGCCGCGCGCCTCCAGCGCCCCGGGCGCGGCGTTGAGCCCCGCCGTATCGACGAAACGGACCTTATGCGCACCGAGCACGCGCGTCTCCTCGAGGAAGTCGCGCGTCGTGCCCGGCTCCGGACTGACGAGCGCGCGCTCCCAGCCCACGAGGCGGTTGAGCAAGCTGCTCTTGCCGGCGTTGGGCTCGCCCACGAGCACGGTGCGCACGCCGTCGCGCAGCAGCGCGCCGTAGTGCGCCGTGGCGAGCAGGCGGCCAAGCTCCGCGCGCAGGGCCGCCACCGCGCCGCGCAGCTGTGCGCGGTTCTCCGCGGGCAGATCCTCCTCGGGAAAATCGATATACGCCTCCACCTGCGCGACCACAGCGACCAGCCGCTCGATCGCCGCCGCGATGTGCCGGCCCAGCGCGCCGCGCAGTTGGCGGTTGGCGGCCTCGAGCGCGCGTTCGCTGCGCGCGTGGATGAGATCCATCACCGCCTCCGCCTGGCTGAGGTCCATCCGCCCGTGCAGAAACGCCCGCTTGGTGAACTCGCCCGGCTCGGCCAGCCGCGCCCCGCGGGCCACAAGGTCCTCCAGCACGCGCTCGGCGATGTATGGGCTGCCGTGGCAACCGATCTCCAGCACATCCTCGCCCGTGTACGAGCCCGGCCCGGCGAAATAGGTGAACAGAACATCGTCCACGACCACACCTGCACGGTCGCGGTAGTCGCCATGGCGGGCCAAGCGGGGTGGGGGAACGCGCCCGAACATCTCCCGCGCCAGCCGCGCGCACTCCGCCCCCGAAACGCGCACCAGCGCCACCGCCGACTCCCCGGCGGGAGTGGCGAGCGCGACAATCGTGTCCTCGTGCGGCGGAACAGCCATCGCCGCCACCTTGCACGCGGTTCCGCCGGAGGCGAGAGGGGAAAGGCGTGCCCGGGCGCCCCCGGCCCCGCTCCCGAACCGCCCCCGCCGTGGGTTTCGGCTGGGCAGCACGGAAATCCCCCGCTTCCCTCACGCCATGGATACGCTCGAAACCCGGCGCCTCGCCTTCATTCGCCGCAGCGGCGGTTTTCTCGCCTTTCCGCTCGCGGGCATCGTCGCGTGGACCGCGTTCGGGATCGCAAGTCTGCTCGTGTCGCCAACCACCGCAATTTATGTACTGCTGTTCGCCACCGGAGCGATCTTCCCGCTCGCGTTGGCCATCGCGGCCCTCACCGGCCAAGAGGTCTTTCAGAAGGGAAACCCTTTCGCCACCCTGATGGGCCAGTCGGTGCTGATGGTGAACCTACTCTGGGCGCTCCACTTCCTGCTCATCCTTCGCAAACCGGACCTCGCCCCGCTTTCCCTCGCGCTCGGCCTCGGCCTGCACTGGATCGTGTTCGGCTGGATCATCCAATCTCCGCTCGGCTTGGTTCATGCGCTCATCCGTACCGCAGCCTGCACTGGTGCCTATCTCCACGGTGGGGACCATCGCTTCGCGGCCATCGCCGCCGCCGTTGTCGCGAGCTACGCGCTGACCGTGGTGCAATTGCGGTCCTGGTCCCGCCGCAACGCCCGCAACTCCGCTTCCGGTGCCGTTCGCGCCAATCCCCAAACGCCGTAAACGCGCAACCGTTCTGGCCCGCGGCTTGCTTGAATAGAATTCATGCCTCCGCTCCCGCACGCAGGCCGCGGGGTGCTCATTTTCGTTCATGCAACTAGTCCACGCCGCCATCACCGCGGACCCGGCCCTGCCGGAGATCGCCATCGCCGTCGAGCGCCGCCAGCTCGCGAAACGCCTCTGGCGCGCCGCCGCGGCCGACGGCGCCGAGTTCGGCTTCGAACTCGCCCGCCCGCTGGCGCACGGCGACGTGGTCTTCGCCAACCCGACCGCGCGCTACGTGATCCGCCAACTGCCCGAGCCGGTGCTGGAGATCCCGCTGCCGCCCGCGCCCGACGCCGCCGCGATCACCGGCTGGGCCGTGGGCAACCTGCATTTCCCCATCGAGGCGCAACCCGCGCGCCTGCTTGCGCCCGATGACACCGCGCTGCGCCAGTCGCTCGAGCGCATGGGCATCGCCTACCGCGCCATCGACGAGGTGTTCCGCCCGCACCGGCTCGCCGCCGGCGCCACGCCGCACAGCCACGCCGCCGGGCCAGAGGCGCATCCATTCGTCTTCAAACCGGCGACCCCGCGCGCATGAGCGAGCCCGCCGCCAACGTCTCCACCGCGTGGATCGCGCGGCTGTTGCAAACGACTGACTCGTTCTACCCGACCGGCACCTACGCGCACTCGTTCGGCCTCGAAGGCCTCGTGCAGGCCGGCGCCGTGCGCGACCGCGCCACGCTGCGCGAATTCCTTCTCGCTCAGGCCGTGCCGCAACTCGGCCGCACCGAGCTGCCCATCGCCGCCCGCGCCTGGGATGCCGCCGGCGCGGTGCCCGATTGGGAAACGCTGCGCACGCTCTGCGAACTCGGCGCCGCGCTCCGCGGCACGCGCGAGCTGCGCGCCGCCTCGGCCGCCATCGGCGGGCAGCGCCTCGATTTCGCCGTCACGGTGCACGGCACCGGCGGACTCGCGGAGGAGTTCAAC
>JAEXPQ010000147.1 GCA_023446735.1 Verrucomicrobiota bacterium
TCCCGTAGCTGGGCGACGCAGCTGCTCAGCCCCTCCGTCTCCCCGTAGCTGAGCGACGAAGTCGCTCAGCCTTCGGTCCGCCTTCAACCCCGGAAATCGTCCCTCGCCCTGCCGCTCCGGTGGTCGGTCGGGCTTCACGCCCGACATCCCGGCAGCCCGTCGACCCCGTTCCGTCTCCCCCGCGATGTCCGCTCCCGCCGAACGCTACCACGCCCTCGACGCCCTCCGCGCCTTCGCGCTGCTGCTCGGCATTTGCCTGCACGGGGCGATGCCGTTCATCGCGTCGCCGCGCGACTGGGCGGTCGGCACGGATTCCCCCGCGGCGGTCCCGGGCATCTTCGCGTACTACGTGCACTGCGCGCGCATGCCGGTGTTCTTCGTGCTCGCGGGTTTCTTCGCCCGGCTGGTCGTCGAGCGGCGCGGTCTCGGCGCCTTTCTGCGTGATCGGTTCGTCCGCATCGCGCTGGTCTTCGCCGTCGCACTCTACCCGGTGAAGTTCGCCCTCTCCGCGCTCTGGGTGCTCGGCGGCTGGCACGTGCGCACGCTGAACCTTCCACCCGAGGTCCTCGCACAACCTTGGTGGCAGCTCGGGCTCGGCGGTCCGCTCTCCGAACGTTGGCCGTCCATCAACCTGACGCACCTCTGGTTCCTCTATTACCTCGTCTGCATCACCGGGCTCTTCGTCGCGCTGCACCAACTCGCGCGTCCGGTCGCCGCAGCGCTCCCGGCTCTGCGCCGCGGCACCGATGCCGCGTTCCGGCGCCTCGCCGCCCCGGCGCTCGCGCCCGTCGCCTTGGCCACAGCCGTTTTTCCGCTCATCGCTTCGATGCGCAAGGGAGACATCGACACGCCCGATGCCGGGTTCCATTGGCACCTTCCCGTCCTCACGCTCTACGGCCTCTTCTTCACCCTTGGCTGGCTGCTGCACCGGCACCGCGATCTGCTTGCGAGTCTCGCCCGCCGCTGGCGGCCGCTGCTCGCGGGCAGTCTCGCCTGCGGCCTCGTCTCGCTCGCCGCGGTCGCCCTGCGCCGCTCCGGCGGCGAGACCGCCGCGCAGCACGCCGTCCTGCTGCGTTGGGCGGCGGCGGCAGGCACCAGCCTCACGATGGGCTTCGCCATACCGGCGTGGTTCGCGGTTTTCATGCGTTTCGCCAACCGACCGCATCCATGGGTTCGTTACCTGGCCGACTCCTCCTACTGGATCTACCTGGTTCATCTGCCGCTCGTCGTCGCGCTGCAGGTCTGGTTCGCCCGCTGGGGCGCGCCGTGGTGGATCCAGTGGCCGCTCCTCAACGCCATCGCCTTCCCGGTCCTGCTGCTGAGCTATCACCTTCTTGTCCGCCGTACCTGGATCGGCGCCTGGCTCAACGGCCGGCGGCTCGCCCCTCCGCCCGGTGGAGCGGGCGGCACGCCCGACTTTCCGCCCGCGCTCACCTCCTCCCGCGCCGCACCGGCCTCCGGCCGGTCCGCCACCGAGTAGCCGGCACTTTCCCCAGCCGCCCCTGTCCCTCTCGTCCCCTTCCCGCCATGCGCATCCTGCTGCTTCCCCTGCTCGCTCTGCCGTTCTTCCCCTTCGTCGGCCGTGCCGATGTCACCGCCACCGTCGAGGAAACCCGCGCGCTCGCCGCCACCGGCGAGGTGGTCGTCGAAAACGTCAACGGCCCGGTCTCCATCGAGAGCTGGGACAAGCCGCAGGTACGCCTCCAGGCGGTGAAGTCCGCGCGCACGGAGGCCGACCTCAAGGCGCTCGAGGTACAAATCGACTCTACCGACCGCCGCTTCGCCGTGAAGACCGCGTACCTCGAGAAGGACGGCAGCTGGCTCAAGAAGTTCACCAACACCGGCGAGGTCCGCTACACCCTCACCGTTCCCCACAGTGCCGCGCTCCGCCGGGTCGAGACGCTCAACGGCGCCATCACCATCGCCAACGTCCACGGCCGCGTCACCGCCCGGGCCGTCAACGGCCGCATCGAGGCCCACGGCCTCGCGCACGAGGTCGAACTCTCCACCGTCAACGGCGCCATCACCGCCTCCTTCGACACCGTCGCCGAGCGCCAGGACATCGTCCTCTCCGCCGACAACGGCCGCATCGAACTGCTCCTCCCGGCCAAGGTCAGCGCTGAGATCTCCGCCCGCACCGTCAACGGCTCCATCGCAAACGACTTCGGCCTCTTCGCCGACGCCGAGAAATGGGTCGGTCGCACGCTCGAGGGCACGATCGGCGACGGCGCCGGCCGCATCCGCCTCAAGACGATCAACGGCTCGATCGAGATCCGCCAGACCCCGGGGACGCTCGTCGAGAAGCCCGGGAGCAAGTGACGGGCCGCGCCGCGATCCCCACCGCGTGACGACGCTGGCCGCCCGCGGACGCCCAGCGTATCCAGTCGTCCCCGCTCAGCCCATTCTCCCCGCCTCCATTCGCGGTTTGCGCCGCCGCGAACACCGGCGACTATCAGGGGCAGGTTTCCTCGCCCCATGAACCAACACCACAACTCCCGACTCTACCAGTCGGAGGTCTTTCGCATGGCGTGCCGGCAGTTCGACCTCGCAGCCGACGCCATCAATCTCTCCGCCGAGGTCCGCGCGCGCGTGAAATACCCGCGGCGCGCGATCGCGGTCTCGATTCCCGTGCGCCGGGACGACGGCCGCATCCAGATGTTCGAAGGCTATCGCGTGCAGCACAGCCTCGCCACCGGTCCGTCGAAGGGCGGCATCCGCTTCCATCAGGACGTCACCATCGGCGAAGTCGCCGCGCTCTCCATGTGGATGAGCTGGAAATGCGCCCTCGCCGGCCTGCCCTACGGCGGAGCCAAGGGCGGCGTGGTCGTCGATCCGCGCACCCTGTCCCCGACCGAGCTCGAGCGGCTCTCGCGGCGCTACATGCAGGAGCTGATTCCCTTCGTCGGGCCCGACATCGACATCCCCGCGCCCGACGTCGGCACCAACGAGCAGATCATGGGCTGGATGGCCGACACCTATTCCAACCACGTGGGACACCTCGAACCGGCCGTCGTCACCGGCAAACCGCTCGCCCTCGGCGGCTCCGCCGGCCGCCGCGAGGCCACCGGTCACGGCGTCGCGTACCTGATCCGGGCTTACCTCGGCGACCTCGGCATCCCGCTCGAGAGCGCGACGGTCGCCGTGCAGGGCTTCGGCAATGTCGGCAGCGAGACCGCGCGCACGCTCGCCGAGTTCGGCGCGAAGATCGTCGCGATCTCCGACTACACCGGCGGCATCCACAACCCCGCCGGCATCGACGTGAAGAAGGCCCTCGCCTACGTCGCCTACAACAAGACGCTGCAGGACTTCGCCGGCGGCGAACCGATCACCAACGAGCAACTGCTCGAGCTCGACTGCACCGTGCTCGCCCCCTGCGCCCTCGAACGCGTGATCACCGAAGAGAACGCCCCTCGTCTGCGCTGCCGCGTGCTCGCCGAGGGCGCCAACGGCCCCACCACCAACGCCGCGGACAAGATCCTCGAGAGCCGCCCCGAGATCGAGATCATCCCCGATGTGCTCTGCAACGCCGGCGGCGTGATCGTCTCCTACTTCGAGTGGCTGCAGAACCGTCAGAGCTACTATTGGACGCGCGACGAGGTGATGGACAAGCTCCACCGCCAACTCGACCAGGCGCGCGAAGCCGTGGAGGCGCAGAAACGAAAAATGAAATTCTCGCGCCGTCTCGCCGCCCTGACCCTGGGGATCCAGCGCGTGGCCGACGCCAAGCTCGCCCGCGGGTTGTTCCCGTGACCAACCGCGGACGCGGTCGGGAGAGGCCGCCGCCCGCTCAGGTGTGGACCGCTCAAGAAACCGCGGCGACGGCCCTGCGATTCGCTGGTTGCCGGGCGGCGCGCGCTTGGGCTTCGCTGCGGTTCGCACCATGCCCTACTTGCTGATCGTCTCGCTGCTTTGGGCCTTCTCGTTCGGCCTCATCAAGACCCACCTCGCGGGGGTCGACAGCGCGTTCGTGGCCGCCGTGCGCGTGGCGCTCGCCCTTCTCGTCTTCCTTCCGTTCCTACGCCCGCGGGCCGTGCCGGCCTCGCTCGCGCTGCGCCTGGTCGCGATCGGCGCCGTGCAGTTCGGCCTGATGTACCTCGCCTACCTCGCCGCGTTCCGCTCCCTCGCGGCCTATCAGGTCGCGCTGCTCACCATCGTGACCCCGATCCTCATCTGCCTCGCCGACGATCTGCTGGAACGCCGGTTTCGGCTCGGCGCTTGGGTGGCCGCCGCCGTCGCCGTGGCGGGCGCCGGGGTGATCGTCGCCCGGCAACCTCTCGGCCAGGCGGAATGGCTGGGCGTGCTGCTCGTCCAACTTTCCAACCTGTGCTTCGCATTCGGCCAGGTGTTCTACCGCCGCTGGAAGCTCGCGCGGCCGGAGGTACGCGACCATTCGGTCTTCGCATGGCTGTACTTGGGCGCCGTCCTCGCGACCGCGCCCGTGGCCTGGTGGCAACTGGATGTCGGCGTCCTGGCCCGCACACTCAGTCCGGCGGGGGCAGCGGTGCTGCTCTATCTCGGCGTGCTCGCCTCGGGCGCCGGCTTTTTCCTGTGGAACCGCGGCGCCGTCCGGGTCTCCACGGCAACCTTGGCCGTGATGAACAACGCCAAGACCCCGCTCGGCGTGGCGGTGTCGCTGGTGGTGTTCGGCGAACGAACCGATCTGGTCCGCCTCGCGATCGGCGGCGGCCTGATCGTGGCCGCCGCGCTGAGCGCACAACGGCTCGAACGGAAACCCGGCTGAAGCGTGCTCACGCCCTCGCCGCCAATCCACGAGTGGTATTGCCGCACCGGGGATGGCCCTGTCGGCAGCGTGCTGGCACGCGCGTTCCGGAGCGCACGCGAGCTCGCTGGTCGACGCGGCGTTCAGGCCGCTCAGCGGTACGAGAGCGCCCGCGCCAGCTCGGCGGCGAAGAACGGCCCGCGGTAGATCCAGCCCGAGTACACCTGGACCAGCGTCGCCCCCGCATCGAGCTTTTCGCCCGCGGAAGCCTCGTCGTGGATACCGCCCACGCCGATGATCGGCAGTCGGCCGCCGGTGGCGCGCGCGATGTAGTTGATGACCTCCGTCGAGCGCCGGCGCAGCGGTTTGCCGCTGAGGCCGCCCGCCTCGGTCACCGCCGCGAACGGGCCGGGCCGCGCGAGCGTGGTGTTCGTCGCGATGATACCGTCCAGCCGGAGGTCGTGCAGGATCTGCAGGATGTCGTCGATCTGGGGCCAAGTGAGGTCCGGGGCAATCTTCAGGAAGATCGGCCGGCGGCCGCCCATCGCGGCGGCCTCGCGCGCGGCGTTGGCGTTCTGGAGCGCCCCGAGCAACTCGACGAGACGATCGTGTTCCTGAAGCTTGCGCAGGTCCGGCGTGTTCGGGCTGCTGACATTGATCGCAATGTAGTCGGCGTGGTCGGCGAGCAGGGCAAAGCTGCCGAGATAATCGGCCACGGCCTGGTCGAGCGGGGCGACCTTGGACTTGCCCAGGTTGATGCCGAGCGGGATGCGGCGCCGGCCGCGCCCGGGCTGTCCGGCGAGGCGGCGGGCCATGGCCTCGGCACCCTCGTTGTTGAAGCCCATGCGGTTGAGCACGGCCTCCTCGGAGGGAAAGCGGAAGAGGCGCGGCTTCGGGTTGCCGGGCTGCGCCTGCAGCGTGACGGTGCCGATCTCGACATGGCCGAAACCCAGCGCGGCGGCGGCGGGCCAGCAGACGGCGTTCTTGTCGAAACCGGCCGCGAGGCCCACGCGGTTGGGAAACTGCAACCCGGCGCACTCCACGGGCCGGCGGGCGCTGGCCGGGAGCCGGTTCCACCATTCCATCAGCCGGCAGACGGGGGGCAGGTGCCCAAGTGCCGCCAGTGCGGCGACGACCGTTTCGTGCGCCGATTCCGGATCGCGACGGAACGCGAGCGGTCGGACGATTTTTTCGTAGATCAAGCCCATGGTGCGTCGGCGAGATTGGGCGGCGCGGCGCGATTATCAAGCGCCGGCCGCCACCGTTTCCCCGCGGTAAAAGGCCCGGGATGATCCGGCCGCGCTCACCCCGGAAAAAACCTTCGTTAAAGGTGTTGACGCCCTGCCCGATTTTGGCGGTCACCTATCCCGGCATTTTCATACGCGGGCTCACTTTCATTAGGACAACCGACTCTCATACAACATGGCGAAATCAACCCCAACGCTGGACTGGGCCGTCATCCGTCTCGGCGACGATCACAACTGGTGGGTCGAGGAACTCAGCGACACGGTCCATTGGGACGTGGACGGCTTGAGCATCATCGATCCGCGCCAGATCGACCACATCGTCGAGCTCTGCGAACCGCTCCGCGAATACGGCTTCGACCTCGACGACATCGACACGGCCTTCATCCCCTTCCGCATCGACAAGGATCTGGGCAACGGCCGGGTCCGCCTCGTGCGCGTGCGCGACTCGTTCCTCGAATCCGAGGACAAGCTCTTCGCGCTTCCGGATGTCGTCGACGAGGAGAACGGGCCCTACGCCGATTTCCTCGACCAGATCACCCGCGGCCGGGTGAAGATGCTCAACGACCTGTTCGACTTCGAGCAGAAGCTGACCGTCGACGAGGTTGAGGACCAACTCCGCGAGGAGCAGAACAACCGGTTCATGGAGAACAAGTCGGTCCACCTCTTCGAAGAGGTCATCGCCATTCTCGACTACGTCCCCGAAGGCTGGGAAGCCGACGACGACGCCCCCGTGAAAGCCACCGTCGAGGAGTCCGAGGACGAGTTCCCCGACATCGAGGAAGACGAGGAGGAGAAGCTCAAGGGCGACGCCTCGCTCAAGTGGGACGAAGACGAGGAGTCCGAGGAAGAGGACGGCGAACTCGACGAAAACGGCAAACCCAAGGTCAAGGCCAAGCTCGGCGCCCGTGGCGAAGAGGGCGAAGGGGATGACGAAGACGAGGACGACGAAGACGAGGACGACGAGGAAGAGGAGGCTGACGAGGAGGAGGCTCCCCGCGGCCGGCGTAGTCGTCGCTAAGTTCGCCCCAAACAGTCTTGCAATCGACGCCCGCGGGTTCCTTCCCGCGGGCGTTTTGCTTTTCCCTCGGCCGCGCGCCGACCGACCGAAGCGGCGGAGCGAAGCTCGGGCCAACTTCGCTCCAGGGCGACCGCTCGGCTTTCAACGAGAGAGAACCCTTCGAACGAGCCGCCGCTACGCCCGGCGCGACCGTCCCGCCGGCGGGAGATCTGCCGAGCCAGCGCCGCCGTCGCCAACCGTACGGCGACGAGGCGCAGAGGGACGCGAGGCTACTCGACGCGCAGAATGTAGCCGCGGAGGTACTCGCTCTCCGGCATGGTGACGAGCACCGGGTGGTCCGCCGGTTGATGGCAGAATTCGAGCACCTGCACCTTGCGTTTCGCGTCGTGCGCCGCCTCAGCGACCATGTCGCGGAACACTTCGGCCGTGACATGGTGCGAACAACTGTACGTGGCCAGCACCCCGCCTGGGACGAGGCGTTTCATCGCCCGCAAGTTGATCTCCTTGTATCCGCGCAGCGCATTCTGCAACGCGCTTTTGGAGCGGGCGAACGGCGGCGGATCGAGCACGATGACGTCCCAGAGCGTCTCGTCCTTGGCCGCCAGGTAGTCGAAGACATTCACGACGGTGAACTCCGCGCCGCGCACCCCGTTGCGCTCGGCGTTGCGACGCGCCAAGCCGACCGCCTCCTCGGAACTGTCGAGACCCAACACCTGGGTCGCCCCGGCCTTCGCGGCGTGGAGCGCGAAGCTGCCCTGGTTGCAGAAGCAATCGAGCACCCGCTTGCCGGCGGCGTGGAGGGCGACCTTCGGGTGCTCGCGCGTCTGGTCGAGATAGAACCCGGTCTTCTGGCCTCCCTGGAGATCCAGCCAATACTCCAGGCCACCGATGGACACCCACCGCGGCTCGTACGGGCGGCCCGAGCGGGTTCTCACTTCGGACGGCAAACCCTCGAGCCGGCGGATCGGAGCGTCGTTGCGCACGATGATCTCGGCCGGGCGCAGCCGCTCGTCGAGCGCCGCCAAGATCGCGTCGAGCCGCCGTTCGGTCGCCAAGGTCTGGGTCTGGACCACGAGCACATCGCCGAATTGGTCGACGACCAGGCCGGGGAGGTCGTCCGACTCGCTCCAGACCAGCCGGCGCGCCGCGGATCGACCGGCCTCGGCGGAGGCCCCCGCCTCGCGACGCGCGATCGCGCGTTCGAGCGCGGCGCGCACGAAGGAATCGTCGAAGGCCACGTGGTCGCGGCTGAACCGACGCCAGACGATCTGGGAACGGCTGTTGTAGATCCCGCTGCCGAGGAACCGGCCGCGCCCATCGCGACATTCCACCGTCTCGCCGTCATGTTGCGGCGGCAGGAGCGCCTCGGCTTCGTTGCCGAACACCCAAGGGTGGCCGCGCAGGGCGCGTGCGGCGGCATTCTGTTTCAGACGAAGAGCGGGCGTTTCCATCGGGCGACTGTCGCGCCGCGAAGCGCCCCCGGTAAACAAAAAAGCTCCCGGCCTCGCGAGCCGGGAGCAGTACCCTTAAACACAGTCCCCTGCAAAATTGGTCAGGCCGTTCGCGCGTGGGCAGCGACGATCTCGTGCTGCTCCTCGGTCTCGGCGATCACCCGGAAGCCGCTCGAGTCCTCCACCGCCACCGGCGCACGACGAAAGGCCAGCAGCATGGCGAACAGGCCGCAGAGGTGGACGAGGGCGACGATGGTGAAGAAGATGGTCATGGGCGACAAAAGTGGAATTCGAGTATGCCGGATAGATCGGTCGCCCTGCTAAACGCTTGAAAAAAACCTGCTGGGGTCGATTCCCCACCCCGCCCCCGGGTGACCTCTCCAGTCGAACCCGGCGCGGGCGCCCTCGGCCGGCGAATGTCCGAGTCCGCCGGCTATCGTCCGCGCATGTCCACGCTCAACCTCCGCCACCCGCTTCTCGCCTCCCTCGCCGCCGACCTCGAACAAGGCGCCGCCGCCCCCCGTCCCATCTACTCCACGACAGCGTCGCTCTGGCAGGCCGCGGGCATCTTCGTCACCGACGACGCCCTCGCGTTGACCGAGGGCGAACTCGCCCGCCACGGCGGGCTCGGGATCCTCACCCGGCACGCGCGCCCTCTGTCCTGGCTGTTCTTCGCCCTGCGGATGGACGGACGCCTGACCGGCGGCCCGGGCGCCGAGCGGGAGTTCTTCGGTCGTCTCGCCGATGCCGCCAACGCGTTCCTGGCCGCGCACCAACCCGAGGAGGACGACTGGCGGCCGTTGTTGGGCGCAGTGCTTCAGGCGGCGGGCGCCGTGCTCCGGGAGCGGCAGGTCCGGTTCGTCCAGTCGTACGTGCGGCCAGGAGCCCCCCGCCGCCCACGCGCGCACCGGACCGCTTCCCGCGCTCTCGTCGCGGCGTGATGGTGCCCCGCTTCCGCTACGCCAGCGGCGGTGTTCCGGCGGCGGCCCAGCGAGAGACCACCCGACGCAGGTCGTCCATCTCGAGCGGCTTGGCCACATAGTCGTCCATCCCGGCCTCGAGGCAGCGCTCGCGGTCTCCAACCACGGCGTTGGCTGTCATCGCGACGATCGGCACCCGCCGTGAGCCGCTCCCCGCCTCGCCTCGCCGGATCTCGCGCGTCGCCTCGAAGCCGTCCATCTCGGGCATCTGACAGTCCATGAAGACCACGTCGTAGCGCTGTTTCGAGCACAGCTCCAGCACGACGCGGCCGTTGGCGGCGAACTCCACGTCGCAACCGAGTTTGCGCAGCATCAGGGCGGCGAGGCGTTGGTTGAACTCCACATCGTCCGCCACCAGCACCCGGGCGCCCGGGACGCCGGCGGCCGGCGCCGGTGCGGGCTCGACGGGAACGAGCGGCGACACCGGCTCCGGATCGGCGAGGTCGAAGGGTACCCGATACCAGAAGGTCGACCCCTGCCCGGGCACGCTGCGAACGCCGATCTCGCCCCCCATCAACTCCACGAGCCGCCGCGCGATCGAGAGCCCCAGACCGGTCCCGCCGAACTTGCGCGTCGTCGCACCGTCCGCCTGCGAAAATTGCCGGAACAACCGCTCCACCTTGTCGGGGGCGATGCCGATCCCGGTGTCCCGGACATCGACCTCCAGCACGCCCTGCGGCAACAGCGCCTCGGCGGCCTGCCAGCGAAAGAGTATCCGGACTTCTCCGGCAGCGGTGAACTTCAGCGCGTTGGACACCAGATTGAGCAGGATCTGGCGGAACCGCACCGGATCGCCCCGCAGGTGCCCGGGCAGGTTCGGGGCCGCGGACAGCTCAAGGCGCACCCCCTTCTTACGCGCGCTCGCCGCCATCAGGCCGACGATCTCCCGCGCGACCGCGTTCGGCGAAAACGGAATCCGTTCGAGCTCCACCTTCCCGGCCTCGATCTTCGAGAGATCGAGGATGTCGTTGATGATCGAGAGCAACGACCGTCCGGAGTCGCGGATGATCGCGACCCACTCCCGTTGATCGTCGGCGAGACGCGACTCCATGAGTAGGTCCGTGAAGCCGATGATGGAGTTCATCGGCGTCCGGATCTCGTGGCTCATCGTCGCGAGGAACTCGCTCTTGGCGCGGTTGGCCTCCTCGGCCGAGGTGCGCGCCTCGTGGGCCTCCTCCTCGGCCCGCTTGCGCTCCGCGATCTCACGCTCGAGATCGCGGTTGGTCGCCTGAAGGGCGAGCTCAGCCGCCCGGCGTTGCGTTACCTCCGTGACGACGGCGGCGACCTTCCAGTGCCGCACCCCGATCGGCTCGATCGACACCTTCTCCCGCAGCCAGAAGGTCTTCCGCCCATCGATCACGCGAAACTCCTGCTCGTATCCCGGCAGGTCGGCCAGAAACGCCGCGCGGCTGCGCGCATCCATCTCGTGCTGTTCGGGAATGTTCAGCTGGTACCACAGACCCTGCTCCAGCGTCGGCATCCGGCGCTGGAACAGCCGCTGGTAAAGGCCCGACGGGTGCACATTGAACGACCAGGACCAGTCGTTGCCGTCGATCCTCACCGTCGCGTCCCACAGCAGGCAATCCGCCCGCTCCATCAACGAATCGAGCTGCTCGCGCTTCTCCTGCAACTCGCGGGTGCGCTCCGCGGCCAGTTCCGTCGCCCGCCGGCCGGTCGCCTGCAAGGCCGCCACCAACCCCGCGAGCAGGAGCGAGACCAGGCCAAGGCTCGCCGCCGCGACCGCCGGCGCAGCACTCTCGCCGCCGCCGGACTGCGGGCCTTCGTCCCAGCACAGGGTAAAGCGCTGCCCCGCCAGTTCCAGCGCCGAGGTCGCTTTCGGGACCGCCGACGCCGTGCCATAGACCAACGCCGTGGGATCCCGGACCTCGCCATGGTAGATCGCCAACGCGATCTCCTCGCTCGCCAGCGCCCGCCCTGCGCCGAAGAACTCGCTCGCGACAAACCCGGCGTAGGCCCAGCCGCGGGCAGGCGCGGTCCCGTCCGCCGCCGTCGCGACTCCAGCGATCGGGTACGCCAGCAGGAAGCCCGGCCGGCGTCGCGCGTCCTGGACCAGCGCGATCCGTCCGCTCATCGCCGTCCGGCCGGAGCGGGCCGCCGTCTCCAACGTCAGTCGCCGAATCGGCTCCGAGCTCCAGTCCAGACCGAGGACGCGCCGATTGGGTGCCCATGGCGCCACATGGCTGATCACGTAACGATCGCCGTCGCGGCGCGCCGCCCCGCCATCCAGGTCGTGCACCGTGAAATCGGACATGCCGTCCGCCCGCCGTTCCCGGGCGAAGTCCTCGACTTCCCCCGCGGGGACCGGCCGGACCAGACCGAGCACCGTGATCTCCGGGTAGCTCGCGGAGAGCTGCAAGGTATCGACGAACGCTCCCCATTGCGCGGAGGAGACCCGCGGCACCGCCTCCACCAGGCCGGCACACGACCGGAGCAGGTCCGAACAGGCGTCGAGCCGGCGCTCGATCCGGCGCTGCGCCTCCCCGCGAAGCCGCTCGAAACGCGCCTCGCGCGCCGCCTCGTTCTGGACCTGCAACAGCGCGAACACCGCGGTGCAGAGCCCGAGTCCTCCGAGCAGAACCCAGAGCGGCAGGCGCGAGCGGGCCACCTCGCGCAGCCCCGGCAGCGCCAGCGCGCACAACCCGACCGTCATCAGGAAGACATCCAGCAGCAGGAGGTGCTCGGTTCCTCCCGCCTCCCAGCCGCTCGCCGCAGGAGCGAACACGAGCGCCACCAAAGCCACGCCCGGTGCCGCCAACCGGGAGCCGCGGGCGCCGAACCATTCGGCCGCGAGCGCCACCACCGGAAAGGCGCAGACGAGCATCGCCGGCCACCGCGGGCCCCATTCGAGCCCGGCCGCGAAACAAGCCAACAGCCCGAGGACGATTGCCACACGTCGCCACGCGACCCCCGCCCAGGCCCCGCGCATCCGCGGATCGAGGAGCAGCTGCACGAACGGTCCGAACAGGACCGTCCCGAGCGCATCCCCGCACCACCACATCCACCACAACCCCGTTCCCGCCCCCGCCGGGATCGCCTGGGCCCATTGCAGGCAGAACACTCCCACGCTCGCGCTGCACACCGGCGCCACCGCCGCGGCCGCAAAGAAACCCGCCGCCTCCGTGTAGCCATGGAGCCGTTGGCTCCACGCCTGTACCCGACGCAACAACCAGGCCCCGAGCCACGCCTCCAGCGTGGCACCGGCCGCGATGCCGATCACCGCCGGCCAAGCGACCGGCGTCAGCAGATTGCCGGCGAAGGCTCCGAACGCGACCGCCGGCAAATAGCGGTTGCCGCCCAGCCACACCACGACGATCGCCAGGCCGCTCGCCGGCCAGACCGGGGAAACGGCGCCGTGCATGCTCGCGAAGAGCAACCCGAAGCGGGCCATGCAGAAATAGCCGGCCGCGCAGAGCACGTGGGTACTCCAGCGAGGAAGGGAAAAACGGCTGGAGAGGTGCGGATGCTGCGGGGTATCGCTCATCGCGGCGTCGATCAGGAACCGCCTCGGAGTGGCGAGGCGGTGTCGACCCACGTTCTATCGACCGGAGCGGCCGAGGCTTGAGTCGTGTTGCAGGGCGTCTCTCCGCGAAACACTTTTCGCCGTAGCACGCGAAGCGCCTCGCGAGCGCAAGCGCGGCAGCGGCGATGCGCCGGCAGCCCAGGCGCTCCATCGCGGTCTGAAGACCGCGCCACGGTCGGCGCCGCCCAACCGCGCGGAGGTTTCGCCTCCATGTCTCAAGGAAGCCCCAAGCAACGCGCGTTTCGGAACGGAGCGCGCAGGTCGCCCGCGCGAGGATTCACTCGGCGCCGCGGTGCGCACCCCACCCAAGCGGGCGGTCCGCGAGTGAATCGAACCGCCCGTTCAGCCCTGCTTACGCCACTTGAAGACCGTGGTCGACATCGAGGGCAGCACGAGATCGAGCGACTGGCTGTAGCCGTCCCACGGCACGTCCTGCGCCATCAGGCCGCCGCCGTTGCCCTCGCCGGTGCCGCCGTAGTACTCCGAGTTGGAGTTGAGGATCTCGCGCCAGAAGCCCGCGCGCGGCGCACCGATGCGGTAGCTCTTGCGCCCGACCGGCGTGTAGTTGCCGACCACCAAGATGAGCTCGTCCGGGAAGAGTTCGCTGTGCCGCAGATAGGCGACGACGCAGTTGTCGGTATCCCAGTTGGCGATCCAGCGGAAGCCCTGGTGGTTCTGGTCGTTGAGGCCGAGGACGGGCTCGTTGCGATAGAGCTGGTTGAGGTCGCGCACGAGCAGGCGGATGCCGTCGTGGTCGGCGTATTGCAGCAGGTGCCAGTCGAGGCTGCGATCATAGGCCCACTCTCGCGACTGGCCCCACTCGCTGCCCATGAAGAGCAGCTTCTTGCCGGGCCACATCCATTTGTGGGCGTAGAGCGCCCGGAGGTTGGCGGCCTTGTCCGGGATGTGCCAGGCGGCCATCTTCAGCAGCAGCGAGCCCTTCCCGTGCACCACCTCGTCGTGGGAGAACGAGAGCACGAAGTTTTCCGAATACTGGTAGAGCATGCCAAAGGTCAGGTCGTTGACATGCCACTTGCGGTGGACCGGATCCTTCTGGAAGAAGCGCAGGGTGTCGTGCATCCAGCCCATGTTCCACTTCAGGTCGAAGCCGATGCCGCCGTCCTTCACGGGCTTGGTGATGCCGGCGAACGCGGTCGACTCCTCGGCGATCATCAGCACGCCGGGATAGTACTGGTGGACGAGGCTGTTGACCTGCTTGAGGAACTCAATCGCCTCCAGATTCTCGCGACCGCCGAACTTGTTCGGGATCCACTCGCCCTCCTTGCGGGAGTAGTCGAGGTAGAGCATCGAGGCCACGGCGTCCACGCGCAGGCCGTCGAGGTGGTAGCGGTCGAGCCAGGCCAGGGCGTTGGCGACGAGGAAGCAGCGCACCTCGTGACGGCCGTAGTTGAAGATCAACGTACCCCAGTCCTGGTGGGCGCCCTGCTTCGGGTCGGCGTGCTCGTAGAGGTGCGTGCCGTCGAAGCCCGGGAGCGCGAAGCTGTCGCGCGGGAAATGCGCCGGGACCCAGTCGAGGATCACGCCGATCCCGCGCTGGTGCAGGTAGTCGACGAAGAACTGGAAGTCCTCCGGCGTGCCGTAGCGGTGCGTGGGCGCGAAGAAACCGGTGACCTGATAGCCCCACGAGCCCTCGAACGGATGCTCGGCGATCGGCATGAGCTCGACGTGGGTGAAGCCCATCTCGATCACATGCTCGGCGAGCAACGGCGCGATCTCGCGGTAGGTGAGCGGGCGGTTGGCGTCCTCGACGATGCGTTTCCAGGAGCCGAGGTGCACCTCGTAGATGGACATCGGCCGGTCGATCGAGGGCTTCTCGGCGCGGCGCGCCAGCCACTCGGCGTCGCCCCATTGGTAGCGGCGGGTACTGCAGACGATGGAGGCGTTGTTCGGCGGCGCCTCGAAATAGGTGCCGTACGGATCGGTCTTGAGGAAGATGTTTCCCGTCTGCCCGCGCAGCTCGTACTTGTACACCTCGCCCTCGCCCAGTCCCGGGATGAAGATTTCCCACACGCCCGAGCCGCCCAGCGGCCGCATCGGGTGGGCGCGGCCGTCCCAGTGGTTGAAGTTGCCCACCACGGAGACGCGGCTCGCCGCCGGCGCCCACACCGAAAATGTCACCCCGGGCACGCCCTCGATCTCGCGCACGTGCGCGCCGAGCTTCTTGTAGATGAAGTGCTCGTTGCCCTGGTTGAACAGGTAGAGGTCGTGCTCGCTGATCGTCGGCAGAAACGAGTACGGGTCGGAGAACTGGCGAATGTCGCCGCTGCGCAGCGTGGCACGCAACTGGTAGCGGAACACGTCATTGCGTTTCGCGATGAACACCTCGAAGTAGCCGTCCGGCGAGAGCGGCAACATCGGGTAACGGCGCTCGCTCTTGTGCGCGAGATCGACCACCTCGCAGGACTTCGCCTGGGGCAAAAACGCCCGGACGACCACCCCGCGCTCCCCGTCGAGCGTGTGCGGGTGCATGCCCAGGAAGGAATGCGGCTCGGCGAGCTGGGCCCGCAGGAGAAGTTGGAGGGGATCGTGGCCGACGGCTGTTGTTTCGCTCATGCGGTTGGGTGACGCGGAAAGTAATCGCGTCGCCCGGGCGGAAGCAAGCGCGCCCCGTGCCACTTGGTGCCGAAGACGAGCGCAACAACGCAAGGACCCGCCCCTCCGCGAGGCGGATCGGCGCGCCCTCGGCCGCCCCCGCGGTCGTGTTCAGCCCTTCAACTCGACCACCACCTGAATCTCGACGGCGCAGTTGCGCGGCAAACCGGCGACCGCCACCGCGGCCCGCGCGTGTTTCCCCGACTCGCCGAAAACCTGCACGAACAGGTCGCTGGCCCCGTTGATCACCGCCGGGCTGTCGGCGAAGCCGGCCACGGCGTTGACGAAGCCGGAGACGAGGACGAAGCGCGACACCGCGTCGAGGCTTCCGGCAGCGGCCTTGATGTTCGCCAGCGTATTGAGAGCGCAAACCTTCGCGGCCTCGTAGGCGCTTTCGACCGTCTGTTCGCGGCCGACCTGGCCGACATGGGTCACCTGTCCGTCGCGGACACAGATGGTGCCGGCCAAGTAGAGGAGATTGCCGGTGCGGACCGAAGGCAGGTAGTTGCCGGCGGCGGCGGGAGCAGCGGGCAGTTGGAGACCGAGGGCGGCAAGTTTGGCTTCGTAGTTCATGGCGTTTGCGGCCGGGAGGGATCAGGCGTCCCGGCAACCGGGAGCAAATCGAAACGGGCCACTTCGTCCACCTCGACGTTCCGCTCCAGCAGCTTGAGCCGCTGCAACTGGTCGATCTGGCTCGCGATGCGATCGCGCACGATCCGCCCCGTTCGCTCGCCCTCGCTCGCCCGGCCGTCGACGAGGTGCAGTTCCCGCATCCGCGCCAGTCCGTGTTCCATGACCTCGCGCGGCATCGTCGGGTTGGCCAAGGCGATGGCCGCGAACGCCGGCGTCGGGTCGCCGCGCAGCAACTCGTCGTAGCCGGCGATCGTCGCGACGAGGAAGCGCCGGACCGTGTCGGGATATTGCGCGGCGAAATCGCGGCGGCAGAAGACCACCCGGTAGGGATCGTAGCCGGCGTCGGCCAACATCAGGAAGTCGACCTGGGCCCCTCCTCGCTCCGCGCGATAGGGCTCCTGTGTCACGAAACATTGGCGCACAAGCGTCTCGTCGGCGACGAAGGCGGTGAGATCAGTATTGTTGGGACGCAGGTCGAACCGAACCCGCAGACTGCGCTGGAGGAACTCGACCCACGCCATGTTCGCGCTGGCGATCACGGTGCGGCCGTCCAGGTCGCGGAAACTGCGCAGCGGGTGCGTGCGATGGAACAGTAGCCCCTGCGGGTTGCGTTGCATCTCGGCCCCCACAATCACCAGCGGTGATCCCGCCGCCACGGAGACCAGCACGCCGTTGCCGTCGGTCGCCCCGAAGTCGGCAGTCCCCTTCCCCACGATCTCGCGCACCGGCAACCCTGGGCCGCCAGGCATGATCTCCACCTCGAGGCCCTGGGCTCGGTAGTAGCCGCGCGCGGCCGCCTGATAGTAGCCGCCCGACTCGATCTGGGGCAGCCAATCGAGCTGCAGGCGCACGCGCACCATCTCCACGGCAGGCTCTCGGCCCGCCTCGGGACCGGACCGACCGCATGCGGTCAGCAGCAGTGCCGCGGCGGCGAGAAGGGGAACGAACAGGCGGGCCGCAATCATCGGCTTCAGCAGAACCCATGCGGATTCCCGAGGCAATTCCACTGTCGACCGAGCCAGCCCTTGCTGGGCTGCCCGGAGCGTCCGCCCGAGAACCGGACGCTCCGCCCAATCGGCCGTGTTGTCACTGCGGATTCGCCGGCGCCGCCAGACTCAGCCGGTAGAAACCGCGGGTGGCGCCGACCGGCGTGCCGATCCGCCAGGTGACCTCCTCAAGGCCGCAACCGCAGTCGACGACCGCCTCCGTGCGATCACCCTCCGGGAGTGGCGCCCAACCCGCAAGATCCGCGGAATGCTCGAGCTGGAATCCGACCCCGACCACGCCGGGCCGCCGCCGGAACTTGAACTCGAGCTGGCCCTCCGCGGTCGTACCCCCGGTCAGCACCCGACCCAACACCCCGGAATCCGCCACCTTGGCCGCGGTGCCGAGCGCATATTCGATGAGGTTCGCCAAACCGTCGCCGTCCGGATCGGCGTCGCGGCCCCAGACCGTGGCCTCGAGCCCCGGGTCCGCCAGCTGCGCATCCGTGAACTGGCCGTGCACCCACAGCTCGTAGAGCGCCGGGGCGGCCTCCTCGGTATAGGTGATCTCCAGGTACGGCGCCGAACTCGTGCTGTATTCCGAAGCTTTCAGTCCGATCCCTGTCACCGGGCTACGCACGAGCATGAGGCCGCAGTTCGGCACCGTGCCCGCCGCCCATTTCTGGGTCAGCATCGTGACATCGACCGCCGGGTAGAAGACGTGATCCCAGTTCGCCGACCCTGCCAGCTGGAGGATACGGCCCACGCGTTCCGCCCGGTCGCCGCCGGCTGAGACCCACGGCACTCCGGCGGAGGCGTTGTTCCAGGTCACCTCGGCCTCGGCCCACGGCGCGGTCATCCGGAATAGCTCCAGATACTGGTCGGCCTGGTAGTTGCTCTGTGCCCACACATAGAACGCCACCCGGGCCGAGACCACCCGCCGGCCAGTCAATGCGCTCGGCAGTTCGAAGCGCACGAGAAACCGGTCGATCGTGGAAACGTAGCTCGTGTTCCCCTGGTTCGTGTTCGGATTCGCCGCGGCGATGAACGCATCGACACTCTGCGCCGCTCCTTGCAACCGCACGGTGTGCGTGACCTGGCTCGGATCGAGCGTGCGCGCCATCACCGCCGCCGACTGCGCGGATTCGTTGTCCGCACCGTCGAAGGCGCTCACCCGGTAGCTGTAGTCGGTCGATGCCGTGAGGCCGGTGTCGCTGAAGCTCGTGGCCGCCGCGGTGCCGACCAGCGCGCCGTCGCGGTAGATGCGGTAGCCGGCGACCGAGTTATTGTCTGTCGAGGCGTTCCACGACAACTGCGCCGTCGTCGTCGTCACCGCGCCGACCTGCAAACCCGCCGGCACGCTCGGCGCAGTGGTGTCGTCCGGATCGCCGGTGCGGGCGGCGACGGCGGCGGACAATGCCGACTCGTTGCCGGCGGCGTCCAGCGCGCTCACTCGGTAGCTGTAGTTGGTTGCCGGAGTGAGCCCGGTGTCGTCGTGGCTCGTGCCGGCGAGAGTGACGAGCAGCGCCCCGCCGCGGTAGACGCGGTAGGCCGTGACGCCGATGTTGTCCGTGGCCGCATCCCAGCCGAGATGCACCGAGGTGGTCGTGATCGCATCGACGGCAAGATTGGCCGGCGTGCTCGGCGGCTGCGTGTCGGTCGGGACCGGCGTGACAGCGACCGCCGCGTTGCTGTCGCCCGAGGCGAGGGTGGCGCCGTTGATCGCGCGCACCGTGTACGAGTAGGTGGTGCCGGCGGCGACCGTCGTGTCGGCGTAGGTCAGGTTCGCCGTGAAGCCGAGCAGCGCCCCGCCGCGGTAGACCCTATAACCGGATACACCGGACTCCGGGTCGCTCGCGGCGTCCCAGGCGAGTTCGACGCGGTTGTAGGCGACGCTGGTGGTGTGGAGATTCGTGGCGACGGTCGGAGCCGTGGCGTCGGCCACCGGCGTCCAGCCGGCGAGGCGGGCAAACAGCCACCACGCCGCGTAGGCCTTGCGGTTGGCGTTGAGCGGCAGGCTGTGCGCGGAGCCGCAATCGTACCAGTCGACGTTCTGCGTGTGGCTGTTCTGCCACTCGGTGGCCCAGTTGCGCGAGACACCATCAAGCGTGTAGTTGCAACCGTCGTCGGCACCGAGCGCCATGTAGTTCACAAGGCCGGCCGGGTCGTAGCTCTCGATGTCGGCGAAGTCGAAGAGCGTCTTGTTGTTCGTCCGGCAGTAGTCGCGGATCTGGTTGTTGCGCACATTGACATTTCCGGTTTCGCCGGTGCCGTTGAGGTGGCCGGTCATATAGACGAAGCGCACGCCGGGGTAGTCGGTCTCGAGCGCGTTCATCTGGGCGAGGTACGACTCGATGTCCGTCTGGCTGCCGTCGACCTGGCCGCACCAAGACCACATGATCACGTTGGTGCTTGGATTCGCCGCGAGGTAGCTACGGGTCGCGGTGGACCACGCGGTGCGGTTGGGGTTGCCCAGGTCCGAGGCGCCGAAGCTGGTGAAGGCGTTGTCGTCCAGACGCAGCGCACCGTTGGCGCCGGACTCGTTCCAAGCATAGAGATTGTTCGGGTAGCCCCGTCCGTTCATGAACGCCACCAAGCCGGTCATGCCGTCCGTGATCTGGCTGCCGTGCGAGGTGTGGCCGTAGGCGATGCGCAGCGTCGTTTTGGCCTGCAGGATCGCCGCCTCGGGCACGACGTTGAGGTTGGTCCGGGTATGGTCGGCGATGATGCCCTGCCCGAAGGCCGGGCCGGCGAGCAGACACAGCGTCGCGACCAGAAGCGACGCCGGCGAAAGGGTTCGCGGATGATGCATGGTGTTACAGGTGTTCGGTGGCCGGGCTTGAGTTCCGAACCGCGCTGTGGGGCCGCACGGGCTGATGATAGACGCCCGCCATTCTCCCCCTTCCGCCCACGCCGCAAAGCGCGATCTCGCCGCCGGGCGTCAACTCACGGAAATTTGATTCGTCCCGCCGCCGGCGCCGCGCATCGCCCGAACCGAGACGAAGGCGCTCGAACCGAGCATCAACAGCGCCGCTGCGACCGGATGCAGCCACCCCGCCGCCGCCACCGCCATGCCGAGCGTGTTGTAGCCGGCCGCAAAACGCAGGTTCGCCGCCACTCCCGCCCGCACGCGCCGCGCCTGCCGTATCGCTTCCGGCAGGAAACGCAGATCCGCCCCGAGATACACCGCCGGGGCCGCCGCCTGTGCCAGCGCCGCGCCGCCGCCCATCGCGATCGCGCAGTCCGCCACGGCCAACGCCGCGGCATCGTTGATCCCGTCGCCGACAAACAGCGTCGCCCGCCCCTCACCTCGCAATGCCTCGACCCGCGCGCGCTTCTCCTCCGGCCGCAACCCGCCGCGCCACGGCACGCCGGGGAATGTCACAGTGGACGACGCGGCGTCGCCGGTGAGGATCTCCGCGCCCACGCCGAGCACGCGCAGTTCGTCGAAAACCTCGTGCAGCCCCTCGCGCCACGTCTCGCCGAGCAGCACGGCCGCCGCGGGCGCGCCGTCGACCGCCACGCCAATCCTCCGCCCATCGGCTTCCGCCTCGAGGAGAAGACCGACCCATTCCGGATCGCCGATACACAACTCGCGTCCCTCCACGCGCGCCGTCACCCCGCGGCCGGGCGCGAGGTTCACGTCGCCCGCCGCCAGCTCGCCCGGCTCCGCCGCGAGCGCCCGCGCCACCGGATGCGCGAGCCCGCGCTACGCCGC
>JAEXPQ010000183.1 GCA_023446735.1 Verrucomicrobiota bacterium
GCCAAGCGGCGACCGCCCGCGCGACGGCCGGCCAGAACAGGACCGGCGCCAGCCCGATAGCGGCGCACGCGCCCGCGAGCACGAGCATCGACGCGCGCATCGCCGGGCCGCACTCGTGGGCCCGTTCGGCCGCGGCCGCACGTGGCGCCCCGAGGCACACCACGCCGCACACCTTCGAGAAACACGCCAGCGCCAGCGCCCCGGTCGTCGCCAGCGCGATCGCCGCGGGGATCGCGGCCCACGCCGCCGGCCCGTGGGAAACCGCGGCGTCGAACAGCCCGAGGTAGACGAGCCACTCGCTCACGAAGCCGTTGAGCGGCGGCAACCCGCAGATCGCGACCGCCCCGAGGGTGAAAAGCGACGTCGTCCACGGCATCACGCGCCAGAGCCCGCCCAACCGGCTCATCTCGCGCGTACCCGTGGCATGGAGCACCGAACCGGCGCCGAGGAAAAGCAACGCCTTGAAGAGCCCGTGGTTCCACACGTGGAGCAGCCCCCCGGCAAGGGCGAGCGCCCCCCAGGCGGCGTCACCGTTTTTCACCGCCACCAGGGCGAAGCCGAAGCCGAGCAGGATGATGCCGATGTTCTCCACGCTGTGGTAGGCAAGCAGGCGTTTCAGGTCGTGCTGTCCCAGTGCGAACGCCACCCCCAGCACCGCGCTGGCCGCGCCAAGCGCGACGACCACCCACCCGGCGCTGTCCGGCACCGGCAGCCACCCGCTGAATCGGATCAGCCCGTAGAGTCCGATCTTGATCGTGACACCGGAGAGGATCGCGGAAACATGGCTCGGGGCATTGGCGTGCGCCGAGGGCAGCCAGACGTGCAACGGGAACAGGCCGGCCTTCAGCCCGAAGCCGACCAGCGCGAGCCAGAACAGCGGCGCGAGCTCCTTGCGGTCCAGCATCGGCCCGAGCGCCCAGTCGCCGTTGCGCTCGGCGAGCAGCGCAAAGAACGCGAAAAGGGCGAGCATCGCGACGTGCGACGCCCCGAGATAAAGCCAGCCCGCCGCGCGCACCTCGGCCCGCCGCCGGTCGAGCGTGACGAGAAAGTACGCGGCGAGCGTGAAGATTTCCCAGCCGATCAGGAAATGCAGGCCGTTGGCCGACACGAGCACTCCGCCCAGACTCCCCAACAGCACGCTCCACCACAGGCGGCCGGCCCGCGCCGAGCGCGGATGCGCCCGGTCGCTCCAGTACTCGCCACCGTAGATCGCGCCGACCCCGCCGATCGCGCAGGTCAGCACGAGGAAGAACGCCCCGAGCGCATCCAGTCGCAGGCTCACCCGCTCGCCGCAGACGGCGAAGTCCGGCGCCCAACTCCAAACGGTCGGCGGCGGGGCGCCGGTCCAATCAGTGCCGCCGCCCAGGACGAAGAGCGCGGCGGCAAGGCCCGCGGCGCAGGAAAGCAACGTCGCACCAAGCCACACCCGGCGCGAGGACCGCGCGGCCGCGAGCGCACCGATGCCCGCGAGCAGGGCGACGAAGAGCAGCGTGCTGACGTTCATGGCGCGAAACGCCGCCCCGAGTCCCGAGTCCACCCGCCTGCGGTAGGGTCGCCGCTCGCCGGCGGACCGTTCCGGCGCCGCCAGCAGCCCGGCCTCGCCACGCGAGGAAGCAGGCAAAGGGTGTTCACGGCACGGACACAAGGTCCGGCCCTACGTTCAGACGACTCGCCCCCGCCCCGCCCTTCCCCGCCCGCTCCGCGGTCCGCGGGAGACGGGACGTTGGGGTCGGGCATGAGAAGCGGCGCGTTCATCAGGGCCTCGGGGTGGCCGCATCGTCGTCGTTTTTCCCGGACTTTCCGAGGATTTTCTGCGCCCGTTCGAGCGCGGCGGAAATCTCGCGCCGGGCGGCGTCGAGCTCGCGTTTCTCGCTCACAAGCTTCTCGGGCGCGTGGTCCGGCTCGGGCACGGGCGGGAGTTTCAGGATCTCGCGGGAGCGCGCGAGCGCGGCGGCGATGTGGGGGCAGACGTTGTCGCGGCCGATGGCGTCGATGAAGCCGGCGTTCTCCATCACGGCAAGCGGCTGCGTGTGCGGCGCACTAAGGATGAGGTGCTTGCCCTTCGACTTGAGCTTGTGGTGGAGGTCGATGAGCGCCTGCAGGCCGGTGGCGTCGATCGCAAGGACCTTGCGCATGCGCAGGATGAGGATCTCGGGCTCCATCTTCGCGCGCTTGAGCTCGTCGTCGAGCTTGTCGACCACGCCGAAGAAGAACGCGCCGAACACGCGGAAGATCAGCACGCCCTTCGGCACCGTCCGGCCGACCAGCGAGTGCTGCGAGCCCTCGGTCTCGCTCGCCTCGTCGACGGCGGTGATCTGGGAGGTCTCGGAGACGCGCTTGACCATCAGCAGGCAGGCCAGGACGACGCCCACCTCCACGGCCAGCGTGAGATTGGCGAGCACGGTGAGCAGGAAGGTGGCGAGGAAGACCGAGCTGTCGCTGAACGGCCAGCGGTGGAGCCGCAGGAACTGTTTCCAGGAGACCATGCGGTACGCGGCGACGATGAGCACACCACCCAGCGTCGCCAACGGAACATGACGCAGCAACGGCGCGGCGGCGACGAGCGCGACCAGCAGCAGCAGGGAGTGCGCGAGGCCGGCCACGGGCGTGCGCGCGCCCGAGCGGACGTTGACGACCGAGCGCGCCACGGCGCCGGTCACCGGGATGCACCCGAAGAGCGGGCCGACTAGGTTGCCGACGCCCTGGGCGATCAGCTCCTGGTTCGAGTCGTGGCGCTGGTCGAGCACGCCGTCGGTCACCACGGCGCACATGAGCGCCTGGATGGCGACGAGCATGGCGATCGTGAAGGCCGGTTGCAGGAGGTCGCCGAGGTGGCCGAGCTCGATACCGGGCAACTGCAGTGGCGGCAGCGCGCCGGAGAAGTTAGGAAACTGCGAGCCGATGGTGGCGATGCCGAAGCTGTCGCCGCCATGCAGCGCGCGCACCACCTCGAACACGGCCGTCAACAGCACCAGTCCGACCATCGAGCCCGGCACGAAGCGGGCAAGCCGTGTCGGCCAAAGCCCGATCACCGCCACGGAGACCACGCCGAGCACGACCGTCGGCCAGTGGATCGCGCCGAGGTTGGCGTACAGCACCTGGAGCTTGCCCACGAACCCCGCGGGCATCTCGGCCTGCAGACCGAAGAAGAACTTGATCTGCGTGCTGAGGATGAGGACGGCGATGCCCTTGGTGAAAGCCCGAGACACCGGATACGGCATGAACCGGATGATCGAGCCCAGCCTCGCCGCACCCATCACGACGAGCATCGCGCCGGCCAGCATCGTGCAGAGCAGCAGGCCGTTCAGGCCGTACTGGGACATCACGCTGAAGGTGATGATCACGAAGGCGCCGGTCGGGCCGCCAATCTGCACCCGCGAGCCGCCGAGCGCGGCGATGATCGCACCGCCGATGATCGCGGTGAAGAGGCCACGCTCGGGATTGACGCCGGAGGCGATGGCGAAGGCCATCGAGAGCGGCAGCGCCATCGTCATCACGTTGAGCCCCGCGAGCAGGTCGCGACGCAGTTGATCCTTGTCCAGGCCGGAGAACCGGCCGAGCAGGCTCGTGCGCAAGGCAGAGACGAAGTCCATGGCCGGCGGCCTCAGCGTCCCTTCCGCGCACCGAGCGGGCCACCGCAGGCAGGGCTGCGGCCGGCCGCGGCCGGGAAAATCCCGGTCGGAAGCAGGAGGGAACGGAGTCGCGGGTGTGAAGTTTTCATGCCGGTGTGAACCAGTGAAAGCCGGCGATTGAAAACCCCTGCGCGCCCGACCGCGAGCAACTTTCCCGGCCTTCGCGAGCGAGCCGCGCGCCGCGCGGCGGCCGTTTTCCAGTCTTGGTTCCCTCCCGGTCCTGCTGTGATATCCGACCCGAGATGAAAATCGGCCTCGCGCAGCTCAACACCACCGTCGGGGATCTCGACGGCAACCGCCGTCGCATCGTCGAAGCCTACCGCGACCTCGTCGCCCGCGGCGCCGAACTGGTCGTCACCCCTGAGATGGTCGTTACCGGCTACCCGCCGCGCGACCTCCTCCTGCGCCGCCGGTTCGACGAGGATGCCGCCGCCGCGCTCGCGGGCGTCGCCGCCGAGGTCGGCGCCGTGCCGCTGCTGGTCGGCTGCATCGAGGCGAACCGCTCCGGCGCGGGCCGCCCGTGCTACAACGCCGCGGCGTTCTGCCACCACGGCCGCGTCGTCGCCTCGGCGCACAAATGCCTCCTGCCGACCTACGACGTGTTCGACGAGGACCGCTATTTCGAACCCGCCTCCGCCCCCACCGTCGTGGAGTTCTCCGGACACCGCCTCGGCATCACGATCTGCGAGGACATCTGGACGCATCCCGCCGTCTCCACCCGCCGGCTCTACCGCGGCGAGAACCCCGTCGCCCAGCTCGCCGCGCAGCGCTGCGACCTGATGCTCAACCTCTCCGCCAGCCCGTGGCACAACGGCAAAGGCGACGTCCGCGCGCGGCTCGTCACCGAAGCCGCCCGCGCCCTCGGCTGCCCGGTCGTCTATTGCAACGCCGTCGGCGGCAACGACGAGCTGATCTTCGACGGCCGCAGCCTCGTCTCCGACGCCGCCGGCCAGATCGTCGCCGGCCTGCCCGCCTTCCGCGAAGCCCGCGACATCGTCGACGTGCCGGTCGGGCGAACCGTCCCCGGTGAGCCGCATGCCGCCGCGCAACTCGACCCGACCTTCGCGCAGGGCGAGATGAAGGACATCTTCGAAGCGCTCGTCCTCGGTCTGCGCGACTACGCGCAGAAGAGCGGCTTCAAGCGCGCGCTGGTCGCGCTCAGCGGCGGCATCGACTCGGCGGTGGTCGCCGTGCTGGCCGCCGCGGCGTTCGGCCCGGAGAACGTCACCGGCGTGAGCCTGCCCTCGGCCATCTCCAGCCAGCACTCCCGCGACGACGCCCGCGTCCTCGCCGCCAACCTGCGGATACCGTTCCACACCATCGCCATCGCCGACACCGTGACCGCCGCCGAGGCCGCGCTCGGGCCGTTGTTCGCCGGCCGCGCGCGCGATGTCGCCGAGGAGAACATCCAAGCCCGCACTCGCGGCGTGCTGATGATGGCTCTCTCCAACAAGTTCAACGCCCTGCTTCTGACCACGGGCAACAAGAGCGAAGTCGCCGTCGGCTACTGCACGCTCTACGGCGACATGTGCGGCGGCCTCGCGGTGATCTCCGACCTGTTCAAGATGCAGGTCTACGCGCTGGCCCGCTGGATCAACGGCGACCACAGCCGCGCCCTCGGCGAGCCCGGCGGCGTGATCCCGCTCTCCACCATCGAGAAGCCGCCCTCGGCCGAGCTGCGCCCCGACCAGAAGGACCAGGACTCGCTCCCGCCCTACGACCTGCTCGACGCGCTCCTCGCCGGCTACGTGGAGGAAGGTCTCTCGCGGCGCGATCTCGTCGCGCGCGGCTTCGATCCCGCGATGGTCGCCGACATCTGCCGCAAGGTGGACCTCAATGAATACAAGCGGAAGCAGGCCGCGCCCGGCCTGAAGATCACGCCCCTCGCCTTCGGCGTCGGCCGCCGCATCCCCATCGTCCAGCGCTACGTGAGCTGAACGCGGCTGGCCACCCGAAGATTCGGAAGAGTGAAACCACTAATGCACACTGATCGCCACTAATGGCGGAGGCGCGGAGATCCGCTGCACACGGACCACTCCAAATCTCACCTACGCCTCCCTTTCCCAAGCCCCACGCAACCGATAGACGATTCAATCCAATGACCGACAGCAATGGGCTACTGCAACAGGAGGGCTACGACCTCATGGCCGCAGCCTTCGAAGGCTGCAACGAGTTGGGCTCCGGGTTTCTGGAGGAACCCTACCAGGAGGCGTTCGAACTGGAACTCACCGACCGGGGCATTCCCTTCGTCGCTAAACCGAAGCTCCCGATCTTCTACAAAGGACGTCAGCTCCGAAAAGCCTACGAGGCCGACCTGATCGTTACCGATGGAATCGTCGTCGAGTTGAAGGCCGTCCACCTAGTCGCACCCGAGCCCGAAGCACAGCTGATCAACTACCTCAAAGCCACCCGCAAACGCGTCGGATACCTGGTCAATTTCGGTGCCTTCCCCAAGCTTCAGTGGAAGCGCTTGGTCCTCTGACCTCCTCCTCAGGATTAGTGCCCATTAGTGTGCATTAGTGGTTCCCTCCTTCCGTCGTCCGTCTCCGCCCCTTTCCTCCCATGCCCGACAACCCGACTTCCGACGCCCTCTTCGCCCGCGCCCTGCAGCTCATTCCCGGCGGCGTGAACTCGCCCGTGCGCGCGTTCCGCTCCGTCGGCGGCGCGCCGTTCTTCGTGAAACGCGCCGAGGGTGCCCACCTCATCACGGCCGACGACCGCACGCTGATCGACTTCGTCTGCACCTGGGGCCCCGCCATCCACGGCCACAACCACCCGCGCATCCGCGCCGCCATCGCCGCCGCCCTGGACAACGGCACCTCGTTCGGCACGCCCAATCCCTACGAGGTCGAGATGGCCGAACTCATCGTGCGCTTCGTGCCTTCCATCCAGAAAGTGAGGATGTGCAACAGCGGCACCGAGGCCACGATGTCCGCCATCCGGCTCGCGCGCGGCTTCACCAAGCGCGACAAGATCGTGAAGTTCGCCGGCTGCTACCACGGCCACTCCGACTCGCTCCTCATCAAGGCCGGATCCGGCGCGCTCACCCACGGCAACCCCGACAGCGCCGGCGTCCCCGCCTCGTTCGCCCGCGAAACCATCGTCCTGCCCTACAACGACCGCGCCGCTCTCGACGCCGCCTTCGCCGCCAACCCCGGCCAGATCGCCGGCGTCATCATCGAACCGTACTGCGGCAACGTCGGCTTCATCATGCCCGACGCCACCTACCTGGCCTATCTGCGCGAGATCACCGCCCGGCACGGCACCGTCCTGATCTTCGACGAGGTCATGACCGGTTTCCGCCTCGCCAAGGGTGGTGTCCAGGAACTGGAGAACATCGTCCCCGACCTCACCACCCTCGGCAAGATCATCGGCGGCGGCCTGCCCGTCGGCGCGTTCGGCGGCCGGGCCGACATCATGGATCACCTCGCCCCGCTGGGCCCCGTGTACCAGGCCGGCACGCTCAGCGGCAACCCGCTCGCCCTGGCCGCCGGCATCGCCGCACTCCGCCTGCTTGAGGAGGGGAATCCGTACGCCCGTCTCGATGCCCTCGGTCGCCAACTCCGCGACGCCGTGCTCGCCGCCGCCCGCGCCAAGGGCCTCGCGCTTCAAGTTCCGCAGCGCGGTGCGATGTTCAGCCTCTTCTTCACGGCGACGCCGGTCCGCGACTACACCACCGCGCTCACCGGCGACGCCGCGCTCTTCAAGCGGTTCTTCCACGCCTGCCTGGACCACGGCGTCTACCTCGCGCCCAGCGCCTACGAGGCCGCGTTCCTCAGCACCGCCCACGCCGGTGCCGACCTCGACCGCGCCTGCGAGGTGATGACCAGGGCCATCGCGGCGCTGTGAGGCCCCGGCGCCGGCCGGTCCCGCGCCCGCCCGCCACCCGCTCCCGGCATGGCTCCGCCCACGTTTCAGCCGGAAGTTTGACC
>JAEXPQ010000209.1 GCA_023446735.1 Verrucomicrobiota bacterium
GCGCCACTTTGAAGCCCCCGAAGTCCAACGACTTCGGGGGCTTCTTTGTTTCCTGAGCGCAAGCCGCCGCGATGGAACCGGCCCCCGGCGGCACGCGAAGAAGCCACTCATCGCCTGCCTCCGGTGCGGCGAAGTCAACGCCGGGAATGCACGCCCCCCGTCCGCGAGATTCACGGCCCCGCGCCGCCGCGATAGGACAACAAAGGATCGAAGACGCACCGCCCCTCTGCACCCTCGATCACCCCGCCCGCGCGACTTCAGCCCTGCCAACGCCAGCCGATGAGAATGCTAGAATCCCCTCCCCCCGCTCTCCGCCGATGAAGATCTTGGTCGCCGACGACGAACCTACCGTGCTGCGCATCATGCGCGCGTTCCTTGAGAAGCATCGCTTCCAGGTCGAAACCGTCGATTGCGGCCGCAAAGCCGTCGCCGCTCTCACCGCCGAGGGCGGACCGCCGATCGCGATCATCGACTGGATGATGCCCGATCTGACTGGACCGCAGGTCTGCACGCAGCTGAGGCAGGCGCGCTTCCGCATCCGCCCCTACCTGCTCATCCTCACCTCCAAAAACACCGAGGCGGACCTCGCGGCCGGTCTCGATGCGGGAGCCGACGATTTCGTCACCAAGCCCTTCAAGTCCTCCGAGATGCTCGCCCGCCTGCGCGTGGCAGAGCGTATGATCGAATACGAGCACGAGGTGCAACAGCGTATCGAGGACCTCGAGCAACTCGTGGAACGCCACGAACTGCTCGGCGAGATGATCGCGAAGTCCGGCCAGTCCTCCGCGCCGGCCGTCCCGGCCGCCACGAACACCGGGCCCGTGCTCGCCCCCAGCCCGCTGCCGCCGGATGAACTGGAGTCGCTCGCGCGTCGCGCCCTGCAGGATCTCGGCCTCCGACCCGACTCCGTCGCCCGGGTCTCCCCGCCCCACATCGGCGGCGCCCTCACCTACGCGGCGTGGACCGCCATCCTGCGGCCGCTGAGCCAACGCTGGACCGACCTCGTGCTCGAGGCGGAACCCGAGGCCGTCAGCGCCATCTTCACCCGCACGCTCGATCGCCCGCCGGGGCCCTCCCAGTGCCAGTCGTTCCTCGTCGAGGCGCTCACCGTGGTCGCCTCGGCGCTTCGCTCCACGCTGCAGACGCACGGGGTCGAGTTGCTCGCGCCCTTCCTCGCCCGCGGACAACCGATCGACCGCAGTGTCGTCATGCCGCCAGTACCGACCGAGTCCGTCAGCTACGTTTTCGACTTCGCCGGGTCGGCAATCACCCTGCTGGTCGCCGATCGCCCCTGCCCGATCGTCCGAAAATCCAGCCATGATCTTGGGCCGGGCGAGATCCTCGCGCAGGGCTACCCGCCGTCCGTGCCGCTACTCGGCCGCGGCACGGTGCTCAACGATCGCTACATCGCGAAACTCCAGATCTACGGCGACACGACCGCCGGCTTCCATCCCGTGCCGGTTTTCGAACCCACGCCGCTGGCGCAGTACTTCCACTCGAGCCCGCTCAACGCACCGCAGCGCTGACCGCACACGCCCCGGCTCCGACCGGACCCGGGCACCCGTCGCCGCCCGCACCGGGCGTCCCGCGCCACGAGCTCGGGACCGGTGCGGTCGACCTCCGCCCCCGCCTACCGCCCGTTCCCCTCCGCGCCATCCTGCTCGGCGCGGGAGCGACGCTTGCGTCCTCGCGGATTCGTTCTTCTTCATCGTCCCCACTTCCATGCCCTACTGCGCTTCCCGTTTCGCCACCATTCGTCGCCCCGCCACCGAAGTGAGGATCGGCGCCGTCGGCGTCGGCGGCTCCCACCCGATCCGCGTCCAGTCGATGACGACCTCCGACACGCAGGATGTCGCCGCAACGGTCCGCCAGAGCATCGCTCTGGCCGAGGTGGGCTGCGAGATCGTGCGCGTGACCGCGCCCAACGTGCCGGCGGCGAAGTGCCTGCGCGAGATTCGCGCCCAGTTCTCTGCCGCAGGCTTCGCGCACGTGCCGCTCGTCGCCGACATCCACTTTCTGCCCACGGCCGCGATGGAGGCCGTGGAGCACGTCGAGAAGATCCGCGTCAATCCCGGCAACTACGCCGACAAGAAGAAGTTCGCCGTGGTCGACTACTCGGATGCCGAGTACGAGCGCGAGATCCAGCGACTGCACGAGTCGTTCTCCCCGCTGGTGAAACGCTGCCGCGAACTCGGCCGCTGCCTGCGCATCGGCACCAACCACGGCTCGCTCTCCGACCGCATCATGAACCGCTACGGCGACTCGCCGCTGGGCATGGTCGAGAGCGCGCTCGAGTTCGTCCGCATCTGCGAAGATCACAATTTCCACGACATCGTGCTCTCCATGAAGGCGAGCAACCCGAAGGTCGTCATCCAGGCCTACCGTCTCCTCGTCGACCGCATGGACCGCGCCCACCGCCCGTATCCGCTTCACCTCGGCGTGACCGAGGCCGGCGACGGCGAGGACGGCCGCATCAAGAGTGCCATCGGCATCGGCAGCCTGCTGCTCGACGGCCTCGGCGACACCATCCGCGTCTCGCTCACCGAGGACTCCGTCTACGAAATCCCCGTCGCCCAGGCCCTCGCCGCCAAGGCCATGCGCCGCTGGGCGCTGCCCGCCACCGCCGCCGAACCGGACGGCGTCGAGCCCTTCGTCTATCAGCGCCGCGACACCGCCCTTCTCCGGCTCGGACCCGCCGGCGCCGCCGGTGCCGGCCAAACCCAGCGCGTGATTGTGCCGCTGCCCGCCGCCGCGCGCACGCCCACCGCCCTCGAGGCGCTGCTCGCCGACGCCGCGAAGCGGATGAAGGACAACCCCGTCGAGGCATTGCTCGTGCCCGTGGCCTCCGCCGCCGAACTGCCGGCCGCCGCCGCGCTCGCGCCGGTCGCCGCCCGCTTCGGCGCCACACTCGCCCTCGAACTCTCCCCGGCCATCGCCCCCGGCGCGGCCAACACGCTCGACCTGCCCGCGCACGCGATCCTCGTCCGCGCCTTCGCCGCCGGCGAACACGCCCCCTTGCGCGCCTGGGTCGGCCTCGCCCGACACCGCGGCTGGACCGTCGCCGCCGAGATCCAGCCGGCCGACTTCGCCGGCTTCGCGCGCGATCTCGCCGCCCTCGGCGCCGAGAACCTCCTCTTCACGCTGCGCCTCCCCGCCGCCACCGGCCCGGCCATATCCGCCGCCGTGCATCCGGTCGGCGGTTACCGCCAGCTCGCGGAGTGCCTGCGTGCGATCGGTTCCCGCGCCCCCCTCTGGATCCGTGCCTGCCCGGCCAACGGGCTGGGCGGCGACGACAACTTCCTCGGCACGCTGCTCGATGCCAGCGTGCTCGCCGGCGCGCTCCTGTGCGACGGTCTGGGCGACCTGCTCAGCGTGGAGTCCGGCACCGATTTCGAGCGCGACGTGCGCCTGGCCTACAACGTCCTGCAGGGCGCCGGTGCCCGCATTTCGAAGACGGAGTTCGTCGCCTGCCCCAGCTGCGGCCGCACGCTCTTCGACCTCCAGACGACCACCCAGCGCATCCGCGCCGCCACCGGCCACCTCAAGGGCGTGAAGATCGCCGTGATGGGCTGCATCGTGAACGGCCCGGGCGAGATGGCCGACGCCGATTTCGGCTACGTGGGCGGCGCCCCGGGCAAGATCAACCTCTACGTCGGCAAGACCGCCGTGCGTTTCAACATCCCCGAGGCCGAGGCGGTCGCCCAAATGGTCGATCTGATCCGCGAACACGGGAAGTGGTTCGACCCCGCTCCAGCGGCCTGACCGGGCCAAATCGTGGCAACGAAAAAAACGCCATCCCGCTTCGCCGCGGGATCGCCGCTCGCGGCCTCCCTCGTGGCCGCCCCGCGACCCGATCACGGCCTGTCCCGTGTCCGCCAACCGCCGCTCGAGGGCGTCGCCCCGGCCGATTTCCCGAGCCCGCGTGGCAACACAAAAAGCAGGCAAATTTGCGTCAGGAATCCGCTGTTAACAAGTTGTGGAGAAGTTGGCCTTGAAAGGGTTCTGCACGCTTGCGCTATGCTTCGATCTTCCACTGCCTGAACTGCGTTCCGCCTGCTCTTTGGTAGCTCTCCTGTCTGCACCGTAAAGCGCCCCGGGAAACCCCATCCGCTTCATCCTGCCCTTCAATCACTTACAAGCTCAACCACCGGCACCTCGCCCGTTGAAGGTCAGATTCCCACTTTCCCATCCCGCGGCCCTAGCTCATCCCCGCGACAGAGGAGCATCCAGCGTCAGGCGAACCACCGTTTGTGAATAGCTGCGCCGTCCTCACCTGCAATGTCATCCACCACCACCTCTTCGAATCTCTGGGAAACCGTGAAATGCGACCTCAAGGGTCTCTTCCCGGACGAAGTTTTCCAGATGTGGTTCGAGCCCATCGGCTGCGTCGAAGCCACCGATGACTCCTTGGTGCTTGGCGTGCCCAACGAATTCGCCGCCATCTGGGTCCACGACAACTATCTCGACCTGATTACGCAGCGCGTCCGCCTCACGTCTGGCCGCATGGTCAGCGTCACCCTCCGCAAGACCGAAGCCGCCGGCGGCGCCAGCCGCATCGCCATCGAGGAGCCCGCCAAGCCCGCCCGCACCGCCGCCCACACCCGCCGCGTGCGCACCGACGAGCGCCTCGCCACCACCAATCTCAATCCACGCAACACGTTCGAGAACTTCGTCGTCGGCCCCAACAACCAGCTCGCCCACGCCGCCTCGATCGCCGTCGCCCAGGCCCCCGCCCAGGCCTACAACCCGCTCTTCGTCTACGGCGACACCGGCCTCGGCAAGACCCACCTGATGCACGCCGTGGGCCATCAGATCATGCGGAACAACCCGGACGCGAAGGTCGCATACCTCTCCTCCGAGAAGTTCACCAACGAGTTCATCCACGCCATCCAGGAGAACACGCTCACCAAGTTCCGCCAGCGCTACCGCCACGTCGATGTCCTGCTCATCGACGACATCCACTTCCTCGCCGGCAAGGAGCGCATCCAGGAGGAGTTCTTCCACACCTTCAACGAGCTCTTCGAGGCCCAGAAGCAGATCTTCCTGTCGAGCGACCGCCCCGCCAACGAGATCCAGAAACTGGAGAGCCGCCTCGTCTCGCGCTTCCAGTGGGGACTGGTCGTCGACCTCCAGTCGCCCGACTTCGAGACCCGCGTCGCCATCCTGCGCACCAAGGCCGCCACCCTGAAGGCGAATCTCCCCGCCGAGGTCATCAACTTCATCGCGCAGCACATCTCCAAGAACGTCCGCCGCCTCGAGGGCGCCCTCATCAAGGTCGCCAGCTACGCCGCCCTCACGAACAAGCACATCGACATCCCCACCGTCGAGATGCTGCTCAAGGACGTGCTCATGGAGCAGGCGCAGAACCAGCTCACGATCGACACGATCCAGAAGCGCGTGGCCGACTACTACCAGCTTCGCCACAGCGACATGCTCTCGAAGCGCCGGCCCAACAACATCGCCATCCCGCGCCAGATCGCGATGTACCTCGCCCGTATCCTCACCAAGCATTCGCTGGCCGAGATCGGCGAGAACTTCGGCGGCCGCGACCACGGCACCGTCATCCACGCCTGCAAGTCCGTCGAGGCCATGATGGAGCAGAGCGACCAGACGCGCACGAGCATCGAGTTCCTCAAGAACCAGCTCTCCAAATAGACCGTCTCCACTTGCCATACACCCCGCGGGGAGTCGGCTGGCCCGGCTCCCCGCTTCGTTTGCCCGGCCCGAGCCGGGACGCGAAAAACCCTCCGGCTTGCGACCGGAGGGCGAAAGGGAAGCGGAACGCGCTTACTTCTTCGTGGCGCGCTTGAACTTCGAGGTGAACTTCTCGACGCGGCCGGCGGTGTCGACCAGGCGCTTCTCGCCGGTGTAGGCGGGATGCGAGTCGGAGGTCACGTCGCGCAGCACGAGATAGTACTCCACGCCGTCGATGGTCTCCTTGCGCTGAGACTTCATCGTCGACTTGGTCAGATGCTTGTGCCCGGTGGAAACGTCCACGAAACAGACGTTGTTGAGCGTAGGATGGCCTTCGGGTTTCACGGCGAAAATTCTCTGGGTTTGAATCAACCTTGGCGCGCCTTGTAGCGCGGGTCGGTCTTGTTGATGACGTAGAGACGGCCGCGGCGACGAACGACTTGGCAGTCAGGATGACGCTTCTTCGCGGACTTCAGGGACGAGACAACTTTCATAGGAAGCCGCCGAAGACACCGGACACCTCCGGCACTGTCAACCCCTGTTTTCCAAAGAATGAATCAGGGAAGGCCCGATGGCGCCGCCGGCGCGCCCATGCTACCCTCCACCCCGATTCCAGCCCCCCGGAAGCGCCCCACGGACTCCCAACGACCGTGCCCATGAAACGCATCCGCCCTCCGACGCTCGCCGTCCTCCTCGCCGCCAGCCCGGCCTTCGCCCAGCTCCTCGCCCCCGAAGCCGATCGACTGGCCGACTACCGCAACTGGTTCGCCGGCTTCGAGCCCGCCGCCGGCTTGATCGTCCCCGCGCTCAACACCCCCGACGGCACCCAGGCCGACTCGCCCGACCGCGATTGGAGCGGCTGGAGACCCAACGCCCCGATCGGACTCGTCGGCCCGATCGTCGGCTCCACCTTCGACCTCCATTGTGAAGTTGTTTTCCTCGGACAAACCGGCGACGTCTGGCGTGCCTTCGGCTACCGCCAGTCGGGAATCGAGCATACCCTCAGCGAGGACCTCGCCGCCCTGCCCTTCGGCAGCTACATCCTGCCCCCGCTGACCAACCTAGAAACGCTCGATTTTTACATCGAGCGCTCCGACGGCGCCCGCTACTACGCCTTCGACAAGTCGCTGAACACCGCCCCCGCGGCCGACGGTTTCTTCGGCGCCCTCACCCCGCGCACCTCGTGCCGGCCGGACGGCCTCGCCAACGAGGACAGCGCCTTACCCTTCACCGTGCTCGCCTTCGTCCCTGAAGCCGACGGCACCGCTCCGGCGGAAACCTTCGCGTTCGCGCTGCGGGCCGGTTTCGACGCAACCGGGGTCCCCCCCGTGCCCGAACCCGCCACCTACGGTCTGGCCGCCGCCGCCCTGCTCGCCGGACTCGGACTGCACCGGCGGTGCTTCGGCTCCTCGCCCTCGTCGCCTCGCCGCCGGAGGACCTGACGACGCCCGAGCATCCGAGCGTGGGCCGAAAGACGAGCGCCGAGCCGCCGGCGAACTGATCCAGCCCGCTCGGATGCTCGGGGCGTTGCGCGGCACTCCGGGTCCCGGTGCCCGTCGTCCCGATCCTCGCCGCCTACTCGGGACCGAGCGCCACTCTTGCCACGCCGCAGTCGGGGGCGCTATCTACGCGCCATGCCCGCCGCCCTCGCCGACCTCGTCGCCCACTGCCACCAACGTCTCGGGCTGCCCGGCTTCCCCGACTTCCCCGGCGCGCACAACGGCCTCCAACTCGAGAACGACGGCCGTGTGACCCGCCTCGGCGCCGCGGTCGACGCGGGCCTCCACACCTTCCGCGCCGCCGCGGCCGCCGGAGTCGACTTTCTCGTCGTGCACCACGGGCTGCTCTGGGACGGCGCCCGCCCGTTCGTCGGCGCCCAACGCGAGCGCCTGCAAACCGCCTTCGCCGCCAATCTCGCGGTCTACTCCGCGCACCTGCCGCTCGATGCGCACCCCGAGCTCGGCAACAACGCCCTGCTCGCCCGCGCCCTCGCACTGTCGCCAGTCCGTGGATTCCTCCCGTACCAGGGGCGCGACATGGGCGTGATCGCCGCCGCCCCGGCCGACCGCGCCGCGCTCCACCGCGAGCTCGGGAGGCAATTTCCTGGCGGCGTCACCGCGCTCGAGTTCGGCTCCGCCGCGCCACGGGAGATCGCGATCCTCACCGGCAGCGGCATGAGCGCCCTCGACGCCCTCGCCGCCGCCGGCGTCGACACGCTGGTCACCGGCGAGCTCAAGCAGTCCGTCTACAACCGCGCCCAGGAGGAGCGGCTCAACCTCTATCTGTGCGGCCACTACGCCACCGAGACCTTCGGCGTGCGGGCCCTGGCCGCCGAGCTCGCCACGCGTTTCGACCTGCCCTGGGTCTTCCTCCCCAGCGACTGCCCGCTCTGACCGCCGCCTTGCCTCCGCGCCTCCGCCCCCTCACTACTCCCGCCATGAAGAAGCTCGCCATCCTCAACGGCCCCAACCTCGACCGCCTCGGCAAACGCGAACCCGCGGTCTACGGCCATGCCACGCTCGCCGACCTCGAACGCGACCTGCGCGCCGCGTTCGCCGGCCGCCCCGTCGAGCTCGAGTTCTTCCAGAGCAACCACGAGGGCGCGCTCATCGACCGCATCGCCTCGCTCGCCGACCGCAAGTTCGACGGCCTCGTCATCAATCCCGGCGGGCTCACCCACACCAGCGTCGCCCTGCGCGACTCCATCGCCGGCTCCGGCGTGCCCGCCGTCGAGGTCCACATCTCCAACGTTCACGCCCGCGAGGAGTTCCGCCACAAATCCGTCACCGCCGGCGCTTGCGTGGGGGTGATCGCCGGCCTCGGGCTGCCGGGCTACCGCGCCGCGCTCGAGTTTCTTTCCGCCCGCAGCTGAGCCTCGCGTGTCCTCGTCCGCCCCCGCCGCCGACGCGCCGGCCTGGTTCGTCGGCCATACCAAGCCGCGCTGCGAGAAGAAGTTCGCGACGCTGCTCGTCCGCGAACACTGCGTCCACAGCCTGCCGCTCGTCGCCTCGGAGCGGCGTTACGGCAACCGTATCCGCCGTTTTACCAAGCCGCTGTTTCCCGGCTACGTCTTCACCCGTATCGAGCCGGCCCGCCGCTCCCGCCTCTACCAGCAGGACCTGGTTGTGCGCTTCCTGCCCGTGACCGACGAGGCCGGCTTCCTCGTCCAACTCGCCGCGGTCGAGGCGCTCGTCGCCTCCGGCCTCGAGGCGACCCTCCATCCGCTGCTCAAGCAGGGCGCCCGGGTGAAGATCGTCGGCGGACCGCTCAAGGGCGTCGAAGGCATGGTCGAGAACCCGCATTCGCCCAAGGGCGTCGTGATCGCCATGGACGTCCTGCAACAGGGCGTGCTCGTCGCCGTCCCGCTCGCGGATCTCAAGCTCCTGCCGAGCTGAGCCGCGCAGCCACCGGCCGGAAACAGGCGTCCGGGGACGACCAGCCTAGCAGCCGTTGGACGAACGGAGCCGCTCGCTGCCCCGGAAGCCGAGCCGGGCTCGCCGCCCCAGCGCGAGGAACCGCAACCACCAGCCCCCTCCGTCACACCTACCGATCGCACCAAACCCAACCGCCCCGCCAAGCGCTGCGCCTACTGCTGTCGCGATCACGATCGCTGTAGGCGCAGCGCTTGGTGTGCGATTCGCGACTGACCCGCGCAGCCGCGTTACCTACACTGCCGGCATGTCCGTTCCTCCGAACCCCGCCCGCACCCCGCGCGGCCAGCTCGTCATCCGCACCATCGCCATGCCGGCCGACACCAACGCCTCCGGCGACATCTTCGGCGGCTGGCTCATGTCGCAGATGGACATCGGCGGCGCGATCCTCGCCCACCAGATCGCGCGCTGCCGGGTGACCACCGTCGCGGTCGACGCGATGGAGTTCCACCAACCCGTCCTCGTCGGCGACACCGTCGCCTGCTTCGCCGAGCTGGTCCGGGTCGGCCGGACCTCGCTGCGCATCCACATCGAAGTCTGGGTCCAGCGCCACTTCGAGCGCACGGAGAGCTGCGTCACCGAGGGCACCTTCACCTACGTCGCGCTCGCCGCGGGCTGCCGCCCGCAACCGGTTTTTCGCGACGACAATCCGCCCGCGCCCGACGCGTAGCTCCCCCGGGCGACCCCGCCGCCCGCGCCTTCTGCCGGACGTTTGCCCTCACGACCGCGAGGGCAAACATCCGCCGCCTTCGCCGCAGCGCCGCCCGCGCGGCGAAGGCGGCGGGCGTTCAGCTCATCGTCTGGATGATGCGCACGATCGGCAGGAACAGGGCGATCACCACTGTGCCGACCGTGAGCGACAGGAAGACGATCAGCACCGGCTCCAGCAGCGCCGTGAGGCCGCCCACCGCCGTGTCGACCTCCTCGTCGAACGCGTCCGCCACCCGGCCGAGCATCTCGGCCAGCGCGCCCGTCTCCTCGCCCACCGCGACCATGCTCACGAGCAGGTCCGGGAAGCACCGGGCGTGCCCCAGCGCCGCCGATACGGTGGCGCCCGCCTGCACCCGCGCATGGACCCCGTCGAGCGCGGCGGCGAACACGGCGTTGCCGACCGTCGCCCGCGCCACCTGCAACGCCTGCAGGATCGCCACGCCGTTGCCGAGCAGCGTCCCCAGCGTCCGCGCAAACCGCACCACCGCGAGCTTCCCGCACAAAGCCCCCACCACCGGCAGGCGCAGCGTGGCGGCGTCGAGCCAACGCCGCCCCCGGGGCAGCGCCCGCAGCCCCACCGCGAGCGTGCCGGCGCCCGCCCCCGCCAACGCGATCCAGCCGAGGTTGGCTCCGACAAAGTCGCTGGTCGCCAACACGGCGGCGGTCAACCCGGGCAGGTCGGCGCCCCGCAACTGTTCCTGAAAGATGGTCCGGAAGCGGGGCACCACGAAGAGCATCAGGGCCGTCAGGATCAGCACGGTCACCGTCAGCACCGCCGCCGGGTAGTAGAGCGCGGCCTGCACGCGCCGCCGTATCCGCTCCGCCTTCTCCAGGAACCGCGCCAATTGCAGCAGCGCGACATCCAGCCGGCCCCCGGTCTCCCCGGCCCGGATCAGGCCGCGGTACGTCTCGCCGAAGACCCGCGGATGCCGCGCCATGGCGCCGGAGAGGCTCTCGCCGGCGAGGATGCCCGCGGCCATCGCCTCGATCACGCCGCGGAAGACCTTGTTGCGCTGCTGCCGGCCCAGCACCTGCAGCGCCCGCAACAGCGGCAGCCCGGCCTGCACGAGCGTGCCGAGCTGGCGGGTGAACTCGGCCAGTCCGTGGGCGGAGACGATCCGGCCGATCACGATCGCGCCGCCACCGCGCCGCGGCGCCGTTCCGGCCGGGGCGCACGCGCCGGCGCTCTCGACCCGCGTCGGGAACAAGCCGCGACGCCGGACCTCGGCGGTGGCGCGCTCCGCGTCGGCCGCTTCCAGCGCCCCGCCGGACACCCGGCCCGCCGCATCCATCGCCGTAAACTCGAATCTCGGCATCCACGAACTGAATGCCGCGGCCGAGCCCGTCTGTGAAGCGCAAATTCAACCGCCCGCGCCAACTGCCGGGATCACCGCGCCTGCAGCACGTGCTGGTTGGCCATCATGATGCCGCTCAGCATCGAGCCGGTGATGCCGAGATAGCCCTGGTCGGTTCCGATCAGGATGAGATTGCCGTAGGGCATGCGGCCGTCGCGCACCTTGCGAGGCGCGCCGTAGATCGCGCCGCCCAGGTGGCCGGTGTAGCGCTCGACCGTCAGCGGCGTGAACATGTCCGTCGCCACGGTCGCCGCGTCGACCTCCGCCGGTGCCGCCGGCGGCAGGAACCGCCGCGCGCTCGCCGCCATGGCGGCGAAGAGGCGGCGCTTCTCCGCGCGATACCGCGGCTCGTCCATCGCGGCCCACGCCGCGTGGCTCGCCAAGCCGGTCACGCGCACGCAGCCCTCGGCCATTGCGCGGCCGCCGAAGTCGAAATTGTTCGGCAGGCAGATCACGCCGCTGCGCAGGTCCACCGGTTCGGTCGGGTTCGCGAACTCGAACCGGTCCGAGTCGTTGAAAAACACGATCGTCTCCCCCCAGCCGAACTCCCCCGGCGGACGCCGCAGCACCTGGATCGTCTCCGCGAAACCCAGCCGCGCCGGATCGGCCGGCGCCGCCGCCCGGGCCCGCGCCGGGTCCGGTTCGCACAGCAACCGGGTCTCCTCGGCCCCGGCCGAGGAGAGTACCCAGTCCGCGGTGATGGTCTCCCCGTTGTCGAGCTCAAGCGCGGCGATGCGGCCGGCGCGGGCGACCAACCGCCGGACGCCGCACTTCATCCGGCGCTCCCCGCCGGAGCTCTTCAGCCGCTCGGTCAGGAGGCGCAGCAACACGCGGATGCCCTCGAACGGCCGCGCGAAGCCCTCGAGGTAGACCGCCTTGAACATGATCGCGAACTGCAGCGCGTCCATATCCCGCGGGGTGGCGCTTCCGTAATAAAAGATCGGACACAGCAGCATATCCTCCAGCACCGGGTCGGCGATGTGGAGGCGGATCATCTCGCGGGCGGTGAAACCGGGGGACACCGCCGCCGCGTCGTCGAACGCCCGCAGCGCGGCGACGAGCCGCCGATAGCCGTCGATCTGCGCGGGGAACTCCCGCGCCACCTCGGCCTCGAGCAGCGCGCCGCCGTTGTCCCACCGCAGCTCCCGCCCGGGAAACCGCACCGCCGAGCCGAGCTGCGGACACAGGTCGAGGGTGTCGCGGTCGATGCGGAGCTGCCGCAGGAGCTTGCCGAGCGCCGTGCCCTTCACCTCCCGCGGGACGAAGTTGGTCATCGCGTGCAGGCCCACGTCGTACTTGCGGCCGTCCACGCTGTAGAAGCTGTTTAGCCCCCCCACCACGTTGTGCCGTTCGAGCAGACAGACCCGCTTGCCGAAATGGGCCAGCCGCACTCCGGCGGCCAGAGCGGACAGGCCGGCTCCAACGATCGCGACGTCGTAATGGCTGCTCGTGGGCATGGTGCGGAATGGGTGGGAGGCGCGAGAAACTCGCCAGCTCCCGGGCCCCGATCAACGCTCAAGTGCGCGGCGGCGCCCGGGCGCCCTGAGCCGACCGGGGGCCATCGCCTATTTGCGATTACAGCGAAAACGGATTTGTCCGATAGTCCGAAGGGACAACCGGTTTCCGCTTCCGCCCGGCCGTCCGCCGTCAACCGCCCCCCCCGCACATCATGGCCAATGTCCTCCTTCTCGACGCCAATGAGGTCGCGAGCCGCGCCATGCAGGGGATTCTCGCGCGCGGGCACCACCGCTGCCTCATCGCCCCCACCAGCGCCGACGCTTGGAAGGCCCTGCGCGAGTTCGTGAATGTCGATCTCGCCTTCGTCGAACTCGAACTGCACGGGGAGAAGGGGACGGACTTCATCGCGCGCCTGCGCGAGGATTGTTTCCTCAAGCAGCTGCCAATCGTCGTCTACACCACCGTCGGCGACCACGCCACAGTGCGAAAGGTGCTTCTGCTCAAGGTGCAGAACTACCTGATCAAACCGTACAACGACGAACACATCTTCCGCGAGGTCACCAAGGCCTGCGCCAATCCGTGGCGCAAATTGCAGTTCGAGGAGGAGAAGTCCTTCTGCGCCCAGATGGGCTACGCGCCCGACAATCTCCGCGCCATGCGCAACGACCTCGCCGAGTCCCTCGAGAAGAGCCGTGCCTTCTTCGAAAGCGTGGCCGAGGCGCGGAATCCGCCCCAGGTCCAGGCCCGCATCGACGCCCTCACCGAGAAGGGCGAGGCCTGCGGCGTCTGGGGCCTCGTCGAGTATATGGCCCTGCTCGCCGACAAGGCCAAGGCGGGCGACTGGACGTTCTTCAAACGCTGCCCCGAGGACCTCGCCTACGCCCGGGAGCTGATCCTGCTCCATCTCGACCCCAAACGCGTCGTCGCCGGCGTGATGTCCGAAGAGGAGAAGGAAGCGCAACGCGAGTCCGAAGCACGCGCCCAGTGGATGCACGCCGATGTCGACAAGAACGGTCCGATGATCGGCGGCGAGGAGGTGCTGCTCCAGGCCGAAGCCCTCCCCGCCTGCCCCGCGATCGACTCGGTCGCGGCGGCGTTTCAGATGACGGCCGACCGGACCACCACCAATCTCAACCAGATCAACGACCTCGTCGCGAAGGACCCGGCGCTGATCACCCAGGTGCTCATCGCCGCCAACCACCTCGAGCACGACGAGATGACCGTGATCGACGATCCCCGCACCGCTGTCGGCCTGCTCGGCAATCTCAAGCTCACCGGGATCGCCAAGACGATGCCCACCATCCCCGCCCGCCACATGCACGTGCCGCCGATCTCGTGGGTCCAGTTCTGGATGTTCCAGATGGGCGTCGCCCGGCTCGCGCAGTTCACCGCGCGTTACCTCGAGTTCGAATCCCTGGCCAGTCGCGCCCACACCGCGGGCCTGCTGCAGGACCTCGGGAAGCTGATCCTCCTGAAACTGTTCCCCTTCGCGTTCCCAGCCGTGGTCAACTACGCCCGCGAACACAAGGTGACCCTGTCCGAAGCGGAGAAGAAGTTCCTCGGCTGCACCACACGGGAGATGGCCGCGCGCTTCGCCGTCAAGCAGGGCCTGCCCAGTGCCTACTGCAACGTCATCCGTTGGGCCGAGAATCCCGGCCACGCCGGGGACGACATCGAGTTGGTCGGCGTCGTCTCGCTCGCCCGCGATGTGTGCCTCTACAACCACGTCGGTTTCGGGGGCGACACCGTGCGCGACATCGGTTCCGAACTGGAACGGACCGCCGCCTGGCAAATCCTCCAGCCGCGCGTCTTCCCGAGCTTCAACCTCAAGAAGTTCGAGTCCGAGGCGCACGCCTTCTGCGGGGAGTTGAAACAATCCCTTGCCGGCAAACAGCAGGCGCTGGGCGGATGAGCGCTACGCCGTGAGCGCGCCGCGAATCGCGGCGACGGGCGGACCGGCGCGCGGCCGGTCCGGAGCCGCTCAGCGGCTCGCCTCGTAGACCGGCACCATCTCCGGCAACCAGCGTTCGAGCCGGGCGATACGCGTCGCGTCGGTCGGATGGGTCGAAAGCCACTCGGGCATCCGCGGACCGGACTGCTCGCGCGCCGCCATCTTGCGCCAGAAGCGAACCGCCGCCGCGGGATCGTAGCCGGCGCGGGCCATGTAGAGCAGCCCGATACGATCCGCCTCACTCTCATGGTCGCGCGAATACTTCAGCACGGTGCCGGTCGCCGCGAGCCCGTAGGCCACGCGGATGGCGTCGCGGTGTTTCGCGTCCTCGGTCGCCACCGCCACCCCGGCGCCGAGCAGTGCCACCCCGAGCTGCTGCGACGCGCGCTCGGCCCCGTGCCGGGCGCTCACGTGCGCGATCTCGTGGCCGATCACCGCCGCCAGTTCGTCGTCGCTGTCCGCGAAATCCAGCAGACCGGTGTAGACGCCGACCTTGCCGCCGGGCAACGCGAACGCGTTCACCTGCGCGGACTCGAACACGACGAACTCCCAGTCGGCGTTGGGCAGGTCGCGGCCCACCGCCGGGGCGATGCGCGCCCCGATCCGGCGTACCCGCGCATTCGCGCCCGGATCGCGGCTGGTCGGCTGCTGGCTCTTGAGCTCCGCGAAGGCCGAAAGCCCCATCTTCGCTTCCTGCGCGGCATCGAGCAACATGAGCTGCCGGCGGCCCGTCTCCGGCACCGTCGCACAGCCCGAGAACAACGCCAGCGCCAGGGCACCGGCCGACACGAACGATCGCACACCGGAGTTCATGGGCGGAACCATGCCGACTGCGGGCGTTTTCGCCACACCGCCGCCGCCTTTGCCTCTTGAGGCCCCCAAGCGGGCACTGTAATTGCCGCTCCATGAAGCCCGTCCCGCTGTTGTTCCTCGTGTGCGCAACCGTCGCTCGCCTGCTCGGTGTGACAATCGGCGACACCCGGGAGGAGGTCGTCGCCGAGCTCGGCGAACCCTCGAGTCGCATCGTCGGTGGCGGCCACGAAACCCTCCAGTACCCGGGCGTTGGTCGCGTCGTCCTGATGGAGGGTACCGTGACGGCCATCGACCGCTCGGACGCGCGCCCCTCCGCCGCCCCTGCGACTCAACCTGCGCCACCTCCGTCCGAGGTCGCACAGCGCGCCTCGGCTCCAGCCACGACCGGGAACCGTCGGGAGCCGCCGCGCCGCAACCTCGGTGCCGACTCCTCGACCGCCCCCCATATCGTCCAGATGCAGCGGGGCGACCCGGTGAAGCTGAAACACACCAACGCTTGGGATGCGGCGGCCGACGCGCGGCGGGCGGACCTGGAACTCCGGATGGAGCCGATCGACTTCCTACCCCTCGATGTCATCCCCGGGAAACTCGTGCTGCTGGTGGGGCTCTCCTACGGAGTCGCCTACCTCCTGTTCGCCGCCCTGACCCTCCCGATCGCCTTCAAGTTGCTCGATGTGATGGCCCCGCCCGAACGCGCGCTGCCGGTGGCCGCGCTGCATGCCGCGGTCTTCGCTGTCGCGTTCTCGCTCATGCTCTATTTCAGCGGCGCCGCCATCGACAAGTCGCCAGTTCGCGACTACCTCTTCTACTCCATCGCCATCACGGTTCCGACGCTGGTATGCGCGATCAACCGGACCAGCGAGGTGCCGGACTGGTCCGGGGCGGTTCGCACGGCGTTGGCGGCGAGCGCCTGCATCGCCGGTTTGCTGTACGGCGTCAGCACGCTCCTGCCGGCCGCCCACATCGCGGCGTGGATCGGCTGAGGCGCGCGCAAAAGGCGCGGCCCCATCGCACCGCCCGGGACATCGGCTTTCGGATTCACTTCGCGCGCCGCGGGCCGATGTGTCGATCCTGTCGATCCCACCAACATGCCGATCACCATCGAGAGCCGCGCGAACCACCTCCACGTCCACTGGAGCGGTAAGATCGTCGCGGAGGATCTCGGGCGGCTCTTCGGCGAGCTTCCCGCGGCCGCGGCACGTTGCGCCTTCCGGCCGCACATCCTGCACACCGTCGACCCGCAGGCGGAGCTGGGGCTCGATTCGCTCGAGGCGTTCACCTACTCGAAACGCCGGATCGTCACGCCCATCCCCGCGCCGGTCCGCGCGGCGTTCGTGGCCCACTCGCCCGCCGCGGTCGCGATCGCCCGCAACTTCGAGAACTTCAACCGTAACCCCCATCTCACGCTCAAGTCGTTCCTGAACGAAGCCGACGCGCTCGCGTGGATTCTCGACCCGCCGCCGCCCGCCCAGCGCGGTCCCGATCCGCACGCGGCCTCGGAGCGAAAAGAGCCGTGACCGAAGTCACGGCTCTGGAGAGTGCCGCGCGCCACCGCGGCGCACGGACGCGACCGACGCTCAGAACTTGAACGTGTTGGTGAGCGTGAAGCTTTGGCCCTGAAGGATGCGCCACTGGGCCACGGTGCCATCGGGCTGCACGCTGATCGGCGCCAGGCGCGAGCGCTCGAGGACATTCTGGATGTTCAACTGAATGCGCCAGTCGATCTTGTCGTTGAGCTTGCGCCCGTAGCCGACCCACAGGTCGAAGTGCTGGTCGTCCCAGCCCTTGATGGGCTTGTTGACGTCCATGATCCACATCGTGTTGCCGAGCTCGTCGGCGACCTCGGTAATTCCGTAGCCGAGAATCGGCTTCGAGGACCACCGGTAGCCGCCGCCGACGTTGAAGCCCTTCAACCGACCGGAGGTGAAGGTGTAGTTCGAGATCGCCTTGAAGCTCCAGTTGCGCAGCTCGGGCTGCGCGGAACCGGTCTGCGCCGTCTGCAGCAGGTAGGCCGAGTAGATGTTCTGCATGAAGTACGCGTAGAGCGTGCTGCTGCTGGAGTAGGAACCGTTCCAGTAGCCCCAGAGCGGCAGCTGCCCGGCCGGGCCCTTGAAGAACTCGTACTGTTTCTCGATGAAATCGACGGTCGACTGCCCGAGCGCGGTCTGGACGGCGTTCACCTTCGAGACGTTGAAGGTGAGGTCCCAGTTGTCGACCGGGCGGACCGTGGCCTCGATCTCCCAGCCCTTCGACTCGACGTCCTGGCTGATGATCGGGTACGTGCCGTTGACCTTGCCGCCGCCGGTGTTGGCGATCACCCACGGATACGGATACACGTTGGTGTTGTTGTACACGCTCGCCCAATTGCCGGAGGTGATGGCGTCGACGTTCACGCCGAGCCCGTAGGCATCGAAGAACGACTGCGAAAAATACTTCGCAAAGTTCGCCTTCCAGTCGGCGACGGCGTCGATCTGCAGCTGGGTCGCGGCGGTGGTGCCCGAGAGCTGGGTGAACGAGCCGCCGTTGTTGGTGGGATCGGCGATGTACATGCCGGTCGCGGCCGCGCCGGCGGCGCCCCACGCGGGCAGGAGGTACAGGTAGTAGCCGTTGTTGCCGAGCGGATCGGCGGCGCCGGAGGTGGCCTGCGCGTTCTTGTCGAGTGTCTTGAAGTAAGTGACACGCAACGTGGCCTTGCCGCCGAGGGTATCGAGTCGGAAGCCGATGTCGTCCGTCTTGCCCGACTCGTTCGGAAGTTGCTGGGCGTCGAAGCCGTAGCGGACCTTCGGCGTACCGTTCTCGCCGTGGAAGTAGTGCAGGGTCAGGTCGGAATCGAGCGGGAGCTTGCCGCGCAGCGACTTCGGCAGATGCAAGGTGACGCCGGTGCTCGTCGAGGTGGTCTTCATCACCGTCTGATCGCCCGTGATGTTGTAGTTCATGCTCGCGACATGGGTATTCGGATCGAGCGGAGCGTTCGACGAGGCCAGCTTCACCTCATCACTGCGGTAACCGAACATCGGGATCACCATGTCGTCGAAGAGCCTGCCCTGGTACATGAACGCGTACGACCGCAGCTTCTGCTGGCTCTTCGTCCCGGACTGGTAGAGATCCTCGATGTTGTCCTCGGAGTTGAGGACGTTGAGCGGGATCGTGGTCCAGCCCACATAGTTGGCCGGGTTGTCGTCCTGCTGATACATGCCGGTCGGGTCGTCGGGATTGGTCCATGGGTCGGAACGGTTCACGCTGCTGGCCGCAATCCAGGTGTTGTCGAAATGGCGGATCGTGCCGCTGATCGGCTGGATGTTGGTCGAGATGCTGGAGAGATTGAGCCCCGAGGCCGAGGTTTTGGTGACCAGACTGTCGCCGAGATAGGCGACCCAGGAGATCGAACGCTGGGAGGAGATCAGGCCCGAGGCATCGCCCATCTGATTGGCGAACGCGACATCGGTCGCATACATGCTCCAGTTGCGGGTCTCGGACTCGGTCTCGTATTGGCCCGCCAAACCGGTGAAGGAGTGCGAGCCGAGGGCCTTGGCCAACGGCGAGCGCGGCTCGAGGAAATCGGACGCGCGCAGCTCGGTGTTGGCAAGGAGCTGGAGGTTGTCGTGCACGTAGCGCGTGCTGCCGTTGGACGAGCCGAAATCGCTCGCGATGAACGGGCGGCCCACGTTCTCGTTGGCGTCCGCTCCGCTCATGGTCGACGGATACACGATGTTGTAGGCGTTCAAATCGACCGAGATGTACGGCTGCATGTAGCCCGAAAGCAGGCCCTCGTTACCGAAGTCGAACTCCTGGTGGTCGTAGACACCCTGAAACGAGAGGCGCCCGTCAAAGAACGACTGATCGACCGAGAGGTTGAAGGTCTTCCAGTTCTGCCACTCGCGCTTGGTCTCGCCGTCGATCAGGTTGTTGTAGAAATCGAAGATCGAGGCGTCGGTCAGCGACTGGTTGCCGTAGACCACGGTGCCCGCAGCGGCGCCGGGATACTGGCTGCTGTCCACGCTGTTCACCGCCTTGGCGTAGTTCGAGAAACCGGTGATGTAGAGCGGAACGGTCTGCGGCAGGCTCGCGAGCGAGCCGGTGGGCAGGGTGTTGGTGCCGCTGCTGTTACCGCCGTTGAGGGTGGTCATCGCGTTGAGGACCTGGCCGGTGGTGCCGTCGTACCAGATGGCCGCGCTCGGGCCGGGCCAGATGTAGTGGATGTCCTGGCCGTTCACCCACGACGACAGACCCGGATAGTTGCCGATGCCGCTCACCTGCGTGCCGGCGACGGAGAACGGATCGTAGCCCGTCTTGTTCACGCCGTCGGTGAAGTAGCCGGTGATGAAGTCCAGCGGCGGCAATTCGCGCGGATTGTTGGAGCGCACGCGGCCGTACTCGGCGTTGACCTTGACCGAGGTGTGCGCCGAGCCGGCGTTAAGGAACTTCGGGTCGTAACGCACCGCCGCATAGGCGCGCTGCGAGTGGTTGAAGGCCGGCTTCTGCCGGTACTTGGTGTCGTCTTCGAGCAGGTCGAGGCGGATCGCCAACTCGTCCTTGAGGAGGACCTTGTTGTAGTCGAGAGACGCTCGACTGCTACCGTAGCTGCCATAACGGAACTCCAGCGAGCCCTTGTCGGCGAAAGCAGCCTCGTTGGTCGAATAGTTCTGGATGCCGGAGGGGCTGCCGACGCCGAACAGGAACGAGTTCGGGCCGCGCGAGATGTCGACGCGGTCGATGTTGAACGAGTCCCACGGGATCTCGCTGAGGAAGTAGTTCCGCGTGTTGTCCATCGGCGTGAGGCCGCGGGCGCGGTTGACGGCGTTGGGATTCGCGAGGCGCCCGGCCTCGGCGTTGCCCTGCACGCCGGTGCCGCGGGAGGTGACGCCGGAGAAATTGCCGTTCAGACCGGCGACTTCCGTGTTGGTGGTGTAGACGAGCAACCGCTGGGCGTTGGTGATGCCGGTGTCCTCGAGAAGCTTCTTCGAGACGACCGAGATCGACGACGCCACGTCGCTCATCTCCGTGCGCACGCGCGTGCCGCCCAGCGTATCCTTGACCTGGTAACCGTCCTTCGTGTCGCTCGAGCCGACCACGAAGGGCGACAACACGACAATGTCCTCGTCCTTGGCGGCGGCCGCCTCGCTCGCCGCGAGGGGCGCGCCCGGGGCGCCTTGGGCCAGAGCCCGAGGGAGGGCCAGGAGCGACAAGGCGGCGCAGAGACCGGCCGTTTTGTTTCTACGATTCATATGCATGTTCGTTGCTGATGTTTTTTTGGGGGAACCTCGCGTCGGGGAAGACACGGGGTGCGCTGGCCGCGCGCGGCTCCGGAGCCGGCCGCGGTGGCCGGTCCGAAAAGGGGCCTCCCGCGTCGCGAGCGCCGGCAGCGGCGGAGGTTGGAAGGAGGATCGCATCGTGGGGCGCCACGGCGGTCCGCCTGTAGCGAACACCATACTACCGCGCGTCCTTCCGCTCCGGGTAGTGATTCATTTTCGCCGCTTGTGAAATCCGTTGTCACCCGGCGCCGTCCGCCGCCCGCACCGGCCCGCGGTTTCAGGCGACCCGCCGGGCCGAGATCGCGCTTTCCGGTGGCGGCGTGCGGCCCCCCCGCCGC